>NZWK01000011.1 GCA_002701625.1 Chloroflexota bacterium
AGGGAAAATCAGCGATTGTGACGGGTGGCAGTGAGGGGATTGGGAAAGCGACTGCGGCGAGACTTGCTCAAGAGGGTGCGAACGTATTGATTTGTGCTCGGCGTGCAGATGTGTTGGCGGAAGCGGAATCAGAAATTAGAGCTGTAGCGGTTGGACAAGTCGTGAGTATATCGGCAGATGTCACCAGCCAAACAGATTGCGACCGGGTTATTGAAGAGGCAAATTCTCGATTCGGTGGTATTGATATTTTGATAAACAACGCAGGTCAATCAGCCGCCGGTTCGTTTCCTGATGTCGATATGCAAAAATGGTACAGTGATTTGGATTTGAAGTTAATGGCTGCGGTACGATTCAGTCAGGCAGCACTTCCGTTTCTAAGGAACTCAAATAGCGCAAGGATTGTAAATCTAACTGCAACGGCCGGTAAGGCCCCTCGTGCAAGCTCACTTCCCACTTCTGTAAGTAGGGCTGCTGGAATAGCTCTGACNAAAGCAATGTCCTTGGATTTGGCTAAGGATGGAATTCTCGTAAACACCGTATGTATNGGTCTAGTAAAAAGTGGTCAAATTGGGAGAAACGCTGAAAAAAGATTTCCAAATGTAAGTTTGGATGAAGCCTACGATCAGATGGGTNAGGNGCTTCCATTAGGTAGAGTAGGTGAGCCAGANGAAGTTGCCGATTTGATAGCATTTTTGGTATCAGANCGTGGCAGTTATATAACAGGTACGGCAATCAATGCTGANGGTGGTGCTGCAGCAGTTGTTTAATCTCTGNACCTNCCAAACNACCTCAGTTTCACAATTAATCGATTGGGGGCTACAGACATGGCGATTCAAGTTACTCCTGAGCANTCAACTTTTTTGCAAGATCATTACCAAGCGGTACTAGCGACATCAAAAAAAAATGGAAGTCCTCAAGTATCAACTATTTATTANGAGTTTGACGGTGAAACGATCGTAATTTCGGCGAAAGAATATACGGCAAAGTGGAAGAATATTATTAGAAANCCAAATTGCGCGCTTGTAATAAATGATGGNCATGCCCAACTTCTGGTCTACGGNATGGCGGAGGGGATCACCGAAGATCCGGAGCGACTTCAGGAGCATCGGCGNATATCACGAGTATTGGATCAGCCGGAAGTATCAGATCAAGAACTCAGTGATCGTTTGACAGCGCAGAAGAGAACCATTATTCGCGTCCGTCCAGTGAAGATATTTGCTAATAAATAAAAACCNTATGCCCGAAAACTGATCAACGCNGATCGACTCGAGGGGACGGAGTATCAGCTATCCTCTGCAATAATGCAGTGGAGGAATGTTATGAAGTTTGGTTTATTGTTTGGTATGCGTAATCCTGAACTGTGGCGCAAGCCTTATCAGCAGGTTTACGAGGAGACACTAGAACAGGTTCAATTAGCTGAGACACTTGGNTTTGATAGNGTGTGGATGTCAGAGCATCACAGTGCAGACGATGGATATTGTCCGTCGACTTTGGTGATGGCTGGAGCGGCAGCAGTAAAAACCAGCNCGATAACTATAGGAACGCGACTTNTACTTTTGCCGATGCATCATCCGGTTCGTGTGGCAGAGGATGCNGCGGTTGTAGACGTTTTATCAAATGGNAGATTTNTTTTAGGCATGGCTGTGGGGTACGTGCCAGATGAGTACCCGATTTTTGGCGTAAATCGAAAGAATAGACCATCNTTAATGAACGAAGGCCTAGAAATAATTAAACGGTGTTGGACAGAGGATAAATTTGATTTCGANGGCAAACGNTTCAATGTGAAAGGCGCAAGTGTGCAACCTAAGCCNATTCAGAAGCCTCANCCTCCTATTTGGCTAGGNGCGTCCCGTGGGGCCGCAATTGANCGCGTAGCTAGGGAGGCCGACGGCTTTCATTACGTTGGAGGTGCGGGNGTATATGACCAATTCGCTGCTGCCATGAAGAAGTACGGACGAGATCCAGAGTCGATACCCGTATTTGACAGCCGTGATTTTTGGGTTAGCGAGGATGCTGAGCAAGGTTGGGAAGATGCTCGCGAACATATTTTCTATTCGTATTCAAAATATGCTGAATGGGGAGCGGCCGCAGCTGATGCTGATAATGTGCCGGTGGATAAGAGGCATGAACCCGCTAGTACCCCCGAAGAAATGAGATCGATCTCTGATCTTTCAGGACCATTTGTGGGGAANCCTGAGCAAGCAGTAGACTTTTATCGTCGNCGACAGGCCGAAGTGCCAATTAACGGTACGATNTTACGAATACCGCCTGGTATGGCTCATGAAAAAATTGTCAAATATCTAGAACTTCTTGCAACTGAAGTCCTCCCAAAATTGNCGGAGGATTAATTTGTTATGGCCGCATACCTCTTGATTTGGGACCGACTAACCTTTCGTTTGCCTTGTANGCAACGTCTAACCAGTCNGAGAGCATGGGTCGGGTATCAGCAGGATCGATAATATCCTCTACGTCCAAATCCTCGGCAGTGCGCCAGGGCGCCCGAATNGCAATAAGCTTTTCCTCTAGTTGTCGCCGGTACGCATCTGGATCATCAGCAGCTTCTATCTCGCGCCTGTACGCGGCNGCTATGCCGCCCTCAATTGGAAGCGATCCCCATTCACCTGATGGCCAAGCTAGTTGAAAATTAAAATGAGAATTATCCTGTCTTGCTCCGCCTGCAACTCCATAAACCCTTCGGACGATCACTGTGGCCCATGGAACAGTCGCTTGTCCTATTGCGACCGCTGTTCNNACTCCTGCTCTCAGCGTNCCAGCAGCTTCAGCGGCAGGGCCGATCATAAATCCTGGTTGATCAGAGAAGTTAATTATTGGAAGATGGAATGTATCGCAAGTATCTACAAATTTTTCTATTTTTCTAGCGGCTGGAGCATCCTGAGCGCCGCCGTGAACCATCGGGTCATTAGCGATTACCCCAATTGGACGACCATTAAGTCGGGCGAGCATGGTGATTTGAGAGCCACCATAGTATCTGCTGAGTTCAAAGGTTGANCCTTGGTCCATTACCAATGAAATNAGTTCTCTNGGGTTGTATCCTCGATTTCGATCTCNGGGAATGATAGAGCGTAGTTTATGATCTCTNCGATCTCGNGGGTCACTTTCTTCTCCAAAAGGTGGGAGNTCCCAGACGTTTGTCGGCAGATAGGAAAGGAATCGACGGATTTGCTGCAGCGCGTCAACTTCATCNTCTGCTTCGTTATTTACGACTCCGCTTGTCCGTGAATGTTGTCGGAATCCGCCTAGATCTTCTTTGGGGATATCCAGACCAATTGCACGCTTGACGACGGGTGGCCCGGCAGCGAAGACCTGAGTTTTACCTTTGATCATTATTGAGAANTGTGAGGCAGGCNCCCAGGCTGCGGGAAGGCCTGCCACAGCNCCCAGCGCTGCTGCTACGATTGGCACTTCAGAGAGNAGTTCATGTTCTAATTTCCAATTTCCATTAGGTATGTAGGTCCTATTTTTTTGGCCTACGGCCCGAATATCTGCTCCAAATCCATCGATGAGNCGAACGAATGGTATTTTCATTTCATGAGATATGTGTTCAGCTGATATNGTGCGTGGTCCTCCAGTAACAGTGGTCCCAGTCGCACCCGTACTTCCACTCCCTGGCCTTGCCGTAAAGTCCTGACCGGTGACTGATACTGGCCGCTCATCTATTTTTGCAATTCCAAACACTGTTGATTTCGGTACAAAATCAACCAAGTTTTCTTCTTCATCGTACGTACCGACTCCACCGAGAATTCCTCTTTCGAGGAAGCTCCCTGAATCTACTAGTTCTTCTATACGTTCTCGAACCGTCAGTTTTCCTAATGAATGCTGTTGTGCGACGCGATCAGGACCTCCCATTTCACGTGCCAAAGCACGTCTCCGGTTGATTTCCTCGATTTCTGGATCCCAAGTCATNATNATTTCCCCTTATTGCAATNTNCCTAAGACTTTGGCAGNATTTCCATAAGGACAAAATTNGAAGAGGTAGGGTGAACCCAGGCATTAGCAGCACCGGGCACGCGAGTCACTCGTCCNCCATTTTCTTCTACTTGACTGCAAAAGGCATCAACATCGTCAGCNTCATAAGCTATTAGATACATTCCNTCNCCGTGTGGATTAAAGCCNTTCTGGCGNTCTGACATTAGTTTGGCGATGGGACTTTCGTCAGTNGGTTGNCATAGTAGGAGCAGTGTTGCGTCCCCATAGCCCATCGCCTGGAAGTCGAATTTTCCCACATCATTAAATCCTCTATCTCCGACTTTCTGCATACCGAAACGCTTCGAATGATTCTCGATGGCCTCATCCAGATCGTGGACGGCGACTGTATAATTTTTCAAACTCAGCATTGGGGCTTCTCCTGTTCATATTTTGAAAGCTAGTAGGTTTCTCCAGAAATCTTTGACTTGTCGATTTCGCCTAATGATTTTGGTGTAGTGAGCATAACAAACAAAGCTGCAGTCATTAGTGCAACGACAATCCAAACGATNATTTTGTCTGTTCCTGTGATAGCGATACCCAGTGTCACNAAAAGAGGGCCTGCGAATGATACGACTCGACCTGAGAANCCCAGNAATCCATAGAGCTGNGCTGCTTCATCCTTNTGGACGCTTTTAGCAGCTAAAGATCTGCCTGATGATTGTACGGGNCCTATGAACATGCCTAGGAAAATACTGACGATCCAGAATGTGAGCTTGTGGTCGATAAGCCCAATNANAATTCCAGATAATATTAGACAAATCAGGGAGACCAAAATCACGAAACGTGGTCCGAACCGNTCGTCCAAGAAACCGCCGGGGATTGCGCCGATTCCAGCCGAAATATTCAGAGCGATTGCAAAAAATAAGACTTCTTCGGTGCTGAACCCGTAGATGCTGGCAGCGAATATGCCGCCGAACGCGAACAAAGCCGTCAGGCCTTCAGCTAGGAAGAGGCGTGACAGCAAGAATTTCCACATACCCCGGTATGTGAGTAGGCGTAGGATTCTTTCTTTTGTAAGGCCCACAGAGGCGTACCCCGGCTGGTCGAGGCTTGCCTTCGGCAACTTATATAGAGCGATGACGATTGGGAGGCCAAATACTACTAACCAACCGGCACCGAGAATACTAGTAATGCGGACATTCAGAAGATTCTCATCGGGAATTAAACCCGACATCATGAGGCCGACAGCTATCCCGAGACACATGACACCACCTACGTAGCCCAGACCCCACGCTAGAGCAGACGTCCGACCAGCTCTTTCAGGAGGGACAAATACCCTCAGTAGAGTGTTGTATGGCACAAAAGAAGTTTCTACACAAAAACTGCCTAGGCCGACCAGAAGCAGCGCTGGAATTGCAAACGAAGGTTCAGGCTTAATTAGTATGAGCGTGGCACCACTCACGCCACCGACGAACACGAATAATGCTAAGACAAGCCGGTGTGTCCTGACCCCATTAAGCACTAAACCTAGGAGAGCGCCAACAAGACCAACGAATACGCTCGTCACAGTTACCATTATCCCCCAGGCTTCGGTACCACCCTCTCCATCCCAAACCTCCTGAGTAAAGTACACACTGAATACAAAAGTTCCTATGATTGCGCCATAGCCAGATGTTGCCCAGTCGTAGAGTATCCATGCAAGCACTTTCCCTTTGGGCATCGAAGCTCCTCTCAGGAGTTATGTACGAGGTCGTATATTGTCTGTAGTTAGCCCAGCGGGGCATCAGAGACGATTTTACGATCTTTCAATTCTTGTTGTTCGTCGGCAGAAAAATTCAGAAGCTCATTTAATACGTAGTTGTTTGCATTTCCAAAAGTGGGTGCAGGACCGGCAACTCCCTCATTTTCATTTTTTGATTTCCAGGCAGTTCGGGTGTGTGGGAATGTACCCATTTCAGGGTGATCGACATGCACTAATGTGTTTCTGTGCTGAAATTGTGGGTGGTTGAAAGCTTCGTTGAGGTTAAGCAGTGCTCCTGCTGGGATGCCGGCTCCCTGTAGAGTGGTCTCCGCTTCCTGCGAGGTAATCGTGCTCGTCCAAGCTCCAAGCAGTTCATCAATATCATCGTGATAAGTTTGTCTGCCATTTAGATCAAGGAAGCGTCGATCTTTTCCGACTTCAGGTTTACCGATTAGTTCAGCTAAAGACTGCCATTCGAGGTCAGTTCTTACCGTTATGGCCACCCACTCGTTGTCACCCTTGCATCTATAAACCCCCTGAGGCGCGAATCGTTCGTGTTTGTTGCCAGTGCGATTGGGCGATCTTTCATTCATCATCACGTCCATAAGCGCAGGTGCGATTAGCTGCATTTCACCTTCTAGCATTGCTAGCTCAATGTACTGTCCGTGCCCCGTACGATTTCTGTGTCTGATTGCACCCATCACAGTTAGTGCTGCTGTGAGGCCGGCATTTTGATCACAATAAAATTGAGCAGGTTTTCCAGGATGCCCGTCGGGGAACCCTGTGAGATGTGAAAGGCCACTCATCGCGTCTATGCCAGGGCCGTAGGAGGCTCTGGATTCGTATGGCCCTGATTTGCCAAATGCAGGCATGGAGACGCATATAATGTCATTCTTGATCTTCTTTAGCTCTGTGTAATCAATTCCTAGTCGACCGACAATTTTCGGTGAGAAATTTTCCATAACTACATCAGCATTTGCAACAAGTCGCAAGAAGATGTCCTTGCCTTCTTCTTGCTTCAGGTCAAGCGACAATAGCTTTTTNCCACGATGGAGTTCGTTGAAGAATGCGGTTCGGTTGTAGGCATGATCTGGNGCACCTTCAATCGGTGGNGGNGCGCCAGGACTTTTGAGACTTCTTCCTCCTGGGGATTCTATTTTTATAACCTCTGCCCCCATATCAGCAAGCACACATCCCGCCACGGGGCCAGCAACAGCTGTAGTTAATTCGAGAACTCTAATTTTATTGAGGGCCCGAGCNGTCATTGAATAACCCCCTTATTTCGTAATTCAGTTCTTTCTTCTTCTTTGATTCCGAGAAGNCCTTCGAGGATTTCGTCAGTATTTTCACCGATTAAGGGGGCCCGNTGATTAATCCAAGGTGTTTCACTCATCAAAGCGGCATGACCCGGTTGGAGAAGATTTGGTTCCAGTGGGTGTTCAAGATTGACTAAAAAATTCCTTTCCTCAAGATGGGGGTCTCTTAAAATTTCTTCTGGAGTGAGTACCTCGGTGAAAGGCAATCTTAGTTCCTGTGCCAGTTTTACCACTTCAAATTTATCTCTAGTAGAGAGCCATGAATCCATAATGTCATCAATTTTGTCAGCATTGCCCATTGGAGTATCAAATAATGGTTCCAAACCAATGTTAGGCATTAAAACGGCGAGAAGATCCTGATTTCGATTATTCCCGTGGGCATGGACGTANCCATTGAGACAAGGNCTGATAGTTGAGGGATAGAGATATTGCGGTTCGGTGAATAGCAACCGATTCCCATTACGCTGGGCGACTTTGCCATTAAAGAAGTAACTTTGAGTTGGCCCACCGATTAAAAAAAGAGCCGCGTCTATTGCGGCCACATCAAACCAGTCTCCCTCTCCCGTATTATCTCGATGCATGATCCCCACGACGGTCGCCGTGGCNCCATGAAGNGCCGTATGCTGGATGACGAGGTCATCGTATGGCTTGACGGGTTCACGATCTGGCTCTCCTGTGAGTCTAAGATATCCGCCTATGGCGACATCAACTATNTCACTNCCGTGATAATTCTTGTAGGGACCTGACTGTCCGAAGTGGCTCATTGAGACCATGATGAGATCAGGACGTGAAGACGCAAGAGACTCAAATGAAAGTCCCACAGTATCTAAGTATCCTGGATCGAAACTTTCTAGAACGACGTCGCAATTGAGAATGATACTTTTGGCTACGGCCTGTCCGTCCGCGCTGTCAAGATCAATACCTATTGATCGTTTGCCAGCATCCAAGTGTAAATGTCTGCCGCCGGTCTCTAAATTTTTTTTGTCGTCTCGAAACGGGCCCCAATGCCTCAGAGGATCACCTTCAGTTGGTTCTAGCTTGATTACATCAGCTCCAAGACCGGCAAGTAANCGACCGGCATAATTGAAGCTGCCGGTCGTTANATCAGCNACTCGAATGCCTTCCAAGANTGCCGTTTCTTTTGTNTTATTTGCTTGCTCTGTCATAGTTATATTGGCTCTCCAACCGTGCTAGTTTACCGGCTTAAAAACCTGAGAAGTTGCCATCTCTTTTTTCGAGGAAAGCACGAACACCTTCGGCACGATCATCAGAAAGAGTCACTAGGGGCAAGACCATAGCTGAAAGGTCGAGCGCGCGCTCATAGTCCATACTCATTGTTTTGTAAGCCATCAATTTACCGACTTTTTGTCCAATCGGTGGCCCAGAGGCGACTTCCTTCGCNAAGTNTTCAAGTTTTGAGTCGAATTGATCTTCATCTACCAGATAATTAGTGATCCCCGCCTCATGACCTTCTTGTGCNGACAANAANCTGCCAGTGAACATCATCTCCATAGCCANTCGCCATCCGATGATTTTTGGGATTGCCCAGAATCCACCTAGATCTGCATANAGTCCNCTNTTTACATAGGCCACTTGATAGCGAGCATTGGATGAAGCCACAGCGAGATCAGAGAGACAGGCAAGATCGAAACCGGCACCGACACATGGTCCATTAATTCCGGCAATTACTGGGATATCNAGTTCGCGTAATGCTTTAAATGTCTTCGTCTCATGGTGAAAATTCATTCGTTCACCTTCGGGATCNGGTGCGCCAGGATTAGGGTTGCCNTCTTTTGGATTAACATGACCTCCGGTTGCGCCTCCAGCATGATCCATCCCCGAGCAAAAACCACGACCTGCTCCAGTNATTATGAGNACTCGTATNCTGCGGTCAAAGCGTATCTCTTCGAAGACTTCCCGCATTTCCTTCANCATGGGAAATGTCAGGGCATTTAATTTTTCTGGTCGATTAAGAGTCATCTTCATGATGCTCTCATCGTCACCTATACGCTCCACAGTTATGTCTTGGTATCCCATTNTTTTCTCCTTGTCGCCTTTTTCACACGCAGAGTTATTGATTNTGCATCGGCTCATAGTAACGTTGAATTCCTACGTTGTAACTTATTGTCGGAAAATTAAATCAAAAATTTGAGATAAGGATTAAAGATCGGTTACAGTAACGAATCTATGAACACCGAATTACCTCTCAGCCATTTGCGTGCCTTGGATCTCACCGANGAGGCTGGNGCCTTTGCNCCTAGATTATTCGCGGACATGGGTGGCGATGTGATTCGAGTGGANCCGNCATTGGGAGGGAGAATNCGATCAAGGGCTCCTTTTCTTAATGNTCAAGAATCANTCGAAACTGGCTTGACACATTTGTATCTAAATATAAACAAACGATCCATAGTGCTCGATCCAACTGACCCNTCAGATATCAANATATTCGAGCAGTTGCTNCAGCGNTCAGACTTTTTATTTCATAGTACGACAGGAGAAATCTCTTCCNCACTATCTGCNTGGAAGGAATTAGTNGATCTCAAGAATCTNAATAATCAATTAATCGAGGTCGAGATCAAACCCTTTGATGANCAGGAATATTGGGAGAATTGGCGAGGNGGAGANCTAGTCACCTCNGCNCTNAGTGGTCTTTTGTATGTAAGCGGATCTTTGANTGGNCCACCGGCGCTTGCCCCCGGTGAACAGAGTCATATTATGGCGGGCTTNAACGCNATGACTGGGGCACTAATTGCATTGGCCGAAAGAAATAAAAGTTTGGATTCTGGTGGNNCTTCAGTTTCAGTGTCAGCTCAGGANGCACTCACGATGAGTGTTCTGCAGACGTCGAATATTAATTTTTGGGAAATTGATGAANGGGTGCCGGTTCGACCAGGGATAGCNCCACCTATTTACAAGTGCTCAGATGGACGGTGGGTAGCTCTGCGGATAAGACCCGACGGTATCGAAGATTCGGTGAGGTGGNTAGCAGAATCAGGGCTCGTCACGNAGCAAGAAACTGANCATATCCTCTCAATGGAGCGTATTCGTACGGATCTGAATAGAGACCCGTACGTTCGGGCAAGACTTGAACGAGTCGCATTAGCGAAAACATCAGAGCAACTCCTTGAAGAAGCCTGGAATCTTGATCTCATTGCGATGCCCGTAAATAGTCTTGAGGACGTTGCTCAAGAGGAGCATTTTATTGCTACTAATCAATTCAGCNCAGTAAAAATGCCTGATGGGCGTGATATAGAGGTGCCAAAGAGCCCGCTTGATGATTTAAATCGGCCAATGTNNCTAAGCCCNGCNCCAAAAATGAATGAGCACCGNNNNGANATTNTTGCNGAATTGNCCGAGAAGNCCTNTNTTGAAAANAANTCAATTGCTTCTTATGTGGGTAANTCAAATATGTCTGGGAAGCCACTTGATGGATTGCGTGTACTTGANTTTTGTTGGGTATTGGCNGGCCCNATAGGTGGTCGGATTCTTTCTAACTTTGGTGCTGAGGTCATACGTGTNGAGTCGATTCAGNGNCTTGATGCTTTTCGAGTAAGACCATCTCCGTCNAACACTGACTCACTAAATCTTGGTTATTGGTTNAACGACGTGAACACTGGGAAGCAATCAATTTCTNTTGATTTGAGTACGGAACGGGGNAAGGAGATTGCGCTNGACCTAGCTCGNCAGTCTGACGTCGTAATAAACAATTATCGACCGCACGTACTTGATCGACTTGGTCTAGGNTTTGNGNCCGTCAGTAGACTTAATCCGAAAATTATATACGCGCATTTACCAGGTTCTGGNCGTGACGGTCCTTGGGCTGATAAGCCGACAATGGGTGGNCATTTGACTGCTGCNGCTGGTTTTAATCAACTAATGGGACGTCCCGAAGATCCGCCNCATGGCATTGGNTGTGCGTACCCAGATTTCACCTCACCTCAAATTTTAGCAACCAGTGTTCTTGCAGCTCTAGAGCACCGGCATCGTACAGGTGTCGGACANGAAATTTGGTTGAATCAGATGGGATCAGCACTTTCCTTTATTGGAGTTCCTTGGCTTGCTTTTCAGGATAAGGGGAGAGTGCCACCGTCGGCACTGAATCGCTCACCTAATGCTTGTCCTCATAATGTTTTTCGTACCAAGGGAGACGACAGCTGGGTTGCGATTGCNTGCGAATCAAGTGCTCAATGGGATGCACTGAGACGGATAGTGCCTCGGTTTTCATCCGACCTTAATTTACCGGACTTTCATTTNCGCGAATTGAAGTTGAGGGAAGTTGAAATCGAATCAATAGTGAGCNAATGGACGATGNAACATGAGTCTTGGGANTTGGCAGAAATTCTTCAGGAAGCAGGTATTCCTTCTGCGCCCGTNGTGAATTTNCAAGAATNTGCGGAGATGAGTCCNCTAAAGAACCACTATAGAATTGTCCNACAACCTGACNCCCCAGATCGCCAACTTTTNGTTGATGCTGAGCCTATTCGACTAAATGGGCAGTCTGCCGAAATAACTCGAGCCCCGATGTTCGGAGAGCACACACACGANGTACTNAGGGAAATTCTGGGATTTTCTGATCAAGCAATAGCGGATTTAGTTTTGCAAGGTATAGTGGATTAGACNCTTAGGGGGAGATGTTGAAATTCGANAATTTTCATGATTGCACTGTCGTCATTACCGGTGCAGCTAGTGGTATNGGTAAAGCNCTTGCACTCAAGTTCTTNNACGTCGGTGCTAACGTGGTCGGAGCGGATCTCCTGACCCAGCAGAGTGCNTTCNCGCAACCAGAATTTACCAAATATGAGAATAAGTTTTNACCGGTCGTATGCGACGTATCAAGTATTGANGATTTACNGGCCATGTGTGAAAAAACTCTAGAANTGTACGGTGAAGTAAATATACTNATAAATAACGCCGGTGTAATGACACGTTCAGAGTTGGCNAAATCAACTATCAGNGATTGGGAATGGATTTTTGCNGTTAACTTGTTTGGCGTAGTGCGAGGNATCGAAGTNTTTCTTCCTCACCTCCGTTCGGCAACAAGAGCACACATAGTGAATACAGGCTCTATGGCTGGACTTGCTCCGAGATTAGCCGGTGGGCAAGCAATTTATAGTGCTTCTAAAGCATCGGTGGTGTCATTTTCCGAGACTTTGCGTGCGGAGCTTGCACCACAGTCGATAGGAGTATCAGTCCTTTGTCCCCATTCAATTAATACAGAGATTTGGAGATCTGAAAAACATCGGCCAGAATCGTATGGAGAGTCTCATGAATTTGAGATACCCGAACGCGCAAGTCAGGGGATGGATCCTGATCAAGTTGCAGATCTGGTTTTGGCGGGTATTCAGGATGACAGGGAATATATCTTTACGGATGCGCATGGGATTACGACTGATCGTATTCCTACGCGAATAGCTAGAATGGATGAGGANNTAAACTGGTTGCGATCAAAGGTGTTAGATGAGGGGGAAATTAAATGAAATTCGGAGCATTTTTTTTGTCAGGATCGGCNGAATCTGAAGACCCAAAAATTGTATTTGATCGACTCTCGGANTANATAGTTTCGGCAGAATCGTTAAATTTTGACTCNTTGTGGTTTGCGGAACATCATTTTTCTAATTATGGATATATTCCAAATCCCTTATTGATGGCTACCAAAGCGGCAACACTTACCGAGTCTATTCGAATTGGAACTGCAGTTTTNGTGTTGCCTTTTTGGAACCCNCTTCGAGTTGCGGAAGATATAGCACTTACAGACCACCTCACGGATGGTCGTCTNGAAGTNGGAGTGGCCCGAGGCTACCAACCATTTGAATTCAAACGATTCGGACTGACCATTGACGACGCTCGNGAACGTACTGATGAAACGTTAGANATTTTGNTAATGGCGCTCACTCAGCAAACATTTTCGTGGCNGGGTGATTATTTTGATATACCTGAAACTACTATTCTTCCGGCACCTAAACAGCAACCGACTCCACCNATTTGGCTTGCAGCGCACACTCAAGAGTCCTTCGAAATCGCGGCACGATTTGGATTAAATGCTTTCACGACAAATTCGGGTAGAACGATTGATACTCTGGCAGAAGGATGGAGNCACTATCAGGAAGCACTTGACCGATACCCAAGTGCTCCAAAAATGCTTGGCGTNCAGGCTCAGATATGTGTGACTGATTCAGATGAAATNGCTCAAGAGCAGATGACCCACTTTCGATATCAAACTCGGCAGGCAAGAAACCTTCGGAGTGGAAATGAGCAGGTAGTCTCTGGTGTCTCGACCCCACTTCCCTATGCGGATGAGCCAGGCCTTGACGAAATTTTCACTGACAGGACGCTTTCAGGCAGTCCAGATACGGTAATTAAGAAAATTAAGGCATATCAATCAGTTGCAGAAATNGATCAGCTTAATTGCGTATTNCAGGTAGGTGGCATGGATCCAAAGCTAATAAGTCAGTCGATGAAACTATTTGCTCAAGAAGTCGCGCCCGAATTTCGCTGATTTTTTACTAANGTACTCGATACTTGAGAGCAAACCGAAGNCAGNAAGGCTACTGCNTCTNGCACTCGTCGCAGATACCAAGTATTTCGACAGAATGCCCGCTGACTTTCCATCCNTTTGCGATTTCAATATCTTTTATTTCAGCTTCGATTTTCTTCTCCAAATCATCACTGAATTTGACATCAATCGCNGTGTCGCATCCTTTGCAAAACACATGATGATGGTGTGTTGTNGTTTGCACCGTGGTTTCNAGAAATTTCTTGCCATCAGGCGATACGAGGGTTTCGATTAATCCCGCATCCAAAAGTTCGCTGATGGCTCTGTATAATGTAGATAGTGCGAGTCCGCCAGAGCTACTTGAGATAATTTCTTCGATTGTTTGTGGCCGAGGGTCACTTTCNAANATGTGTAANAGCTCAAGACGTGGTCGTGTGGCCGATAAACCTCGTCCCCGCAGTTTGAATTTTTGTTCCGGTGTAGTCTCNATGCCGTCCACTGTTATTGGACAGGTTCAGCTACGAAAACCGGGATTTTTCGATCGGTCTTGGCTTGATAGTCCGAATAGGGTGGGTAGGCCTCTACTGCTATTTTCCAAAGACGGCTTTTTTCCGTCGAATCGGTAACTTCACGTACACGCATATTTTGGACGATATCAACGTCTCTGATTTGTACATCNGGATTAGCCCTTAGATTGTGATACCAGACNGGATGTGTTGGTGCTCCACCTCGCGACGCAACCANTACATAATTATCNCCATCAGCGACACGCATTAGTGGAGTTTTACGNATGGCNCCCGTTTTGTTGCCTGTGTTTGTGACAATAATGCAAGGCAAGCCCGTTTCACGCAANGTAACTCCTTCTGCNCCATTTGTGCGTTCATAAAGTTCGACCTGGTCAGCAACCCAACCTGAGGTGCTCGGGATATATTCACTCATAGCTTTTCCTATTCTTGCGATTTATTATTTGTTGAGATTCTTTATGGTAACTGGAGTTTACCATCACATATTGGGCGAGATGGTTGAATCATGGTAAGCCTAGACCTGGTCCAGTTGGCAGTAGAACTCTACCGTCCTNGATCGGTGGTAATTGGATTCCTGCAGCAAACTNCCCTTGTATCCAGGGAACTTCTANCCAAGTGGCCATGGGAGCAGCGAAAGCCCACTGAATCGATGAGTATAATGACGGACCAATTCTGAAATTGTGGGGGGATAGCTCGGTATTATAGAGCTCGGTCAACACGTTAATTCGCTTAGCTGNAGTCAGGCCACCAATTTTAGTAATTTCTGGTTGTAAATATGTCACTACATCTGCAGCTAAAAGGCGATGAAAATCTTCAAGCGTATATTCGTTTTCTCCTGCGGCAATTGCAAGCCCAGTTTGCTGAGCGATTTTNTTCATTCCAGCATGATCTCTCATTGGTCTGATTGGTTCTTCAAACCAAGTGATGCCTCGNGAAGCCATATCTAATCCAATATTTTTAGCCTCTTGTATATTGAAATGTCCGTTGACATCCACCATGATGTCTAATTCATCGCCGAAGGTATCTCTTAAGGCATGTACGTATTTGGATTCNACTTCATGTAATTTGANAGCCCTAATTCCACTATCAATGGCTCTTTGAGTTTCGGACACTACGGNGTCTAAATCNCGCAGAGGAGGCAGGCTNGCATATGCCCGTATTGATTGATGAANCTGTCCACCAAGCAGTTGCACCACGGGGACGTCAAGTTGTTTTCCCAAAAGATCCCACAAAGCAATATCGACGCCGGAAAGTCCCATCAGGAATATACCTTGATCNGCGTACCGATAGCCGAAGTCCCATAGGTCAAACCAGTGTTTTTCNATACTANTTGATTTTTTGCCGAGTAGCTTCGGGGTGATNAGNTTNTCAATGGTACTCGCTATCGGTAGAGCTCCTCTACCAAANACATCTCGATCAGGAATACCCCACCAAGCTTCACCAATACCAGTTGTGCCGTCACTCGCTTCAATTAGGACGAGTACTTGCGTCATTGGATTAGCAGACTCTACTCNCACTTCAATATTTTCGATGGTGGTCATAAGTTATCCCTGTTGCTTCACGTGTTCGAGAATTAAATCTGCTACTACTGTGGGCTGTTCCTGTTGGACCCAATGGCCGGCATTTTGGACAAATTTATTACCGCGGAAGTCAGTACAAGTNTGCGACTGCATNAAATCTAGACTGCCTGGCCTNTGATAAGCTCCCCAGTCGTTCTCGCCAGCNATGAAAATGGCAGGCACGTCGATCGNCANTCCTGCAAAAGATCGCATAATTTGNTGATTAGGACCATACGACCCAGATCGATACCAATTTAATCCNCCNTGAAATCCGGTTCGCCCGTACTCGATTGTGTAGATATCTAATTCCTCATTGGTTAGCCACCCACAGGAGTNAATNTGGNTCTGACTTGGGGCCTCTTTNGCCACTGTGTCAGCCATCGTGTCATCCAAATCCATTATGTAGTAGGTCGGCATCGTNGCGGCTTCTTCAGCCGACCAGTCTCTGAGCGGTGAGGGATTATTCTGTGCCCAATCNGCACTCTTATGGTGATANTACGATCGAAGAAACATTTGNAANCCTTGCGGNGCNTCAAGCATATCTTNGTTTGCTGGTTCAGTGGTGTAATACTGTTGATAATGTTTCCTGGGCCTTGCTAGCTGAGCCATTGCAGAGTGGATATCATAATCAGTCGATCGGCTTTCGGTTTTTTCTAATCCTGGTATTCCAGCAAAAGGNGCACTCATAAGCACAAGGGATCTAAACTTGTCAGGACGAATGCTTGCCGACCAGCCAGCAACTGGNGANCCAAAATCGTGTCCNACAACCGCAGCGACATGATCTTTTCCTAAGCGGCCNATTAGTGCNACGCAATCAGCGACTAGATTCAGCATAGAAAAGGGCTCGAGTGGGNCCGCGTACTGATCGCTCCATCCTGTGGTTTGTCCATATCCNCGCATATCCGGAGCAACAACATGGAATCCTGCCTTCGCGAGNGGGTGAAATAATTTNCGCCAGCTGTAGGCGATTTCTGGGAAGCCATGTAGCAGTAATATGGTTGGGTTTTCAGGATTTTCGTATCCTGATTCGAGCACATGCATATCTAACCCATTGACTCCGCTTATGACTTGTGAGCGGACGGAGCCCTCCATGTCTGCCAACCAAAATTCGGTTTTCAGTTTCATTTATTTTCTCCTAATTCCTGATGTAGAGGGATTTACTTTTTTGCCAACTCGTAGACACTGAAGTGCTCGACTGTGGCTACCTTTCTCCCGGAATCGGAGCTTATTTCAGTGAGGAGCTCGAGGAGTTTGTTGCCATTTCGTTCAGAAAAGTTGGTGATAAGGCCACGAGTAACTGATGCTTCTCCGGCGAATAGAGGGGAATGATGCCAGATTTTTCCTTGATAATGAATCGTGGTGGATAAACCGAAGTACTCGTATATGAGGTAGATTGGGTTACCCCATTGACTTATCGGCACAATCTGTTTNCCATCTATTTCAGNAGGGAAGCNAGTCACCGAACTGATTTCCGAGAACGAGGAGGNGTCATGNTCCCGAGTNATTTCCATCATTTTACCAACTAAATCAGGACTTCCAAGAGAGTNGCGTAATTCTTTTTGGACTTTTTCATTCGGAAGCGAAGGGGCAGGTGTTGCTTGGACAAAGATGCCCGAGCAACGGGAGTCACTTGGATTGTCACCATACATGTTGAAGGTTTGCTCTGTTTCATTGAGGTCGATGTGCACTGTTTCATCACTATAAACCGGTTTGCGGAACTTTAATTCGACATAACCGGTATCTAGCCACTTTGTATTTTGAGTTAGTATGCCGGCACAAACATGCTCATATAGAGCGATCCCGGGCACAAAACCACCTTGAAATCCTAGNGATTTGGCTTTCTCGTCATCATGTATTCCGTTAGGACTGATGTTTCTTGGAGTCGTTTCCCAGTTTACTGATTTGAAATGTGGTGTTTGCATGTGGTTATCTTACTTGTTTCCCACTTTTCTCACTAGCTTTTGAGNGAGCTTTCTTATGTTACGAATTCAGAGNGGCTGAAGNAATAANNACTAATACTCCCTNCTGTCCTGCTCACAGGTATCTAGAGCTAACTTAAGAGCACNTCGCTCATTATTANTTGCCGTTAAATTCCAGCGANTTTTCACTGNTATCCATGCNTGAGCGTACTGGCATTGATAGTCAGGATTCNCGGGCATCCATTTGTCGGGGGNCTTTGCACCCTTTGTTCTGTTNCTCGATGCCGAGACTGCAATTAGATGNTTGGGATCTTGGAGATAATTAAAGTATGACCGTTTTGTCTCATCATCCCATTGCCATGCACCCGACAGGTGAGCATCCTTGAGTGGAACGATGTGATCNATNTCAAGTTCAGAGGCTTGTTNAACTGAGTTCCCNGTAAATTGATCGATCCAAAGACCTGTATNAACTATACATTTCGTAGAATTCTTAAAAGTGACNGGTATGAGTGATTGNGCNATTAGAACCTCGGCCCGCGTATCCTGACANTCTCCATCGGAATCGGTCCAATTTCCCCAGGAATCACGATCGTATNGTGANTCCTGGTTGGTTTTTGNCGTAANNGGTAATNGCGAGGCTGGGTTGATGAGGTCTTCCTTGAACCGGCGACTCTTTACTGGCCAATCAGTACTTATTTCTGNAAATCCGAGACGCTGCGCGAAGAANATTCCTAATCCTCCTTTGTAATTTTCTGTGTCTCCCCACATATAGTTACATTCTCCCAGAAACTCAGCTCTGATTTTGTAACGGTTCACATGAATAGGCAGTGCAATGCCTGAACTTTGGNTTTTACTTGGAGCTCCATCTTGGTCAATAAACATCCAGGCGAAGCCACTCTGGGGTGGGTATGTCTGCCAGTTCGGTGCCGTTTGGATTTCTGGAGAGGCTCTCTTGATATCAAGAAAGTTACCTGTTCGTAAGTATCCGGAGCTTTCTTTGGTTACGATTCCATTTATTATCTCGCCGACATATCCGTCTCTGAATTCCATTTTTAGAACTGTTTTGTCGTAATTAGAGTCGCCATAGANTAGATTTCCTCGCCACCANCCAACTGGATTGCAGTCCATNGGAGTTACNGGGAAAGCGAATTCAGTAGTGGCGGGCTCTGATTTAGTCTCNGATTTTTCNCGAGCTAACACCNTAGGGGTNATGGNAATGTCGNGAGTTTTAGTCTCTAGGTCAANACTAGTTTTTGNTTGAATCTGGNGATCTGGTGGGTTGTCAGGATTCAGGTTTGTTGTGCAGCTGGTTAGTAAAACCAGAGTNATTACGTATATCAGCCCGTATTTCATTCCCTAGAGGATAATGTCTANCGTTTATCGGCATGGTAAGTTAGANAAAATAAGGAGATTGAAATGAAGATCGGAATATTTACGGGGGCGCTTGCTACNGGTCTCACCTTGGGAGAACAAGTACGAGAGGTGATTNCGGCTGAGGAACTAGGTTTCGATAGTTATTGGATGGCNCAGACGGGCGAAACTGATGTGCTCACGACCTTAGCACTTGCAGGTCGAGATACTANTAAAATNGAACTTGGTACCGGTGTGATACCTACCTATACGCGGCATCCCAATGTCCTNGCGCAACAGGCTGTCACNACCAATGCAGCCACTAANGGCCGTCTTCTTCTTGGTATCGGGCCNTCTCATAAACCTAATACTGAGGGACTCGGTTTGAAGTATGACCGACCAGCCCTGCACATAAAAGAATACGTTCAGATTCTTCGTGCTTTGACAACCGACGGGAAGGTTAGTTTTACTGGAGATTATTACACCAGTATGACTGCAGGATTCAAGCTTGCAGGATCAAATCCNTTTCCAATTCTAGTGTCGGCNCTTGCTCCTCGGATGCTTCATACAGCAGGCGCGATTGCTGANGGCACNGTCACGTGGATGGCNGGCCTCACTGCGCTGCGAAGTTATCTTGTCCCAACCATTCAANATGCTGCGTCTGGAGCAGNTCGCCCGAGTCCAAGAATAGTCGCNGGTGTGCCGGTTGCTGTCGTNGATGATGAACAGACTGGTAGAGATGCTGCTGGCCAACAGTTCGAGGTTTANGGACGACTTGAAAATTATCGGCGAATTTTGGACCGAGGTGAGGCTGAGGGACCTGCTCAAATAGCTATAACAGGTCCTGANAACGATGTTGCCCTTCAATTGGACGAATATGCAGCAGCAGGCGTNACAGATCTGGTGGCAATGCCNTATTCCGTNGGNNCCNACCCGAAAAAGTCGNTAGANCGAACTCGTGATTTACTNGCTGAGATTGCNAGATCTAGTAGTTAGTCNNACTNAATTCAAATTGATTGNTTAAGAAGCCTAGCTAGNTTTTCGGTGAATCCNACAGTTGCTGCAATATCTTCAACTGTAGCTTCTCTTANGGTCTTTANNTTNCCNAATTTTCGGAGNAAGGCCTTTTTGCGTTTAGGTCCGATACCNGGGATGGTATCCAGAACNGATTTGACTGAGTGTGTACGGCGTAGCCTGCGGTGATATGTGATTGCAAACCGATGAGCTTCATCACGAATTCTTTGCACGAGATACAGAGCTTCAGAATTTCGCGGCAGNAGGATAGGNTCAGAGAAATCTTTTACGAAAAGTTCTTCTTCTCGCTTAGCNAGTCCGCACAGNGGNATTTCTGCTCGTCCAAGATCACGNAGNACGTCGATCGCCACGGANAGTTGTCCCTTTCCCCCATCNATTATTACTAAATCAGGNATTTCATCCCANGCGGATGAAGTCTTGGNAGTANTTGTCTCTTTTACTGCAGGACTGCCATCTNGTTTTAGATGNTTGAATCGCCTGTTGAGAACCTCTCGCATNGATGCGAAATCATCTTGTCCAACNACTGTCTTGATTTTAAAGCGACGATATTCAGAGGTCGCGGGTTGCCCATTTTTAAATACGACCATGGATGCAACTGTATCGACTCCTTGGTTGGTCGAAATGTCATAACATTCGATGCGGTTTGGTGTTTCACTGAGACCCAATTGTTCTTGAATCAGAGTAAGTGCCTTGCTGGTTTTGTCCTCGTTGGCAATCCACTGAGCGTGATACATATGAAGAGATTCCCAGGCATTTTTTTCNGTTAACTTGACCAGNGATTTTTTTTCACCGCGTTCNGGAATCAGGATGCGCACNTGATATGTNCGTCTTGCNCTCAACATTATCTCGATTTGTTTNTTCTCATCTGCATCAATATTTANCAGAATACGTCTNGGGATGTATGTCGCCGATTCATAGTATTGGCTGAGAAATGCACTCATAATGTGTCCATCACTGTTGCCTGCTGTGCCATCGATNATAAATGAATCTGTGTCAGCAACTGANAACCCTCTAATGAAGAAAGCTTGAATACANGCTTCATCAGAATCCCGAGCGAGCGCGAAGACATCGGCATCCATCGATTGCGTCAGAGTAGTTTTTTTATTATCAACTACGTTTTTGATTGACTGAAGTTGGTCCCGAAGATTAGCTGCACGTTCGAAGTCTAGTTGCTTGGANGCTTCAAGCATTTCCTCCTCAACATGTTGTTTGACTTGATCAGATTTTCCCTCAAGGAAAAGAATGGTNTTTTGNATAACATCNGCATATTCTTTGGGCGAACAGTAGGATGTNCAGGGTGCGATACATCGCTTAATGAAATAATCCAAACACGGTCTAGGATCGGTGCCCGTAATTTCNTTTGAGCACGAACGCCATGGGAATANCTTTTTAGTCACGTCTAATGCTTGTCTNACAGAACCAGCTGANGCATANGGNCCAAAGTATTTAGCTCCATCATCATCAACTTTGCGAGCGATTTGAACTCGTGGCCAGGGTGACTGGGTATCAATTTTTAAATATGGATAATGTTTATCATCCTTCAAGCGAACATTGTAATGAGGACGATGTTTTTTTATGAGAGTGGCTTCTAGATTTAGAGCCTCAGCTTCACTACGGGTCACAACNTGTTCTATTCGAACAACATCAGCCGCTAAGGCACGGACTTTCGGTTCTAGCGATCGTCCNGATCCGAAGTACGACCTNACCCGNGTNCGNAATTCGTTNGCCTTTCCAATNTATANGATTGTGTCTTTATCATTGTGCATGATGTACACGCCAGGTGATTTAGGCAAAGCACGGACTTGATGCATAATCTGATTTGTTGGCGTCATAATAGAATTCTAGTGCTCATCGAATGAAAGGTAACAGTATGAAGATAGGTTTTATTGGTTTGGGTAATATGGGNCGTCACATGGCAAGGCATATTATCCAAGCAGGCTACGAAGTAATTGTGCACGATCTTGACGAATTAGCGGCNGAGGAGCATTTGGAGTTGGGTGCTGAATGGGCTAAGAATCCAGCTGAGTTAGCTGCCCAGTCACAATTAATCTTTACGTCCTTACCTGGGCCAAAGGAAGTCGAGACAGTTACGTTTGGAGAAAAAGGTCTGGCTGAGGGNATCAATCCGAATACAACCTACGTCGACTTATCAACTAATTCTCCGGTNNTATCTAAAAAATTGCATCAGGANTTTGNAACGCTATCAGTAGAAATGTTGGACGCTCCGGTGAGTGGAGGCACGACTGGGGCAAAAGACGGAACTCTCGCAGTACTGGTTGGTGGAAGTCCGGAGAAATTTGAATTTGTAAAGGATGTGCTATTAACGTTTGGTGACCCTAGNCGNGTTCTTTATCTAGGCCCAATTGGNTCAGGNAATATAGCGAAGNTGTCACACAATTTAGTATCGATTACCAGTGGGATGGTGCTAGCGGAAGCTATGAGCCTCGGAGTGAAGGCTGGGGTAAACCCCNCNGAATTACTTAAGGCAATTCAGGGAGGNGCNTTTGGGCGNGGTGGAGCAGTACATTTCGCAGTTCCAAACATCGTACTTCCAGGCAAATTCGATGACGTGCAATTTGCNCTAGAGCTTGCTCGAAAAGATCTGAGACTTGCATTAGATTTNGCTCGAGATGTCGATGTTCCGGCACGTTTTTGTGCGGCTGCTGAGCAAGAAGCAACTGAGGGAATTAATCATGGNTACGGTAAATTAGATCAGACTGCATCTTTCTTGGTACAAGAACGCCGGACTGGTGTAGAAGTCAGGCACTCTTAGTAGTGTNGAGTNGGCACTTATAAAGCCNGTTTGTCTTTAATTTTGATCANAAAACTGANTTTTGGTGATTCAACCNCAAATACCAGTTACCATGTACCATCCACANGCGGGTAAATCACGAATTTATCAGTGGACGTTAATTGCTATTTTTTTCATAAGAAAGGACNAAGAATTATGGGAGAGCTGACNGGAGAGCAAATTATAGCCAAGGCGCTTAAGACTCAGGGAGTTGAGCACGGATTTGGTGTTGTAGGAATTCCAGTAGGTGGGATTGCTGGAGCATTAATGAAAGAAGGAATTAGCTACCATGGGATGCGGCATGAGATGCCAGCTACCTATGCTGCTCAGGCNGTTTCGTATCTTAGCGGAAATGTTGGAGTNGCCTTGGCAGTTTCGGGCCCTGGCGTNCTGAATGCAGCTGGNGCTTATGCAAATGCATGGTCAAATCGATGGCCGATGTTNCTTCTGGGAGGTTCCTACGANCGATCTGGACACATGCAAGGTTTCTTCCAAGAAACTGACCAGCTTACAGCAATGCGTCCATACTCGAAGTTTGCTGAGCGTGTTGAAGATCCTTACCGATTGCCAATTTACATCGCCGAGGCGATAAAGAAGGCAACTCACGGTACACCTGGGCCTGCATATCTTGATCTNCCNGGNGATNTTATTCAGAATTCCTTTGATGAAGATAAAGTTATCTGGGCACCAAAGGTGCTTTCACCGAGGAAGACATTATCTGACCCTGCTGATGTTGAAGCCTCAATCGCGGCCATTAAAACTGCAGAGCANCCCTTAGTTATTTTTGGAAAAGGCGTTAATAATGCTGATGCCGCGGCTGAGATGAGAGAATTTGTTGAGCGCACGGGTGTTCCNTATTTGGCAATGCCCATGGCGAAAGGAATTATTCCTGATGATCACCCGCAATCAGCTGCTGCCGCTCGGTCATTCATACTACAGAACGCTGATTTGATAGTTTTGGTTGGAGCACGTTTGAACTGGATGTTGCACTTTGGTCTACCTCCNAGATTCAGAGAGGACGTCAGAGTTATTCANTTGGACTTCAATCCAGAGGAAATCGGCGTAAATGTTGCGACTGAGGTTGCNTTAGTTGGAGATGCCAANCTCACATTAGGACAAATGATTGACGTATTAGACAGGGACCCTTGGCAATTCCCGCAAGACTCCGAATGGCTCAATGAGGTTGGAGCGAAAGTTCGCGAGAACTTGGAGACCGTTGAAGGAATGAAGCAAGAGGAGAGTTCGCCACTTGGCTACTATAGAGCGCTGCGCTCTATTGACGAACGGTTGCCTGATGATATTGTGTTTGTTTCTGAAGGTGCAAGCACTATGGATATTTCGCGAACAGTTGTTAATCAAATGCAACCTCGNACTAGGCTAGACGCNTCATCTTATGGATCAATGGGACTNGGGCATGGGTTTGCAATNGCCGCNGCAGTTCAATCNGGTAAGCGTGTTATTTGTCTACAGGGTGATGCAGCTTTTGGNTTTGCCGGAACCGAGTGTGAAGTGGCNGTAAGACACAATCTGCCTATTACTTGGATTGTATTCAATAATGGCGGTATTGGCGGAAACGATCCTGAAAACTATGCAGGAGCTGAGTCTGGCTACTTGCCAGCNGGCGCGATGAGCTTCGCTGCACGATACGACATCATGATGGAAGGCCTAGGNGGNAAGGGATTCAATGCAAATAATTCTGAAGAATTAGATGCGTGTATTGATGAAGCACTCAAGCTAGACGGTCCGTCTTTGATAAATGTTCCACTTGCACCAGATGCTAAGAAGAAGCCACAAAANTTTGCGTGGTTAACACGAACATAGAAGNAANTAATNATTGAACGGAAAGGCCACCGTGGGTNNNNCCTNCGGTGGCCTTTTTCGTTTAATCAGAGTTTCANGAGTTGTAANGANTAATCTGGATTATNATATTGATNTANGNATTTAAGNAGTGAGGTAACANAATGGTTGATCTAAAGGANAGTCCAGACCAGGCGNTTTTNCGTGAGGAAGTTCGCTCATTTATTACAGATAATCGTCCTCAGAAATCAGAGGATGNAGGCGACGANTCTGGNTGGTCCAAAGATGCNCGAGANCGGACAAANGACTGGCGNGGTGCCTTGGTCGCNAATGGNTGGATNGCTCCGGCTTGGCCAAAGGANTATGGTGGTGCGGGNCTCTCAATTAANGAACAATTTATTTTGAACGAAGAGTTGGCGGAGAACGGACTCTCCAATGAGGGTGGATTCGGCGTAATGATGCTAGGTCCAACTTTGATGATTCATGGCTCTGACGAACAGAAGACCGAGCATCTTCCNAAGATACTGCAAGGTGATTCTATCTGGTGCCAAGGTTGGTCTGAACCAGGTTCAGGATCAGATCTTGCTTCTCTCCAGACTCGAGCTGTTCGCGATGGTGATGAGTATGTGTTAAACGGTCAGAAAATTTGGACGAGTGGTGCACAACATGCGAACTGGATGTATATGCTTGCTAGAACAGACGG
This sequence comes from Chloroflexota bacterium, assembly GCA_002701625.1. The sequence goes on from NZWK01000011.1 coordinate 25,156, forward strand.
AGATGCCCCTAAGCATCGGGGAATATCAATGCTGATGTTCCCAATGGATTCGTCAGGTGTATCAGTGAGACCATTAACAAATATGGCTGATTCCCAAGGTTTNAATGAGGTCTTTTTCGAAGATGTGCGTGTGCCCGTAGAGAANCGCTTGGGCGAGGAGAACCGAGGTTGGTACGTTGGGATGACCTTGACGGACTATGAAAGATCTGGCATTGGTAATTCNGTTGGGACGCAGCGGAGACTTGAAGGTTTGTTGAAAACCGCCAGTAANCTGAANGCAAATGAGACTGTCGTTGGCAAGTCTAAGAATTGGAGATTNGGCTTCGCTGATCGTTGGATGGAGGCTGATATAGCTCGTCTATTTTCATACTGTAATAACACTATCCAGATGAATAANATGGTTCCAAATCATGAGGCTTCGATGTCCAAACTTTTCACCACCGAGCTTAACCAGAAGATTGCTGCTACCACCATCAAGCTTTTNGGTTTATATGGAACGCTTTGGGANGCAAANAGGCCCGAAGCATTGCGTGGCCGAGCNGCTAGTGCCTATCTCAGTGCGGTTAGTGCCACCATTGCTGGNGGTACAAGCGAAATCCAAAGAAATATTATTGCGACTCGAGGATTAGGGTTGCCACGCGGTTAGTACTGCAGAGCGGTTTTTGGGAAAGACGTATGCCATATAAGGCGATGCCTCGATTTGAAACAGGTCTCCAGGAGCTAGGCGACGGCNTTTATGCATATCTTCAATGGGATGGTGGATGGGGAGTAAGTAATGCAGGATTTGTTGATGGTGGNGATGAAGGACTGCTTGTNATAGATGCTTTGATGGCCCCTTCGATGACNCGAAAATTTATTGAAGGTATGCGATCAATCTCCGATGCACCATTTAGNCAATTAGTTAATACTCATTCCCATGCTGATCATACCAATGGGAATCAGTTCATCGAGGGAGCTCAAATCATTGCCCATAAAAATTCTCGATTAGAGATGCTGGATACGCGAAAGTTAGCGACTGAAGCTGCTCGTGTTAATCCACCNCGAGGTGAAAAGCCAAGTTGGATTCAAGATGCCTGGTGGGAAGAACTTGTGGAAGTCAATTCACCACTTCCAGATATAACTTATGANAAATCGTTAACTTTGCACCATGGAGNNCTATCNCTCGAACTTCGTCATCANGGACCCGCACATACGANGGGTGATTCGTTAGTGCTNTTTGATGAACAGAAAGTTNTNTTTTCNGGTGATTTATGTTTNTTTTATTCAACGCCACTTTGCCGAGGTGATATGGAGAACTGGATTGANATCTGNGATTTTTTAATNATGTCAGACACAGAAAAAGTAGTTCCAGGTCATGGTCCTGTTGGTGGCAAAACTGAGATTGCTGATATGCGAGAATATTTTGATGTAATTCGAAACCAGACTAGACANATGTTTGACTCAGGTGTCTCTGTTCAAAAAGCAATGGAACGGGTAGATGTAGGTGAGTTTAGTAAGTGGCCNGAGTCAGAGCGCAATGCGATGAACGTTTTGCATNTGTATGACAAATGGTCCGANGAATANATTCANCCCAAAATTCAANTGCNACTTATCTAGGCCTNTAAAAAAANCGTTACTCGTTTATAACCCAGCTGATGCGACTAATCTTGTAACATCGATTAACCGACAGGAATAACCCCATTCATTGTCATACCATGTCACAGTTTTAGTGAGATTACCTCCATCTACGGCCATTGTAGAAGCGGCATCATGTATGGCNGATCCTGAGTGTTTTTTAAAGTCCGATGATACGAGTTCGTCGGATTCGTAGTATAGAAAATCCTTCAAATTACCATTTGCAGCCTCTAAAAAAGCTTCATTGATGCTATCTGAGGACGGAGATTTTCTGAGTTTTGTAACAAGATCTACGACTGAGACGGTTGGCGTAGGCACCCGATAGGCGAANCCATCAATTTTCCCTTTTAAGTCTGGAATAATCTCTCCAATTGCACCTGCGGCGCCAGAAGAGGTGGGTACNATATTAAGGGCTGCGGCTCGCGCTCGTCTAAGNTCTTTNTGGGAATTATCAACAAGNTTTTGATCCCCGGTATACGCATGTATGGTCGACATTAGTCCGTTTTCTATGCCGAAAGAATCATTTAGGACTTTTACAGCGAGCACTATACAGTTCGTCGTGCAGGATCCAGCTGATATGACGTTGTGGTTCGATCCGTCATATTCGTTCTGATTTGCTCCCATAATTACGGTCCAGTCAACCGCTTTGGCGGGTGCAGAGATNATGACTTTTTTAACACCTTGTTTAAGATGGCCGGCTGCTTCATCTCCAGTTTTAAACTGTCCAGTACTTTCGATCACAATATCTACTCCCTCTTCGTGCCAAGGGATAGTTTCAGGTGCATTCGCGTTGAAGACNCTAACANTGNGATCACCGACATGCATCACGTCATTTTCTGTTGAAATTGNATCNGGAAATCGCCCGTAGTCTGAGTCGTACGCTAGGAGATGNGCTCTAATTTCNGCAGGNCCTCGATTTATAGCGACTATTTCGATGTCATCTATNCCGTGTTTGGACTGGTTTTCCCACCATGATCGAAAAGCTGTTCTACCTGTTCTCCCGAAACCATTTATTCCGACACGTACTGCCATGCTTGCCCTCCACGGATATCGTTAATATACGAATCTTAGCTTTGAATTGTCTGCTACGCATCTTACTTATGATCTAAACTGATCATTTCTTGTAAATGTGAAACTCAGTTCATTAAATAAGGAGCTTTACGGCAGCATCAGTACTTTGCCGTCTGAAATTTGAAATAATATAACGTTTTCGATTGTCAGTATCGGTCCACTCNTCTAGTCGNCATTGACTNTCATCTGACGCGANTTTTTTGGATTGATCCAGGTANTGGATGATNCTNGTNCTCAAGGCATCGTCGGCGGGAAACTCATGTGTTTGTGAAAGACCNGTCTCGAGTAAAAGGCCNCTTATATTTAANATCCAACCGAAAAGTAATTGAGTCCAACCCAGATGGAAGCTTCTATCAGCNAANTGTAACGGATATTTTTCGTGNGTTGCCTCGTTCGCAACAAACANCGACGTTGGACCGAAATTGGATCGTGCAAAATCACTTGAGGCTCTGTAGATAATCTTCATGATGGNATCTTCAGCNATCACAGAACCAGCAAAATATCCACCGATGCCGATTTCAATTGACTTAGTTTCNGGGTGACTTGCGAACGCCTCATGAGTCCATCTTTTCCATTCGTCAATTTCTTCAATGAGTCCTTTATGCGCTGCAGCGAGTTCAATTGATTGCCTGATTAANGGCATNGCCGTTTGATAGCTACCCNCGCGTACGAGTCCAGCTGTATCCGATAGGGTTANAAGAGATCTACTCCACATNGATGCATAACTGGCCATAATCATGCTGCGAGCACTTGGTGCATANCCTGTTTTAACCANAGCTGTGGATAGATTCAGACCTGTCTGAATAAGATCCCATTCTTTTTTCATTAAAAATCCAGTTTGTCGCCAAGCATCTTTTGATGTGTCGATATCTATACTTGGTTCGGTCGGNAAGGGNAGTTCATCAGGCACTTTCATGCCTGAAACGCGCTGTGGCGAATGTGCTATCGGTAGGTCATCATTACTCNTATGAGACATAAAAATCAGTTCCTTTTTTTAATCTGAAAAGGTTCACCGCCTAGATATAGCGCGTTTTTACCCAAAATATCTTCAATTCGTAAAATCTCGTTATATTTTGCCGTTCGCTCGCCTCTGGCAGGTGCGCCTGTTTTGATTTGTCCCGANGACGTCGCTATCGCAAGATGAACAATAGTGTGATCTTCGGTTTCTCCCGAGCGGTGGGACAATACGGTATTAAATCCGTTTTGCTGAGCCATTTTTATTGCGTCTAGGGTTTCGGTTAATGTGCCGATTTGATTTGGCTTAATTAGAATCGCGTTTCCTGCGCCGAGCTGAATTCCCCGCTGCAAGCGCTCTTGGTTAGTGACAAACAGGTCATCACCTACTAATTGAGTAGTCNTACCTATCTGCTCTGTTAGAAGAGTCCAACTCGACCAGTCGTCTTCCGCAAGGCCGTCCTCAATTGAAATGATTGGATAGAGTGATCTCCACTCAGCCCATAAATNAACCATTTCGCTGCCAGTCAGTATTTTATTTTCACAACTCAGTTCGTATGTNTCGTCNGCTNAAAATATTTCAGTTGCGGCAGGATCTAATGCGATNGCGATGTCTTTCTCNGGCTCCTTACCAGCACGAACGATGGCTTCAATNAGGAGGTCTAACGCNGCCTGATTACTATTGAGTGTTGGAGCAAATCCTCCCTCATCACCGACAGTGGTTGTGAGATTTCGTTCACCAAGTATCTGTTTGATAACCTGATAAATTTCNGCAATCCACTGAATTCCCTGTTGGAAATTATTCGCCCCGACNGGAACCAACATGAACTCCTGAAAATCGGNTGAATTNGTGGCNTGTGCTCCTCCGTTGAGGAGATTNCACATAGGAGTGGGAAGAACGTATTTGGACTGATCANTGAGATGTCGATANAGTGGAATCCTTGCAGNATTCGCTGCAGCCCATGCCGTNGCAAGAGAAACTCCAAGTAGCGCATTTGCGCCCANCGTTCCTTTGTTATCAGTTCCNTCGAGATCTAAAAGTATNCGGTCGATTTCTGTTTGATTTGCTGCGTCATATCCTTTGATTGCAGGGGCAATTACGTTTTGGACATTTGCAACGGCTTTGAGAACGCCTTTACCGCCATATCTTGAACTATCTTCATCNCGGAGTTCTACCGCCTCATGNGCTCCGGTGGATGCTCCACTTGGGACAATTGCTCTTCCGTGCGAACCGTCTAGTAANNCNANTTCTACTTCAACAGTTGGATTACCTCGCGAATCAAGCACTTCNCGCGCCCAAACTCTATCGATNANTGATTTCTTAGCACCCACGATTTTACCCNTCTACCNGAGTCTATATTAATTCTTTCTCAGTGCACGCGGGTGTAAATCGTTGTAGGACTCTCTGAGTTGATTATCACTCAGTGCTGTATAGATTTGAGTAGTAGAAAGATTTGTGTGCCCCAGAAGTTCTTGAACTTTCCGAAGATGTATTCCNCCTCGTAGCAGATGNGTNGCNAATGANTGACGAAGAGTATGGGGCGAGATNTGCTTTTTTAAACCAGCTGACTCAGCGGCATCATGAATGATTGCCCATGCGGCNTGTCTGCTAAGTTNATTGCCTCGNGAGCTGACAAAAANCGAGTCNATTAATTTATTTTTGACTAGTTCTGGGCGGCTATTGTTCAAATAATCAATCAATATNAGTGCAGTGTCNGTGGGGAGGGGTAATTCACGTTCCTTGCTTCCTTTACCGGTAACCCTAATTGACTGACTTTTGTCGAGATTGATTGANTCTAGCCTAAGTGTCACTGCCTCNGTCACTCGAATGCCCGTGGAATACATGAGACGGACCAGAGCTCTGTTNCGCCCCCCCGTTGGAGTCTGTTTGTGAGTNTCAAATATTTCTAATAAGCGATCAATATCCTGGGTATTCAGAGCTTTTGGGATCGATCGAGCCTTTTTTGGTGAAGGTAGCTCATTAGCGGGGTGTGTATTGACTTCTCCAATATCTAACAAATAATTAAAAAAAGATCTCACTGCTGCCATTCTTCTTGAAACGGTAGCCTTGGCAAAATTTCTAGCGTTTAGGTTAGCGAGGTATTTTGAGACTGCAGTTGCATCACTAATATTGTTTTCACTAGAGAGATTAAGGTCATCTAGAAAAGTACAGAAGTCATTGATGTCCGTTCTATATGCTAATACCGTATGCCGTGAAAGATTTTGTTCTATCGCAAGAAAATCGATGAAACCTGGGATAGAGTCTGAGTGAAGTTGCATCGCAAATATCTTCCAGTACAGTATTAAGCAGTGAATACAATTTTATCAGTTGTGATCTAGTCAACCTGTAATAAGTCAAAAGCAAGTAATTCACTTTCAATAATTTCTTGATTTATTGATCCGGTATATTGTTTTTGGATAACTCCGCCACGGTCGATGAACAGAGTCTTAGGTAAACCCCATACTCCATAAGCCTTGGTAACTTCCTTTTTAGGGTCCCTGAGGAGATTAAATGTCAGATTTAATTTTGANCCNAAGTATTTGATTTGTTCNAGACTTTCCCTGTCCCCGTTGACTGCGAGAACTATCAAATCATCACCATGCTTGGTTTGGATTGCCTGAAGTTCTGGGAGCTCGATCTTGCACGGGCCACACCATGAAGCCCAAAAATTTAAAATGATTGGTTTCCCAACATAGTCAGAAAGTTTAATTTCTTCACCACTGAGAGCATCTATGAGACGAAAATCAGGCGCGCGCATACCAATTTCTGCGGTTTCCCCTGGAGTAATTAAGCCGTAGTTCTGNAGAANTTCGTCTTNAATTTTNGTANTCAGTCCTGACTCTGTTTCAANATTTCTGTTGGCTTGTGTATCCAAGGCGTACCAAATGAGCCCGATCAAGCTAANGATAAGTGACAAAATNANTACGCTGGCCACGAGAACGAACCTTCGGAANAATTGTTTTGACTGTGGTGTGGTTGTCATTTCAGAGCCTAATTCGTCTTGCTTCACTCTACCCCGTCAATCCGGAGAATGACCTCCTAGAGACTTGCACTCATAGCATTTGCTAGCGGCAACCCTGTGTTNAGTTTTAACCAATTGCGGCCTCGGTCATGTGANGCGTATAACTTGTCCTCGGCCGCAATGAAGACGAGNTCTTCCCAGTCCCAAGGTCGCGTGACNCAGGGAATATGTTCCCATTCGTCCTCACTCTCTAGCATTAGTCTTGACCACGACACACCACCATTCGCAGATCGGAAAATCGCACCAATTTCACCAGGTGCATGCCTCGCTATGGATAANACTAANGAATCAGGTGCTCCTGGTAACACCGCTAACGAACCGGCAAATGAGCGGTCTAACCCGCCAAGTGANTGAATCCAAGAATAGCCCTCGTCTTCAGATCTATAAATTCCACTAGATGCCGTGGCGAATAANCGATCGCGTTGTGTTGGATGCGCATAGATCTTGTGTATNTTGGGGTCCAGNCCATCAGATCTTCGTAACCAAGAGTCTCCGTTATCNCTGGTGTGCCAGCTACCGCCTCCCAGGATACCAATTAAAATTCCTTCTTTTGCCTCTGCAACGGATACCGGCCGNGGTTTCTCACCTTTCGGTGGTGAAAACCTCCCATGCCTAATAACGTGTTTNACACCTTCGATTTCAGACCAGTCATCACCTTGATTCTCAGACGTGAATAATTTCCCATCAATTGTTCCAGCAAAAAGAACNCCTGAAGGNGTTATCGCTACCGATCCGATAGCTTCATTCAATGATTTATGCCAAAGCCGTCCACCGCGACCATTATGCACCCATGCGCCATCCAAGGANCCTGCGATTCCAATTCCNTCGTAGTAATCAACGTCAGTAAAAGCTGATTCNTCGACTACTATTNTGGGCGTTCCGCCTGGTTCAAGAGTTAATAAACCCTCGTCTGTAGCGAGAACGATCCCTATGGGTTCATAAACTCGTTTACTGATCATCTATGTCCGTCCAATTCATTCAGTCATGAGATCGAGTTCTTTAATGCGTTGNACGATCAANGGTAAAGCAATTCCCGAAGNCGCTCTNACTACTATTGTGGCATATTCAGATAGCTGTGTAACCTCGGGATTAACTTCGATAAGTGGTTTGTTNTGCTGTATTGCTTCCACNGGGTACGCAGCCGCTGGGTATACCAGAGCTGTCGTGCCAATAGCCATAAAAACTTCAGACTTNGTGGACTCTAGTTGACTTTTCATGAGNGCTGATCGAGGAATTGGTTCTCCAAACATGACCGTGTCNCTTTTGATTATTCCGTTGCAATCACCGATTGTGCATCGGGGTGGTAGTTGTTNCGGATCNTAGATGAACTCGTCTTGCGGAAGTCTGTCACCGCACTCAATGCAACGCATCCACAAGCGATTGCCATGGATTTCAGTGAGCGAGAGATGACCGGCTCGTCGATGGAGGTCGTCTATGTTTTGTGTGATCAGATGTCTCAAGATACCTAATGTTTCAAGTTCAGCAAGAGCAANATGTCCCTGATTTGGGANAGCACTATCTAAAGTCTGNGCGAATTCGCCTTTATCGTTTGCTAGTCGNGTCTGCCACCAGTCNTGCGGGTCGTCGATAAACCGTTGATATTGATCNAGNGGCGGTTCTCCATTTTTTGTCCAGAGTCCGTCATTGCCCCTGAACGTGGGTATTCCACTCTCTTTAGATATACCCGCTCCGGCGAGTGCCACCGTATACGGTCGTGTACGAAGCAGTGTGGCTGCCTTGTCTATAGAATCGATGACATCCAACTCCAAAATGGGTTCGTTGTCGTCATGATTACTGTGCATCTTCTAACAAGCTTTTGAGAACTGATGTGTGTCGTCGTATTTCAATAAAGTGCTACCCGCTCGCCAATTGCNTTGCGGCACGAGAAAGNAACTCTGCTGTCTCATCCCATCCGATGCACGCGTCGGTAATACTAACTCCATATTCGAGGTCGTCAAGNTTTTNAGGCAGAGTCTGATTTCCAGGGGATATAAACGANTCCAGCATGCAGCCAGCTATATCAGTATTTCCTTCAAGTCTTTGNCTAATGAGACTTTCAAACACGATATGCTCATTTTCATGTTTTTTTCCTGCATTTGCGTGGGAGCAGTCAACCACCAGACGAGGTTGTAATCCGGCGTCGGTNAATATTTTCTGAGCGTTTGCCACTTGNGCCGCCTCGTAATTGGGTCCATCTTCGCCGCCACGTAGGACCAAGTGGGCTGAACTATTNCCAGCCGTATTAACNACACTAGTTTGCCCTGAAGTATCTATACCNATAAATGCTTGCGAAGCTCGGGCAGCTCTAATCCCGTTGACAGCGATGTCGATGCTTCCACTCGTTGCATTCTTNAAGCCAACGGGCATCGATAGGCCNCTTGCCATTTGACGATGTGTTTGACTTTCAGTGGTTCGAGCACCGATGGAGGACCAAGTAACTAGNTCAGCTAGGTAAGCCGGTACAATCGGATCTAAAAATTCCGCACCCGCNGGGAGGCCTTTTTCATTAACAGCTAATAATATTTTTCTTGCGCGCTCAAGTCCTTCTTTGATTGATATTTCCCCGTTTAAATTGGGATCATAGATCAATCCCTTCCATCCGAGAATTGTCCGNGGCTTTTCGAAGTAAACGCGCATGACNACACAGATTTGATCTTTGACTTCATCGGCGAGTTTCACAAGTCGGTCGGCGTAGTCAAGAGCGGCTTTTTCATCATGCACTGAACACGGTCCGGCTACAACTAATAGTCGAGAATCTTTGCCACTNAGGATATCTTGAACTTGNCTTCTTCCGCTAAGAATAGTTTCNCGAGCAGTCTCGGTAAGTGGAATTTGGCTGGCAAGTTCATCAGGCGTAGGTAGTTTTTCTGTGCTAACTACTCTTAAGTCTGANGTTAGACCAGAGGTCGTTTCGGCGGTCATAGGGCTGGGGTCCCTTTCTATAATATTAANCAAGTCTGGCAATGTTTACTTATTCCAAACAACTAGGACTGAAATTATCCCATATTATTCGCCCGCGCGAAACACCTCATCGAAAGACCTTAATGTTAAGAGAACTAATCGAATAAACCGGTATTTGAACGAATAATTAACGATTCATCTTCGATTTTTATTGCNACTATGACTGATTCTAGGGCAGGGATTAATACATCTTTTCCATTGCTNGGCCGTATGACATAAACATCATTAGCTCCAGTTTGTAGAACTTCGATGACTTCGCCCACTACTTCATCATCATCAGTAAAGACCGTGAGTCCAACTATGTCATGAATATAAAAGATATTCTCNGGCAACTTTGGAAGATCTTTTTCAAGTATTTCTATTAGGGACCCTTTNAGAGACTCGACAGAATTCCTTGTGGTGAAAGATGAAAACTGAANTACAGGAATTTTGCCCACGATTTTCGCGTCAGTGATGGTNAAGGNNAGATCACCAACAAAGACTTGTTGTTTCGGTTGTAGTCNTTCAGGNTTNGATGTTAANGGAGTTACCTTGACATGTCCTTTAATTCCCCAAGGGCTGTTTATTTCTCCAACTGCCACGCGGTTCTGATCGGACATANCTGNTAATTAACNGAATAGCNGGCTAAATCTACTCGATGCTNAGGCTGGCTCTAACGCCNGCTCGAGTGGCTGCTGCTTGCANNATTGACCTTAATGCATATGCACATCGACCTTCGCGGCCGATAACGCGNCCCTTATCTTCATCATTAACGTAGAGATGAAAAGACACTCTTCTACCTTGATGAACTTCTTCTACTCTTACATCCTCTGGNTGTTCAGCTAACGCTCGGGCGAGATATTCGATTAANGCTTTCATGTATATTTCCTCAATCTAAAAGTNATCTGNGTTTAGATTATTCAGCGTCAGNCGACTNATCACTAGCCTCGTCAGCTNGTGTGTCTGCAGAGGTTTCAGGTTCGGCATCAAGCTCCGCTTGAGCAGCTTCAGCAGCTTCACGCTCAGCACGTGTGGGTCGGCTAGGTCTTTTTGGNGGNTCAGTTTCAATAATTCCNTGCTTAAANAGCAGTCTATGTACGGTCTCAGTTGGTTGAGCNCCTAAAGCTANCCAATGGTCGACACGTTCTTTTTTAACTTCGAGCGTAATTGGATCAGTNAAAGGGTTGTAGTGCCCTAAATTTTCAATGAACTTNCCNTCACGAGGTGCTAGGCGATCTGCCACGACGACTCTATATGACGGTTGGTTCTTTTTGCCCCCGCGGCGCAGCCTGATCCTTAACATTATTTTAATTCCTTCATCTTAAGCAATGATTCAACAGGATATCAATTCTATTGCTTCTTTGTCATAAGGTCCTGTTGCTATGCCTCGTCTTTACAAACCGAGTTTACGNAGCATACTATTTCCGGCTTTACCGGATCCTCCAGCCATTGCTTGCATGAGCATCTTACTTTGTTTGAACTCGTTGAGCAGTTTGTTTACGTCCGAGGCACCAACTCCAGACCCATTTGCAATTCTTTTTCTACGCGACCCATTAATAGCGTCNGGATTCTTTCTTTCAAAAGGGGTCATGGANCGAATAATCCCTTCTTTTCTNCTAAATTCATTATCGTCAAATTCAACGGATCCCATTTGNGATTTTAGTCCTGCCGCACCTGGAATCATGTCCAGTAAACCGGAAAGCGATCCCATATTTTTTANTTGCTCNATATGCTCTAGGAAATCTTCAAGATCTATNGTTCCNTCGCGCATTTTTTTNGCAACTTTTTTTGAATCAATCTCGGGTGCCGATTTTTTTGCTTTTTCCACTAGGGAAGCAACGTCCCCCATACCCAGCAAGCGTGAGGCAAATCTTTCTGGGTGAAACTCTTCTAGAGCTGACAGTTCTTCACCTACCGTAATAAATTTTATAGGGAGTCCTGTAACGGATTTAACGGAGAGTAGTGAGCCACCTTTGGCATCTGAATCGAGCTTGGTTACTACGATTCCAGTTCCCTCCAGAGCTTCGTCTATTGAGCTAGCTAAATTTACAGCTTCTTGTCCCATCATGGCATCGACAACAAGGAGGAGTTCGGTTGGATCCACCACGTCAGCTAACTCAGCCAGAGAATCGGCCTGCTCGTCAGTGAAATCAACTATCCCACTGGAATCGACGATTATCACGTCTGCATTATCTTGTCTAGCTACACGCAATCCTCGCTCGGCAACATCGCTGCTTTTGGCTTGCTCAGGCTCAACATAGCAAGGGACATCTAATGTGTTTGCAATTGCTTGAAGTTGTTCAGACGCGGCCACGCGTTCAAAATCAGTTGATATCAGATGAGGGTTTAGACCTTTTTCTTGAAAGTGCAACGCAAGCCTACCGCATAATGTTGTTTTACCGCTTCCTTTTGGTCCGATTATAAGAATCCGGGTAGGTCCGTCAGGCTCTTCTTTTATGGACTGGGTATCCTTACCAAGTGAGTCGATTAGAGCCTCGTGAACCGCGGCGGCAATTTGCTGTCCTGGTGCTATAGAATTAACCAGCTCGGCGCCCTGTATCCGATTTCTGATTGCATCCAAAAATTCGCGAACTACTTTGAAGTGTACGTCTGCTTCCAACATTGCAACGCGTATGTCTCTTAATGTGGAATCAAGATCTTCATCGCGAATACGTCCCGTGCCACGAAGCTTCCCGAGCGAATGCTGCAATTTTTCTGATAACGAGTCAAGCATTGAAGTCTCTTGGTGATACTAATTTTTTTATGGTTTATTACTCGGATCCTAACATTCTTTAATCTTAACTAATGGGCTATCCTCAAAAATGTTGGGGGTGTAGCTCAGATGGGAGAGCGTCGCGTTCGCAATGCGAAGGTCAGGGGTTCGAATCCCCTCATCTCCACCATAAGTCCAGACCTAACTAACTAAGCCTATTTTTCTGACGATTAACAAGTTCAATATTTGGTTCCCATAGCCCGCATTCGGTTTCAATGTCTTCTAAAAACGGTCCAATGCAATCCTTGTCATCTCTGACTATATGTGTACATAGCATTGCGTATGGATCTGGGCGTTCACGGTCAATAGTTCTTTTTAGGTGTTTGCAATCAATCGCATATTTTTCTTCAGCACGATCAGTGCTTCTAATGTTCATACGCTCATCCTAGCGCCATACCGTTTTAATGGTGCACGCTCTATTCAAATCACGCTTACTATTCATTTATGACTCTATCTGCGGAAAGCGATATTCCTCAACCTGCCGCGAATCCTACAGGGATCTTTTACGGTTGGTGGATCGTAGGCGGAGCATTGATTGCTCAAATGGTAGCGGTTTCCATAATGTCGAGTAGTAGTGGAATTTTTCTTCCTTCCATGACAGAGGAGCTGGGCTGGACTCAGACGGAGTTCACTTTAGGTGTCACTTTGGGTTCCATCTCAACAGCTTTGGCTGGTGGCGTGGTCGGTTTTTTATTGGATCGTTGGGGGCCAAGGGGCCTGATGATTGCGGGTGCCACCCTCGTCGGTTTATCACTTATCTATCTAAGTAGAATTAATACGCTCCTTGAATGGTTTCTAATTAGAGGAGTTGTCTCAAGTTTAGGTCTCGCACTCGCTGGGAATCTTGTGCTTAATGTGGTTATAGCAAAGTGGTTTGTCTCAAGACGTGCGTGGGCTATCTCAATTGCGTCCACTGGTGTTTCGGCCGCTCAGTTCACTGGAATCTTGCTGGTCTGGCTCATTTCCACTATCGGCTGGCGAGACTCATGGATTGTATTGGGTGTTGTGACTTGGCTAGTTTTGTATCCCGTAGCGCTAATGATGCGTCGTCAGCCGGAAGATCACGGATTGCTTCCCGATGGTGCTATAGAAGGTGATGCTTCGAGTAAGCAACAAATTCAAATGGCCCGAGAGGATTTACAAAACTCCTTGACTGCTCGAGAAGCAGTGAAGACTCTTTCTTTGTGGACTATACAAATAGGATTTTCATTTGGTTTGATGGGGTTGATGGCTGGATTGTTTTTTTTAATTCCATTTATGACATTACACGGCTTTACGTTCCAACAAGCGGGCACCGCGATGTTATTCCAAGGTCTTGCGGCATTGGTGTCTAAATTCTTTTGGCCAGTGGTGATGGGTAAAATTGGGGCTCGTTTATCGACACTAGTCGCCTTTAGTCTTGCTGCGATAGGTATGATTTTGATGGTAATTGTCGGCCCAACTCAGCAATTTGTTCCGTTTGTATTGGTAACTATGCTTTGGGGCTTTGGAATCGGCTCACAAATTCCGCTGCAAGAATCTTTGATGGCTTCATTTTTCGGACGAGCTCATTTAGGAGCGGTACGTGGCATTTCCACACCTATCAGCCAGGCCTTTGGCATTTCAGCTCCAATTGCGGTCGCTTTTTATTTTGATCGCGTCGGGAATTACGATGGGATCTACCTGGCGCTTGCTGGAGGATTCATTTTTGGTGCGTTACTCGTAATGGGATCTCGGAAACCAGCAAAACCAATCCGAGCTGTAATTCCAAATAATCTAGGCATGGAATTGACTAATCTTGAGTCGACTGAGTCTGTTGACGTCTGGCCGGAAGTTGCCGAGAGCCTAACTGTTAGTAAGCCTGAGAGAAGAGATAATTCCATAGATCAGTCCGAATCTAAAGGCGATTGGACTAAACCCGCCCAGAGTTTTAGTGAATCAAACACAGGTAAAGATTACATGAGTATTGGTACATCCAGCAGAGCGAGAATATTAGATGGACCGAGACACGATTATGGATTTGAGTCAGCAGATCGTAATCAGCGGATCCGTAGAGAAGAAGTGAAAAGAAATTTCGATGTTAATGTGCCGACTGACATCGGCAACGGGCAGCAGACCGGTACTAACGCTACTGTCGACTCAGTTTCCTCAGATGTCAATCGAAGCGAACTTGAGTTACGTTCAACAGGAGATGTAATTGCCAAACTTTCTAAATTTGTAGGTCCTCGGGAACAGCGAATTAAAGAGGTGTTGCCAGCTGCAGCTGTAGCTGTGGCCGCATCAGTCGCCGTAGTCGCTATATTTAGAATGCGGAAACCGAAGTAGGATTGGTCAGTCAAATGTGTATTGGAATGAAAGAGAGATGCTGAATGGGTGATCGTAAGTTGCACAGAGCTCTTGTTACTGGAGTTGGCGCAGTAACGCCGATTGGAGTGACGGCTGATTTATTTTGGGAGGGTCTATGTTCAGGCAAAAATGGCATAGGTCGGGTGACTAATTTCGATCCAGCTGATCACATCGTGCAAATAGCTGGCGAGGTTGTAGATTTCAATCCGGAATTATATCTAGAGCGCAGGGTAGCAAGACGGACGGGACGATTTGCTCAATTCTCAGCTGCGGCTGGGATGCAGGCAATTCAGGATTCTGGGATAAACATCGATGAATCTAACAGAGACGACATAGGGGTNGTAATTGCAACCTCCGGCGATGCGATGGCTATGGGTCCAGAGTGGGAAAAGTATTTAGATAAGGGATCTAGGGGGGTTGATCCTTTCATTATCACTCGGATGGGCCAACATATGGCGTCAGCTCGACTTGCACGTCAAATTGGAATTAGGGGTCCTAATACGACAATTAATACGGCGTGTGCATCGGGAACGGATGCGTTGGGTCATGCCTTGAATTTAATTCGACTCGGTCAGGCGACCGCGATTNTAACAGGAGGTGCGGAAGCAATGATTACACCNCTAGCATTATCGTCNATGGGACGGATGGGTGCGCTTTCTAAAAACAATACTGATCCTGAGCACGCATCACGACCGTTCGATTTAGCTCGGGATGGTTTTATTTTGGGTGAGGGTGCTGGTGTGTTGATGATCGAGAGTGAGGAGTCAGCATTGGCAAGAGGGGCACATGTTTATTGNGAATTGGCGGGNGTTGGTTGGTCATTTGACGCGACAGATGACACTGCACCGGATCCGGAAGGCCAGGCACTTGCGATGAAGAGAGCCATATTAGATGCAGAAATAATTGCTGGAGATATAGACTATATAAATGCTCACGGTACGTCGACGCAGTATAACGATAGAACCGAGACTCAAGCGATTAAAATTGCTCTGGATGAACATGCATATCAAGTGAATGTATCGTCTACAAAATCTATGACNGGACATTTAGCTGCTGGAGCNGGAGGTATCGAGGCGGTNGCNAGTGTTTTAGCGCTTTCAAATAATACAATTCCNCCTACGATAAANTATGACCACCCNGATCCCGATTGTGATCTNAAAATTACGCCAAATGAAGCTATTTCANNGGAAATAAATGTAGCTTTGTCGAATTCGTTTGGCCTTGGTGGCCAGAATGCGTCAGCCGTATTTAAGACTTATGAGGNTCTCTAATNTGCTAGATCACAGGTAGCGACTGAAGGAATTCGCGGATATTCAAAGAGAGAGTTCCAGGATCATCGGTCGGGATGTGGTGACCTACTTCTTCNATCAGTGAAATACGGGCATTTGCCATGCGCCTGCTAAGTCGTTGTACTGACTCCGGCGTNTACATGTCGGTTTTTCCACCCCGAACTATCATCACTGGGCAAACTACTTTTTCTGCACTTTCTCCNAGATCNGCGAGTCNGCGTTGACCTGGGTCAGGGTCGGGTGGCCTTACCGTCGGATTACGGAAAGAGTTATCGAAGTTCCAAATCCAAGTCCCCTCAGGAGTTTCAGTAAATGTTGCCAAGGCTCTACGATGAATTTGATCAGGTGCAGCATAGCTNTGATATTCATATAGGGCGTTGGCTGCTTCTGAAAGCGAATTAAATTCGTTGCCNGAATTTAGAAGTCTTTTTAATCTTTCAACTCCACTNCTGAGCATATCGCCAGCGGTTTCTACAACAACNAANGCNGACACAATNTCTGGTCTGTCAGCCGCGTAGCATATNGCATTAGCNCCACCCATTGAGTGGCCGATTAATGTCACTGTTTCTAANTCTAGAAGCTCAATAATTCCATGGATATCGTCAACTTGACTCGTTCGTGAATAATCATGATTGGGGTCTAGATCAGATTCACCATGACCTCTTTGGTCAATAGCGATTACTCGGAAATCTTTGGAGAGTTCTTCCGCCACTTCGTCCCAAANTCTTGAGGTNGCGGCAAAACCGTGGAGGAAGACTAAGGCNTGGCTATCCTTTGCATTCCCCCATTCTCGATAATGTAATTGAAGTCGATTTACTTGAATAAATTCACTTTTNACGGCCATCGNTCCTCACTCAAACTTTGCTANTCTTATAGACGGTTATCGTACAGTCTCCCGNACCTATNCGGGGCCCNTNCGNTCTTTANTAACTGTAAACTTATCAGTAAATACTCCTTATAGGTACTCTGTTGTAAGGTAAATNATGCTAGCAGAGATAAAAGTAATTTGCNTAGGCGCTTGAACTAATTNCGCTACTCTTTTACNATAAGGAGTGCAGCGGTGGGGTTTTGGGAGCTAGCTGCAATGCCAGAAAATCCGTTTGACGATTACATTGATTTAGATCAAGCTGCGCGAGATTTAGAGGTTCATCANCAAACGGTACGGCGGCAAATCAAGGGTGGAAATNTACCGGCTACNAAAATTGGTGGTAAGTACTGGATTCAGCTTGACAAATATCGACAATTTAAAGCAAATTATGACAGTCGTCCTGGGAGAAAACGGGTTCCAAGGCTTATCTAGAATTTTTCTCCAATAATCGGGAAATACGTGAGCGTTCTAAAATTTCGGCGGCCCCTACGCCTTGCACTTCCGGATCAGTTGACTCAGATAGTTGTTTTATTGCTAAGTGTGCCCGTTCGTCATTTATCCTAATTAGCGGTTCGATAATATTCCAGCGTGAGCACCCAGCGTACCGGTCCGATGAGTGGCTAACATGGACTGCCCAGTCTAGGGCGCGTTCCTTCACGTCGTAGTGGGAAAAGAGCCTGTAATTTAAATCCCAGACCTTGGCATTTTGGTAGTAAGTTGGCTCCCAGTTGATTACAAGTGGAACATCCGAATGGTTTTGTGAATCTAGTGCTATGAGCCAGAGTGAGTGAGCGAGTACTAAAGGCGTCGTTCTGTATTCACCTTTGACGCACCACGTATTAGCGTAAGCGTCACCCAGCGCCGATTGAATTCGTCGATCGACGTCTAGTCCTGCTCCGACAAGCAGTCTTGTTATGAGGATATGCGCTAGTAGTCTAGCCTCATCAGGTGNGCGAGTAGATTCTCCACTNGGTAAAACTATGTTTTGATCGTCTTCATCTGTAAAACCGCTAAACGTATTGTTAAGCCCTTGCGCGATTCCGAAGGCATTTTTTTTACCTAGTAAGNTCAGCAGGTAGTCGAGCACAGATATATCACTGATCACTTGGCCATCACGAATTGATGGCCAAGTGTCAAAGACTTTTTCTATTATGGTTTTAGTTTGTTCTTGCATCAGTTCAACCTATGTTAATACTTAAGGTCAGTACAATACTTATCTGTCGGGGGAGACGTCACATGCGNTCACTTGTACTCATTTTTGTNTGCGCTTCGTTGGTCAGTTGCAGTAACTCGCTGAGCCAGCAAGACAAATCACATCAACCGGTCGAGCCGTCCGTCATTTCTGCTCAAGTAATGGAAAAATCAATNCNTAACACAAATTTCTATGTTGAGTTTGTGAGAGACAAGAATACCTTGTCGAAGTTATACGTAGAGATTCCGTTGCCTCGTGAATATTCAATCGGNTTTTCCNGACGAAATGCGATTGGTGATCAAGGTATGTTATTCCTTTACCCGAATGGGCAAACTGGACCGTTTTGGATGAAGAATACTCANTTCAATCTAGATATNGCCTGGATTGATAGTANTAATAAGATTATGGGTATAGATACCATGNTAGCTNACACAGAGAAATATCANTATCCACCCCGCAGGTACTTTGCGGCTTTGGAAGTTCCAGAGGGATGGTACATTAGAAACGGAATTCAAATTGGTGACACTGTCAATTTCTACTATGATCCTGAGGATGTGGGTTTGAAGCAGTAATTAGGACTTTTACTGACGATCACCGGATGTGTCAGGACCTAAATGTGACGATACAAAGATTAGGAGAGTAATTTGTCTGACATGACGATAGTAGCGAAATTGCTCGATGATTTTGGTGATAATTGGCACTGGGTGGTCCTTCACGATGTGGAACCTCGAGATGAGACTCATTTTTGGGCGTCATATATAGACACCATTTGTGGCGTAATGCTTGATGAAGGCGGGTCTGTGGCAGAGCTAGTCGACACAGGTGCACCAGACGAGCCAGATTGCAGTATGTGTTTGTCTGGCGGAGCGGGACTTAGTGCCAGCGTTTTACAGGAAGCTGAAAAGATTCTCGAGGTCGCTATTCCTAGTAATTCCTAGACGCGATTTTTGACTCTCTCGGAAGAATTTTGGCAATGAATAATTTATGTTTGAGCGAGCTCTCGGATAGCAGCGAGTACTTTTAGTAATTCTTCGTCTTCGGGGCCAGCCTCATCGGGGATGTGATATCCGACGAATGCATCGACTACAGACTTGTGATCATCGATTACAAAGTCGGGCATTACGTTGACGCCAAGTGGTTCAAGTTTNGCATGATGATCNTCAAGNGGTTTAATNAAGTAATCCTCTACTAATTCGTCTAATTCATGTCGCCGCATGTCCCANCTACGAATGCCCACACCCGACCAAATATAAATCGTATGTCCTTCATGAATGAGAGTTTCAAACACTTCACGCGTGTGATTCCGAAGTTTCCCATTCCACATAATTAGAGTGTTATCGACATCGAAAAACACATTGAGTGATTTATAGGTGTGTTCAGAGGTGGTGTTACTAGAGGTCATATTTGCAGTCCTATCATATTGTTTCAAGAAAATTGTCCACCAGTTCATTGAATAGTGCTGGATTTTCGAAATATACGGAATGACCTAAATCGTCTAATTCGAGGTAAGTGGCGCCATCAATGATATTTGCGAACGCTTCGATTAGAGGAGCGGGGATAACTACATCTTCTNTACCCACCAGCGCTAGTGTGGGGACCGAAAGATTTTTCACATCTGCGAGCGTCGGCGTATCAGCNGTAACAGATGTAATATTTGGATTTCTTGGNGGATTGAGGTTTGCAATTTGCTGGTAGAGGAATGCTGATTGAGGATGCTCGCCCTTAAATTTATTTCCAATCGCTCGTTCTTCTAGNGCAAGCGGAGCAGCTGACTTTTTCAATGATTCAGCAAGATTTTTTTGCTCGGGCCAATCGAAGAATCCCCACGTTCCACCCATTACAAGGCCCCATACTTTTTCTGGATATTTTATTGAAAGACCTAGTCCAGTTCGTCCACCCATCGATTGGCATATGAGACCCACGTTTTTTAGCCCAAGTTCGTCAAGTAACAGTTTTAAGTCTTCGACGAATCGAGATCCACCCTCTTGAGTTTTGTCTTCTGACCAACAAAATCCTCTGTGATCAATAGTGATGCAGCGGTATTTTTTGGAGAAATATGGGATTTGCTGCCACCAAGAGATATGATTTCCTGCGGCTCCATGAAGGAATATAAGAGTNGCNGCATTCTCGGGTCCCGAGTGATCTTCATAATAAAGATTACATCCACCCACGTCTAAATAAGTCATAGTATTCCTTCGAGTTAGCAGCTCTGAGTTGACAGGTTATCGGNTAATGNGGTTGGTGTCTAAGAGCTAAGGATTCATACTTATCTCAGTTCATGGGNCTCCAACCAAGTTGATGAGCCAAATTTTCTTGTTGGTCGGCAGGGAGTTTGAGATATAGCGCGTCACTTTCAACTAGGAGTTCGTTTGTGCCGGATCTGATCTCTGCGTGTACATCGATTCTTCGACCGGTCTGCTTATTAACTGTTGCGGATATAAGTAAGATATCGTCCATAGTGACCCGCGACCTGTACTTAATCTCTAATTTAGCAGTAACTCCAAGGGCACCTATTTGAGACCATAAGGCCCATGCCATNGCTTCATCGATTAACGACGCAAGAACTCCCCCATGCACGGTACTAGGAAATCCTTGATCTTGACGCCGCGGCTTATANAGTGACTGAACCGAACCNTCCTCGAGTCGGCTAAATTTCATTCNCAGNCCNGCATCATTATGAATTCCACACGCGAAGCAAACTTGTTCATAGAAACTATCCGGGAATTGGCTAGTGTTTGAAGTTTTTGAGTCCATCAGAATCCTTCGGTTGAGATCGAAAGTTACAAATCTAGATCTTCATGATAGGTCTAAGCGATGAAGTGACATAATCTTATTTAGATTGACGACCGAAGAGTATTATTGGAGTTAGATNAATGCCCCAAAATCCGGAGACTAGTAAACCNATTCTTGGCGGACAGGCCGTGGTCGAAGGAATTATGATTCGTGGTGCACGTAGCGTTACGATCGCGGTGAAGAATCCTAACGACTCGATATTAGTTAAGAGCGAAGAGTTAAATAATTTCTTTGCTGGTCGCTTGCGATCTATTCCGTTAATACGTGGAGTAATTGTGCTAGCGGAAACTCTGGTGCTTGGCCTTCGTGCCTTGACTTGGTCTTCAGCGGTGGCAATTGGCGATATTGAACAGGAAGATCAAGAAGCCGGGCTAACTATTCTTGATTGGGTGATTTTTGCTTTAGCTTTTGGAACCGGCCTTGCTGTTTTTTTTGCCGGTCCAGTTGTTGCAACTAGTTGGCTAGAGAATTTTTTTGCGGACTGGGTTGCAGTGCTATGTGAGGGAGTGCTTCGCATTCTTTTTTTGCTAGTTTATATTTGGTTGATTGGTCATATATCCGATGTTGAACGAATGTTTCAGTTTCACGGTGCGGANCATATGGCGATAGCTGCNGCAGAGACACGCACGCCACTCACAAATGAGAATGTGCGAAATTTTTCTAGGTTACATCCCAGATGCGGGACCTCCTTTTTATTGACTGTTGCATTGGTGTCAGTAGTGGTATTTGCATTTGCTGGCAGCGATCCTCTTTGGTGGCGGATGCTATCTCGATTACTTTTAATTCCAGCAGTGGCGGGTGTCGCGTACGAGGGGATACGACTAGCCGATAAGTTTCAGGGCTTTTTCTTGGTCAAATTAATTTCTAGTGGCAATCTTAATTTGCAAAAGTTGACGACCAGAGTTCCTGATGATGAGCACATCGACCTAGCAATAGTCGCTGTATCGAGGGCTCAAGCTTTTGAGGACACGATTAGCGATTCTCGGTAGATACTTGTGAAATACTTGACAAGCATGGCAATAAACCCAAGTTACCGCTACGATTTGCACGGATCACATTAAATTACTGATAAGGAATATTGATGACTTCATTAACTGTTACCGACACAATTATAAATCAAGCTCGNTCGGANGGCCGTTCACTGTTGTCTGAAGTTGAATCTAAGAATTTGCTGGTTGCGGAGGGGATTTCAGTCACTGACGCGCAGTTGGCAAAAGATGTGGATGAGGCTACTTCAGTAGCTGAATCNTTGGGATATCCGGTGGTCATGAAAATAATTTCACCTGATATTGCTCATAAATCTGATGTGGGTGGTGTAGTCGTAGGTCTAGCTGACTCGAACGAATTAAAATCCGCCTATGAAGAAATGATGACAAAAGTTACTTCTGTTGCCTCCACTGCGAGAATTGATGGCGTGTCGGTGCAAAGCATGGCAGAGCCTGGAATTGAGGTAATAGTCGGTGCGACTACGGACCCNCAGTTCGGACCAGTTATGATGTTTGGCCTNGGTGGTGTTTTNGTAGAGGTACTGAAAGATGTTTCATTTAGGATTGTTCCTCTTGAGNCTCGGGATGCAAAACAGATGGTTCGTGAAATCGATGCATTGCCAATTTTAGAGGGAGTCAGGGGACAAGAGGGAGCAGATTTACAGGCATTAGAGGCGCTTCTTCTTTCTGTTTCTGAATTGATTGAGCGGCGGCCAGAGATTGCGGAGCTGGACTTGAACCCTGTATTTGCTTATTCGAATGGTGCAATTGCNGTGGACGCGAGGATAGTACTTNATTCACAAGATGGCGTTTAGGAGAAATATTATGGCGGTTGATCGAGATCGACTAGAGAGAGCACTCAATCCAAAAAGTGTTGTAGTGGTAGGCGACAAAGGCCCGGGATATATGTGGCTTTCGAACATGTCCGAATATACGGGTGAACTCTATTCCGTACAGGTAGATCCAAATGAAATCCCCGGGATTGAAGANAAAAATATTCCGAATTTCAGTTCAGTCACTGAGGTTCCAGGAGAAGTAGATTTGGTGGTATGTGCTGTTCCTAGGCAGATTGCTCCAATAATCATCGGACAGGCTATTGAGAAGCAAGTCGGGGGTGTGTCGATGTTTACATCTGGATTTGCGGAAACAGGTGAACCCGATGCAATTGANCTGCAGAAGAAAATTGTAGATGCTTGNGTTGAGTCAGGAATGCCACTTGTCGGTCCCAACTGTATGGGGATTTATAACCGAGAGCTGGGTGTCAAATTTAGCAATCAGCAGGAGCAAGGTCTGGGGTCTGACCTTGGNGTTATATCTCAAAGTGGAACACACGGNATNGGTATTTCACTTGGATCNCAANGGTTAGGTATGAANGTTGGNCGGACTATATCCATNGGGAATGCCGTCGTTTGTAATGAAAGTGACTATATTGAGTACTTGATAGACGACGAAAAATCTCCGATCGTTGCNATGTATCTNGAGGGTGTGAAAGATGGCCCGCGTTTTTTCGCNGGATTAAAAAAATTGGCCCAGAAGAANCCNGTAGTGATCTGGCGGGGTGGGGGCACTGATGCTGGCGCTAGAGCAGCACATTCGCACACCGCATCTCTCGCGACAGATACGGCTGTTTGGGATGGAATGATCAGGCANTCTGGAGCTATTCCCACGGAGTCATTGGAAGATACGCTCGACGTGTTGGCAGCNCTAGTGCATGCTCCTGCTTGCGCTGGTCTGGGTGCCGCTCTCGTAGCCATGACCGGAGGCCAATCGGTTGCAATTACAGATCAATTCCAGCGTGCNGGTTTTGATGTACCAGAACTTTCTCAGAAGTCATATGAAACGCTGGGCGAATT
The DNA here is from genome assembly GCA_002701625.1 of Chloroflexota bacterium. The sequence goes on from NZWK01000011.1 coordinate 48,837, forward strand.
TTTTGTAACAATCGGTGGTTCATATAGAAATCCCTTTGATGCTGCTAGCACTATTCGAAGTGAGACTGAGAATTTAGAAAAAATTCTTGAGGTTCTCGCTGAGGATTCTAATATTGATGGTGGGGTTGCCATAGAACTAACAACGGCCGGATTTGATAAGGAGCCTGAACGACTTGCCGCTCAGCTNGATTTGTTAGCGCAATATCGCACCAAGACAGATCAACCGGTTGTAGCTATGATGCCTGAAGGCGGGGCAGTTAGTGGTCAGGCTGAGGTTGTTCTGGCTGCTCGTACTAAGGTGTCTGAGTCAGGATTCCCGGTATATCCTTCGTTTAGAAGAGGTGCGCAGGCGTTGGCCCGTGTTCAAGCTTATTGGTCGTGGCGACATTCTCTATAGAAGATTATGGAATCCTGAAACTAGTGATGTTTTGTCTATGACAGCATGTCACCGATTTTGAGAACATCACCAGCTTCAACTTTTTTTTCACCTAGTTGTTGTACTCTCGAAATTTTGACCGTGCCCCCGATAGTGGATACCACAGCGGCACCCTCGATAACATCAACTATTTTGCCTGGTTCGTCGTTCACGCCCCCGCCAGGGTTGTATGAACTTCCAAAAAGCTTTAAGTTGCTGCCATTGAGTTGAGCACTTGCACCAGGTTGTGGGTCACACCCACGAATTGTGTCGTGGATTATCTGACCGTGGGCTGAGAAATTTAATACTCCGTGGCTCTCTTCACACGGGCCTTCATAGGTTGCTAGCGACTCGTCTTGTTCAATACGCTCAGCTTTTCCATTTCGAACAAGACCGACTGCTTCGGTTAGCGCTTCAACGCCCATTGGATATAATTCATTGAAATAAATGCTGCCTACTGTGTCATTCTCTCCTATATTTGCTTTTTTCTGCAGAATTATTGGCCCAGTATCAATACCCTCATCTACCCAAAAAATGGTAAGACCGGTTTCTTGTCGTCCTGCAAGAATTGCCCAGTTCATCGCGGCTCGGCCCCTATGAAGTGGTAGTAGGCTTGGGTGGTATTGAATTGCGCCATGAGTTGCTGCATCCAAGACATTTTGTCGAACAATATCAGTAACAAACGCGAACACTAAAAGATCTGGTTTCCAACTCAAGTACTCTGCAAAGCCTTCGTCTTTTCGTAGTTGTCGCGTGAACACGTTGGGTATATTTTTCTCTCTAGCTGCCTCGGCAAGTGGGTCAGTGCGTCCCTCGCGAGGCTTAGGGGTTGATATACCTACCACTTCTTCACCAGCTGCAACTAGCGAATCAAATACATCTTTTCCAAAAGCCTGCTGTCCGAATACTACAATACGCATAATGTGTGTTCTCCAATTCTGAATGAAATTCCTTGTGGTGCCGCCGAGCCGCTTATTTTTGTTAATAAAAATGGAACTCGCCCATCATACTTCATGAAAAGGCGGATGGGAGGCCAGAGAGGGATTCTATTGCTCGTATTGCTCGCTGTAGCCCACTTCTGTGGACTTCGGCCATCCTTCCGGGTGGGCTGCCAACGATTCCAATTACAAAGACTGCAAATGTTAGAAACACTGACGATGCATAATCTTCGACGATGTCTTGGTATGAATACCCAGGCGCCCCTAGTTGTTGCAGTTCTGCGTTATAAAAGGAGAGTAGGCTTGCTAATTCCGCCTGATCAAGTTTTTCAGCCATGCTAAGAGTGAGAAAATATGCAACGTCATAAATTCCTCGAGCTTTCGCGGTAAATTGCCAATCGATAGCCGTAATCTCACCAGTAGTAGAAAAAAATAGATTATCTAATCGAAAGTCGCCGTGAATTATAGAGACTGGTCGAGTTGACAACGATTGTAATAAATCAGGATATGTGTCAACCGCTCGGTTAATAAGTTGAGCAGTCTGTTGAGATACATCGACGGATTGCTCATAGAGCTCCCAAGCTGCTCTAAAGGCATTTTGCACAGGTTTCGCATTGTGAAGACCAACAGTCGTGTATGGGAGCCACGAATTCTGATTCTCGTCGGAATAATCCCAGTAGGCCGCATGTAACGAGGCGAGCGCACCAAGCACATGTTTAGCTTCGGCATACGAGCATCCTTTTAGCTGGTCACCTTGATTCTCTGGATCAAGCGATTCGAGTAATAGTAGGTGTTCCGTACCGTCTTCAGTCTCTTGATACTCCGCATAATAAGATTCAGGTAAAACCAAGGAGCTATTTTTTGCGATGTTAGGTGCGAAAAGCTTGTAAAAATTGACTTCTCGCTGGAACCATTTTTGAAAGTTGGCCACATTAGACCCTACGCGCGGCGTATTTTTTGCAATTATCTTGTCGGGCCCAATTCCATCTTCATACCCCATATTCAAGAACACGACATCGCTGTTTGCGCCAGTCATGTCGCCGATCTCTTCGATTTTTATTTGGCGGACAGTTGTTAATCTGTCGATCAGTCCATGTTTTCGCAGGAGATCAGTCGCCCATCTGGGTGTTAACTCCTCAACGTGAATTGGCATATTTTTATGATCCATAAAATCACTTTTTAGTACGATTATTTCGTCCGTAATGGGGGAACACGGTTATAGTAGTTTGGTGCATGACGACCTTGCATAGTCACGCTCGAAAAAAATAGTAAATGAGGGATTAACTTAATTGACATCTACATCTAGCTTTGCATTCGATTTGCCTGTTACTCGGCATACTTTGCCCAATGGTCTGCGCGTTTTGCTCCATCATGATAAGTCTTCTCCAATCGTGTGTGTATCAGTTTATTATCATGTAGGAATGAGATCTGAACCGAAAGGTCGGACCGGATTTGCGCATCTTTTTGAACACCTTATGTTTCAAGGTTCGGCTCAGATGGAAAAAATGGAACTTGTAGGTCAGGTACAGTCGGTTGGGGGAACGCTCAACGGCTCTACTCGTTTTGACTTCACCAATTATTGGGAGGTAGTACCGTCTCATGCGCTTGACTTAGCTTTATGGATGGAGGCCGATCGTATGCGCGGTCCTGACATAAGTGAAGTGGAACTAGAGAATCAACGTGATGTGGTGAAAAATGAGATTCGAGTAAATGTCTTAAATCGGCCGTATGGAACTTTTCCATGGTTAGACGTGCAGGAGCATGCCTTCGATAATTGGCAGAATTCGCACAACGGGTATGGTGACATGGTTGATTTGGATTCAGCAACACTCGAGGATGCTCAGGATTTTTTTGATCGTTACTATTCGCCGAAGAACGCTGTTCTGTGTGTTGCTGGTGATTTTGAAGAAGCTGCAGCTCTAAAATCAATTGATACCTATTTTTCGGATATTCCAGCTATGAATCCACCTGAAAGGCCTGACATCGCTGAAGAGCGCCAAGTGTCAGAGAGAGTACATTCGAAGGTTGATCCCTTAGCCTCTCGCCCAGCTTTGGCACTCGCCTATCGGACTCCTGAGAGAGGTTCCAAAGACTATTATGCTCTTGGACTCTTGAACGGTATTTTGACAGTAGGGGATGATTCGCTGTTGCGAAAAGAGCTAGTGCGCAAAAAAGGATTTACGAGTTCCGTTTCTGGGTCGATGAATTTTTTGGGTCATATGCACAATGCCGAGACACCTTTGCTCCTCACTATTTCTCTCATCCATGATGACAAAGTTGATCCTGATTCAATAATTATGGAGATTGATCAAATTATTAATTCGATCTCCAGTTCACCGATTAATGAGGACTTGCTGATTCGTGCTAAGACTAAAATACGGTCGGGTCTTTACGGGCTGCTGTCTGGTTCTGGCTATCCTAGATTTGGCGTATCCGATCTTTTGTGTTCGTTTGAGTTGCTTGAAGGAGACGCTTCGTTAGCGAGTAGCATCCCCGAAAGGTTCGAAGCGATTGAGATTGATGATCTCAGACGGGTGGCTGAAGAGTATTTGGTTCCGTCAAATCGGACGGTGATTAAACTTGTGGCGGGTGCGAAATGACAAACGATATGACCTTACCCCCTAAGCCTACGTTAGGACCAATTAGATCTTTCACGCCGAATGCTAGGCAGCGTTTTTCACTGGATAATGGCATGCAGGTTTCGATGTTTGGGCTTGGAAGCGCACCACTGGTTTATTTGCGTTTAGTTATACAAGCACAACCGAGTGCTGATGCTCGTCTGTCTTGGATTGAGAAGTATGTCGCTGAATACATGGGAGAGGGCACCACTGATCTAGACGCAGATTTATTTGCCGAAGCTTTTGCTGCCATCGGTGGTCAGCTACATATTTCTGCGGATGACACTTCGACAAATTTCTCGGCTACTGTACCTTCTGAATTCATGACTGAAGCATTAAAGTTGGTTGCAATGGCTGTACTACGACCTGAGTTTCCTGTAACCGAGGCTGAGCGACTTCAGTCCAACTTGCTGAGAGAATTGGATCTATCAAAAGACCAACCACAAGTTAATGCGGCTGAAGGATTTCGAAAAGCTTTATATGGATTAAACCACCCGTTTGGTCGATTGTTGCCAAGCAGAGATAATTTATTGCAGTTTAACGCAGAGATTGCGGCAGGCTACTCCAAAATGCACCATGTGGCCAATAGTGCGCATCTGTATATAAGTGGGCAATTTGACGAGAGCTTAGTTAAAGGAGCGGTTGAGGATACTTTTGGAAACTGGATACAGGGCGATTCATTCAATAACACTCTGCCCGCAGCAAGCTCATCCCATCAGACAGTTCTATTTGATCGCCCGCAAGCAGAGCAGTCAACCATCTATTGGGGTTTACCCATATCACATCCTGGTGAGACGAGCTGGATTGGCCTAGAAGTCCTAAATGCACTTCTGGGAGGATCTTTTCACTCGCGGATAACCCTTAATATTCGTGAGGACAAGGGCTATACCTATTCTCCACGTTCGATGATGACAGCGCGATCTAAGGATGGAATTTGGTTGCAAGTGGCAGATGTAACTACTGATGTAACCGCACTTGCGCTGGGTGAAATTTTTAAGGAGATTATGTCCATTCGAGAAACTTTGGTGACTGGTGACGAGCTTGATGCGATTAAGCAGTACATGGTTGGTTCTTTTGTGCGTGAAATGTCGGAGCCCGGCTCACGAATGGGACATTTCATGTTCTCAGATAGGCATAATTTGTCTGATTCTGAGGATTCGTTGTACATTGACCGCGTTCAGGCCATTACTCCGGAGGATTTACGGACACTCGCCGAGCAATTTATCGATCCCGCAAGGATGACACTTTCTATTGTTGGAGATGCTGAAAAGATTACAGATGAACTTGAAGAATTACAGATCTTGGCTCCTATAGAGATAGGTGTATAGCTGATAGAAAGCTAAGGAGTTTTATATTAGTTCGAGTCAGACCAAGACTTTTTTTGAGTTGTGGAGATTGCTGTTCTGGCCCGTCTATGGACCAACCTTTTTAATTTCAGCGGGGCAAGGGGCAGTTCTTCCAATTATTCCCCTCGTGGCGAGAGATCTTGAAGCATCTTTAGCCTTAGCAGGTGTGATTGCTGCGTTCAGAGGATTTGGGAATAATATATTTGATATTCCNGCAGGTATGATCGCTGGCCGATTTGGCGAGAAACTCTCGATGATTTTTGCNGGANTTATTCTTCTAATATCTGCACTTTTTGCGATTGTGGCCATGCAGCTAGTAGAATTTTCGGTGGTGTGGGCACTTGTTTGTTTTTCTTGCACTATTTTTACGCTCGGAGCTGCCTCATCGCTNTGGCAGGTTGCAAGATTGATTTTTGTCACTCAGGTGTGTCCGGAAAATCAACGTGGACGCGGAATTTCACTGGTAGGTGGATTTACTAGAGCTGGAAGATTTGTAGGCCCTCTGCTTGCGGCGATTTGTTACGGGTTTTACGGTCTGGAGTCGGCCTTCCTGATTTTCGCGATATTTATTTTTCTCTCATTGATATTGGTTGTCAGATATGTCCGAAATACCGGTACTGCNGATGAGAGCGAATCGAGTTCGATAGCAGAAGTAGTGACCGTTCTAAAGAATTATCGGACAGTTTTTGGACGTGTTGGTATTGCCGTAGTTTTGTTAGCTGTNGCACGACACTCTAGAGATATTTTTTGGCCACTATGGGGCAGTGAAATTGGCCTAAGNGCTCAGGAAATCTCNGTAATTATGGGTTTAGCTTATGCGGTCGACACTGTTCCTTTCTATTTTGCCGGAATTGTAATGGATAAGTTTGGTCGTAAGGCGGCGGCTGTGCCTTGTTTATTGATTCTTTCCTTCACAGCTTTTGGTTTAGTTTTTACCGATACATTTTTGGGAATGTTAATTATTTGTCTAATTAGTGGATTTGGTAATGGGTTGGGTAGTGGGATTGTGATGACAATCGGTGCGGACTTATCTCCAATTCGCGGACGTGGAGAATTTCTTGGTGCCTGGAGATTAATTGCTGANACTGGTCAAAGTGGTGGACAGNTAATGCTTGGTCCGATAGCTGCATTGACNTCGNTGGGNATAGCGATTGGAGGTGTCGGNGTCTTNGGATTGTGTGGTGTCATTGCTTTTATATTTATNGCACCTGANCCCCAAGTATTTCATAAATNAAAATCTCACGAGTGANTTATTTGATTGGCAAATTAAAGAAATCCTGATCGCCATCTACAACTTTCCACATATACCAAGCGCCGGCCGAGCAGTACGGATGCCAGTTGGCNCCNATTTCAGNTGCTTTTTTTGGTGTGACNGTCTCGTTNATTCGGTAGGCAATTTGCATNCCGTTTCTTACTCCAAGATCCCCTANGGGTAGAATNTTCGGGCGCCGNAGCTGTGACATTAAAAACATATGAGCCGACCATTCGCCTAGTCCGTGAACATTAGTGATTTTCTCTATCACCTNTTCGTCAGAGAGTGTTTGTAGGATTTGNAAGTCTATTTGTCNNCCAGAGACATGTTCTGCAAGGCTNCGTAGATAAGATATTTTTTGACGAGAAATGCCAGCGTNTCGAAATACTGAATCAGANCTTTTTAGTACTTGATCNGGCGTAGGGTAGCCCGATTTCATAGTTTTTTTGTAAGAGTTCAGCCAGCGCGTCTGAATAGCTTGTGCTGCCGAACCTGCGAGCTGTTGAAAAAGGATTGTTCGGCACAGACTCGACCAGCCATCATGTATNGGAGGNTTTGGGAGATATTGTCCATATTCNNTAATCAGCACACGGAGGACAGGATCTACCTCACTTAAGTANGATGCTGCTTTTTTTGCCCATCTGACCCGTGGGTATCCAAGATTAGTCATATNATTNATATTATCCGCTTTGCGGACTGTTGAAAGCGGAATCAAGGATCTAATAATGCAAACAAATTTTTTAAACTCTATGAAAGATGTATCGAGACTTTCGTTGGGTGGTGGTGGGATTGGCCANGTTTGGGGACCNACTACTCGAGAGGAGGCAGTAGGGGTACTTACAGCTGCGGTGGATGAGGGGATCACACTGATTGATCTTGCTCCCTCATATGGAAATGGTGAGGCAGAAAACGTCTTCGGTGAAGCATTTAATGGCCGACTTCCACATAATCTATATGTGACTACCAAGTGTAGACTCGGCGCACCTGCTCCTGATGAGGTTTTTTCGACTCTGTATAGAAGTCTTGAAGAGTCGCTTATGAGGATGCGGGTATCGAAGGTAGACTTAATGATTCTCCATGGGATGATTGTGCCGGATGCCGTGCGTGGAGTGGAAACGGATTTCGATTCCGGTACCCCGCTTTCTTTGTACCGAAGTCACGTACGTGGTGCTTTTCAAAAACTTAGGGAAGAAGGGCTCATCGGGGCTTGGGGTATTACTGGGATAGGCGTTCCATCCGCACTTCTTGAAGTTATCAACGATGTAAAAAGCGGTGAGGAACCTGCACCCTCGGTTATACAGGTAATTGCAAACTTATTAGATTCTCCTGGTAGTCTGAAGCGTTATAAAGAGCCTGCAGTTCCGCGAAAATTGATAGGTGCAGCAAAAATTGCGGGTATGGGAACTATGGGGATTCGTGCAGTACAGGCTGGAGCTCTGACGGCTAAAATCGACCGTGATCTNGCGGGGGATCATCCCGATCTTATTGACTTTCAAAGGGCAACCGTGTTTAGAGAGATAGCTGANCGGNTAGGAGAATCNCCTGCNCGTTTAGCTCATAGATATGCNTTAGCAATGCCAGGCGTTGATACGGTCGTGTTAGGCGTGAAAAATCGTCAGGAATTGACTGAGTGTATTGAAGCTGAGAGCGAAGGCCCCTTGAGCCTGCAGCTCTGTACTGAAATTGATATCGCGGTTAAGCGACTAGCCTGACCCATCAATTACTTGGAGTCTCTCGCAAAAATTGCTGCGCCTATTAGTGGCGCATTTCCNCCAAGGCTTGTTTGAAAAACAGGCAGATNATCTTTATATCGTGGTAAAGCGGTCTCCTTCGTTTTTTGTAGTAGTTCGGTCCACCAAGGTGATAATCCTTCGATAACCCCACCACCTAAAATTAGCGCTTCTGGATCAAAAAGTGCCAGCAAACTTGCAAGGCCAGATGAAAGATTATTGAGCACGTCTGAGATGATTTCACTGGCTAATGCATCGTGTTTTTTAGCGGCAGCTACCACGGTAGCTGCCGTAATTATTTGATCGCCTGTATTGAGGATACTATCCCGATGAGATGCGATTCTTTTTTGCGCTATATCTGCGATCGCTGATCCAGAGCTCGAGCCTTCTAGGCAGCCCTTGCAGCCGTTTTCACANGATCTTCCGCCTCGGTCAATTATGATATGACCCGCTTCGCCGGCACCACTGTTGTGTCCGACGACGAGCTTTCCGTTTGCCATGAGCCCAGCACCGATACCAGTGCTAACGGTTAGATAAATTATGTTCAACTTATCTTTNTGATTNCCAACTCGAGATTCTGCTAATACCGCCATTGCTCCNTCATGAGCTGTAACTGTAGGAGATCCAATTTTACTTTGTAGATATTGACTAACTCCGAATCCTTCCCANTTCGGCAAATTAGGTGANANGTCATATANACCGTCGTATATAGAAATCGGTCCGGCCGAAGCTACGCCTAANGGCGTTNTTTTGAGATCGANTTCTNGTCGTTTTGCAANACTGCTGATGTTNAGGGCNAGTTCGTTCATGGCGGACCGAAAGCCGCGNTCTGGCCTTGTTTCAAACTTGATGCTGTCGAGTATAGAGACTGTGGAATCTGANAGCGACAAAGCTGCCGCTCGGATTGATGTACCACCAATATCCGCGGCAAGTANTATTTGCTCCGTCGGGTTAGNCATCTTTTGAGTCATTCCAAAATGTTACACTTTTAATAGTTTCGGCAGGTTGCAACATTGTCAATTTTTCTAATTTCCTTCATGATACAGAAAGTTAAGGGCATANGTGCATTTGCGGGGCTAGGTATAATCCTTTTGGTCTTTTTGCCGGGCTGTTCCTTAACCGATGATTCTTCGATTGTGAACTACTCGAAAGTTGATTCGGTCAAAATGGAATCTGTCGGTCCGAATAGTAAGCAGCTCGAAATTTTATCTTTTACAAAAGAATTCTCGGGTGATGGTTATCCAGCCTTCTCATCTTCGGACGAACAGTATCGGGTAATTTTGGGAACTCCTGATCTTGCAATTGGAACCCAACGACTGTCATTTTTGATATATGGTCCAAGCGGACTGATGACTCTGCCACATCTCGACGTGATAATCACACCCCTCAAAGATTATGGGGAGACCAATTTTCTCCGAATGCAATATGTGTCTGATGATGCTGCAATTGAAATGGGTATTTACGTCGGTTCTCTCACGTTGAAGCAATCCGGAGATTATCTGATGCAAATTGTGTTGCCTTCTCATCACTCGTCTGGCGACCGTGAGATCGCCATCAGTCTGGTTGTTCAAGAAAAATCCGCAGCTATTTCTAAAAATATGAAAGCACCGTTGAGTAACAATTCGACATTGATTGATAAGCCGATTGCCGAACTGACGACAGGTCTTAATCCCAATCTTGGTTTATACCGGCAAACGGTGGCTAATGCGGTTAAGACGCATAGACCAACCGTGTTAATTTTTGCATCTCCTGGATTCTGCGTTAGTCCGATGTGTGGATCACAAGTCGATATAGTCTCTGATTTGTTTGAATATTATGGCGAGGAATTTGCCTTTATACATATTGAAACGTTCAACGACCCGCACAAGGTGAGAGAAGATCCGGATAGTGCAGTACGCAATCCAATTTTGGCTGAGTGGGGGATTATTAGCGATCAGGTAGTCTATATAATTAATCGAGACGGACTAATTTTCGAGCGTTTCGAAGGATTTAGTCCATATGTGGAACTCGAAGCATCCATGCAGGCACTAATTGCTAACTGATGGTGCTCGACCTTTGAGACCTATAGGCTGTATCCTTGTGTTTGTGTCGAGATAGCTCAGCTGGTAGAGCATTGCCCTGAAAAGGCAAGGGTCGGCGGTTCGAGCCCGCCTCTCGACACCATTTGATTTCGGAGAGCAAATAGTTTTTCTCTGAGGACTCATATGATCGATATCCGCGTTAGTTTTTTTATCTTGGTGGCAGCCGTGTTTGCTGCATCATGTAGTGACAATTCTGGAGTAATTACTACCGAGATTTCTAGTACGCAAACGGTAAACCATATGGGCTCTACCCCAGTAACTCCGCATTCCACGGCTGAACCGATTGTTACCGTGAGTGCAAGCGCAGGTGCGGCTGAGTCGAGTGCGACAACTGTGGTATTGGCCACACAATCGGCCACTTCAGCAGCAACAATGATTCCGGATAATAATGTAGATAGCCCAACTGTCGGGCCTGCAATATACCAAGCTCCAATTGGGTCGAGACAAGATCGACTCTTCTTACCGAATAGCAATTTGTTTGTTGATTTCACAGTCTATGAAGGAGTACCCGGTAGTATTTACCAAGATGTTCGACAGGCTATTTTAACTACCGCTAATATTTTACCTTTACCGGTCGCAATGCTTGGAGAAGCAGGCCAACTATTTGTGGCTATTTGGCATCGTGAAAAGACTGATTTTCAAGCAGTTGTGGTTCATNGATGTGAATATATGCCGACNCCCTCCAGTGAAACTTGTCAAAATGATTTAATTGGNCCAATGAGCACNCAATCACAAGGGATGGCACTCTTGGNTCGCAGTCCTGCTCGCTTTGAGATTGTATGGCCAACTTTAGACCAGCATGACTTCCTGCCNNCTAGTTATTGGATANCAGCNTCTCATGAGTGGGTACATGTTTTTCAANCNGCNCACACGGTTACCAACAGTGAAGNGAANAGNTCNCTCACGGACATTCCTCTAGCTGGCCCAATTTGGCTACACGAAGGCACAGCAGACTANCTAGCGNTGCTAATCGNAGACAAGCAGGGGAGTATCAATTTCGGATCGGTGATGAGTGAATATATTCGAAATTCACATGANGCATTTGTNAGTAGTGACTCAGATCCAGAATTAATANTANGTAGTTGTGAGTCTCCGGCTGATCAAGTCAATGCCGAACGTAGTGGTGACTCATGGCAGTGTNCTACGGGCAGAGTAGCTGTGGCTTANTTAATGTATAAGATCGGTGCCAGCAGTATAAATGAGCTGAAGGCCTTTTATATGGACTTAGATCAATATAACTGGTCGGAAGCATTTACGAGAAATTATGGCAGGTCCCCTAAGCAGTTCTATAAAGAATTCGCAGAGTTTATGGAGATGTCCTATGAACTAAAACTCGCATTTATTAGTCAGCCCGAGGTTTCGCAATAGTCCATAGGTCCTATCCACGGCCTATGTATGGCATAGAAGTAGCCATTACCGTCATGAATTGCACGTTGGCCTCTAATGGAAGATTTACCATGTACAGTACAGCCTCAGATACTGCTGACACGTGCATCGTAGGTTCGATTTTCGTCGTTCCGTCAGCTTGAACAATTCCGGATTGCATTCGCTCAGTCATTTCCGTCGCGGCGTTCCCTATGTCAATTTGCCCGCACGCAATATTGTATTTCCTGCCATCGAGTGATGTGGATTTGGTAAGTCCTGTAATGGCGTGCTTTGTTGACGTGTAGGGAGCGGAATTTGGCCGTGGCCTATCAGCTGATATGGACCCATTATTTATAATTCTGCCCCCTTGAGGTTTCTGCATTTTCATTAATTTGAAAGCTGCCTGAGTGCATAAAAATGTCCCAGATAGATTGGTGTCAACAACTTTTTTCCACTCGACAAAGTCTAAGTTCTCAATAGAGGCATTTGGTGCACTAATCCCCGCGTTGTTGAAGAGGACATCTAGTCGACCATACTTCTTCTCAATTACATCAAATAAGTTGTCGACTGACTCTTTCTTTGAGATATCCGCCTCAATTACAGATGCCAGATTGGAATTCGCTCCAGACATATTTCTAGTTTCTTCTAGGGAATTTTTGTGTCTCCCGCTAAGAATGACCTGATATCCAGCGTTGAGTAATGCAAGTCCGGTCGCTCGACCTACACCTGACCCGGCGCCCGTAACGAGGGCGACACTATTCGACTCAGGATTAATTGACATGAAATACTCCCCGATTATGTTTTTTTGATATTTTGTAGAAGTGAGCCTCTAGTTTAGGTTCTATTGTGTGGTTAATATCTTTCTTGGGAGACAGTATGTCAAATAACACTGTGGTGAGCGACAAAAGCGATGGAGTGGAGCGATCGGCGCTAACGGGTGTTCGCATCCTAGACCTCACTCGATATCAGCAAGGCCCATTTGCGACGGTTCTGCTGTCAGATATGGGTGCTGAGGTTATTAAGATTGAGCAACCTGGCGGAGAGCCTGGTCGCGCGACCGGATTGGGCACTGATGGCTTTTCCGCCTACTTCGAAGCCCATAATCGCGGCAAAAAAAGCATGACGCTTGATCTACGAACAGATGATGCGCGCGAGGTCATCAGAAGACTCCTTCCCAGTTGTGACGTGGTCGTCGAAAATTTCCGTCCAGGCACGATGGAGAAATGGGGATTGGGTTATGAGGATTTAAAGAAAATAGTTCCCAATATTATTTTGGCGTCTGGCTCATCTTGGGGGCGAAATGGTCCTCGCGGAGATCTTCCGGGATACGACCACGTTGGTCAAGCTTTCAGCGGGGTGATGGTTGAACAAGGAGGTGGTCCAAACGAAACACCTCACGCACTTATAGGTGGATTTGCAGATCAAATAGGTGCAATGCTTCTAGCATTTGGCGTGAGTTCGGCGTTAGTTGCAAAACATACATTTGGCATAGGACAGCACGTTGATGTCTCACTCATAGGAGCCATGACAGCCCTTCAGTCTATGCAGATAACACGATATTTACGAACTGGAAAACAAGTGGGCTTCGAGGAGAGACGGGCAGCCACATATACTCACTATCTCTGTTCAGATGATAAGTACGTCGCGATTGCCGCAAACACTCAGAGATTTTGGACGAGACTTTGTACGGCTATAGAAAGAATCGATCTTGCTGTTGATGATCGCTTTGCAGATCCATTTGGTCGAGCTGATAATAAAGATGACTTAGTTACAGAATTATCGCAGAGCTTCATCTCTAAGAGTTCAGATTATTGGGTTAGGGTACTCACTGATGCCGATGTGCCGAATTCGGTAGTGATGGGTTACAAAGAGTTGGCAACTAATGAGCAAATGTGGGCTAACGGATATTTACAGGAGATATCCAGCAGTAATTTGGGACAGATGACTGTTCCTGGTCCTCCGATTCGCATGAGCGAGACTCCTTGTCAAATACAAGGAGCAGGGCCTGAGTTAGGCTTTAGTACAGAAGAGCTTCTGCTTGAACTGGATTATACCTGGGATGAAATTTCAAATATGCGCGAAAACGACATTATTTAACTGGTTTGCTACTGACGGTATGGTTTTAAGTCAGGGTTTTGCACTTTGAAGATTGGGAAGATAAATGACATTTATGAATGCAGTCACGATAGCAGGTGTTGGTGAAACTGATTATTCAAAAAATTCTGGTCGTAGCGAGTTACAGTTATCTCTGGAAGCAATCAATAATGCTCTTCAGGATGCCGGGATTGACCGGAAAGAAGTAGATGGGCTACTTCGGTGGTCGGTTGATACTTCTCCAGAGGCAACCGTTGCGGCAAACATGGGGATTGAAGATTTAGCTTGGTTTGGTGAAATAAATCAGGCCGGTAACGTTGGTGCCGCACTAGTCGCCAATGGAGCAGCCGCGATACATGCTGGATTAGCCAATGTGGTGGTTATCTATAGAGGCGTGAACGGTCGGTCCGGACGCAGATACGGGCGTGGAGATGTCACAGGACGATCTGGCAGAGGATCGGCAGCATTTAGCGAACCATTTGGTTTACTAACGCCACAACATGGGCTGGCTATGACGACTCGTCGAAGGATGTTTGAAACAGGCGTGACCAGTGCTCAATTTGGGATGGTGGCTGTTACTGAACGAGGTCATGCTAATCGAAATCCACGAGCCACTTTTTTCGACACTCCTCTTACGTTAGATGATCATCAGAATTCAAGGCTTATAGTAGATCCCTTTCATTTGTACGACTGTTGTCTCGAAACAGATGGCGGCGGCGCGCTTGTTTTAATTAGCACTGAGCGAGCGAAGGCACGTACAGGTCCTTCAGCAATGATTCGAGCGGCGGCACAAGGGGGGCATTCTGATCGCGGATTCACTGATACTGCTGCGGTAGCACTCTCACCCAGACTTTGGAAACAAGCGAGGCTCAAACCATCAGAGATTAACGTGGCTCAAATATACGATCATTTTGCACCCTTTGTTGTGTTTGCGCTTGAGGACTACGGATTCGTTGCACGGGGTGAGGGCGGAGAATTTGTATCCTCGGGAGGAATCAGTTGGCAGAATGGATCCTTACCAGTCAACACGTCAGGCGGACATTTATCGGAGGCATATATGCAAGGGATGAATCAATTAATAGAGAGCGTGCGTCAGGCTCGTGGTGAGTCTACTTCGCAAGTTAAAGATGCTCAATATTCTTTCGTAGATACAGGCATCGGGACGGGTGCTGTAATTTTAGAGAGAGGTGAATGATGTCTGATTCTCCTTGGGTGAGACCGATAAACTTGACACTCCCTGATCCAGATGAAAATTCAGCTGAGTTCTGGGAAGGTTTGAAGCAAGGCAAGCTGCTTTTGCAGGTCTGTAGTGTTTGTGCGCAGACTAATTATCCGCCCATGGTTATGTGCTCAGGGTGTGGCGGATTTGATTTCAAATGGAAAGAAGCAGAAGGCGGCGGTTTTTTGTATTCATATGTAGTTACGCATCAGCCGATACATCCCAGTCTTGTGGACTATACCCCCTTTCTTACGGTATTAATCGAACTGGATGAAGGTCCTCGNATCACNAGCAATATTATTGACATTCAACCCGAACAGGCGGACATTGGAATGAGGGTGAGGTTGGAATTATTTCAAGTTAATCCTGAGATAACTTTGCCATTATTTGTTCGTGAGTCTGNGAGTTAATTTTTTTCNGCGGNAATTTACTCTATTGTTACTGTTTTCTCGTGTTGAATGAGATNCCAGTCAATCTCAAAACCTAAACCTGGTTGGGTAGGTGCNTGAACTAGNCCATCAGAATCGACTTCAATATCTTGAACCAGACCATACTGATTTGCACCAGTGCAGGGGAACACCTCATAAAATTCNCAGTTCGGCACCGCCATGGTGACGTGNAGGTTAGCAACGTTATTCAATGAGTTACCNCCATGATGAATTTCACACTGCATATTAAATCCNTCGGCTAGATGTGCAAGGCGAATTAGCGGTGTGATGCCGCCTGTNACAGCTACATCCCCCCGTAATATATCCGTGGCATATTGGGTGATCCAAGAGGTCATACCGTAGAGACGCCCCGGTGCATATTCAGTTGACATGATCGGNATATCTAATTTTTGATGAAGCTTTACATAGTTGTAGATATCTTCCTCAACTAGCGGATCTTCATACCAGTAAAAATTCAAGTCCTCAATAGCTCGTCCTACCCGCATAGCTTCCTCATATCGGTAGGCCCACATCGAATCGAGCATTAATTCCATTTCGTCGCCAACCGCATTTCTAACCGCCTCAGAGATTTCGATATCATATTTCGGATCTCCATGCGGGTGAATTTTGTGCGCCCGCCAACCCAATTCTTTAAAGTGCAGTGCTTCCTCGGCATACTCTTCTTTNGTCTCATGAAAAGCGGTGCTGGAGTATGCGGGCACAGATTGCTTACAAGTCCCAAGTAAACGATGTATTGGNAGTCCTGCNATTTTGCCATTTATATCCCANAGACAGANGTCTACTGCACCGATTACATATGTGGAAACAGATCTGTTCTGTTTCCACATATCCCACCATATTGNCCCAATATCCTGCGGGTTTTTTCCNATAAGAAGTGGCTTGATAAANTCTATTAGCCCAGGAGCGAAATGGTCGGCACCTATTCGTGACGAACCGAGGAATGCNTTGCCAGATATACCTGCGTCGGTTTCGACNGTCACTACCCCTAATTGCTGNGTATTACCNAAACTCGTTCCAACCCCTGTTTTCCAGGCTTCAGACGTCCAATTAAACAAATCTATTTTGATATTTGTAATTTTCATAACTTATCGACCCTCTTTTGTTGCACTTGCGGCATGTTGCTGCTTTGGTAGGTTAGGTCATTATTTATCAAGAAAGTGTAAATACTGATAAGTTNATCAACTTAATTCGTGGAAGAGGGATTAGTTATCGANTCTGTTACTAGGCGGCAAGCGTTTCTAGTCTTGTTACTGACCGTATTTATGGGCTCTTTCGGAGTCTCTATGGTAGGTCCGGTTCTGCCGATNTATGTGCAATCTATGGGTGCGGAGGGACTTTTACTTGCTTTGAGTTTTTCTGCAGCTGCCTTTTCATCTATTTTGGTTTTGCCCTTTGTAGGAAATTTAGGTGATCGATATGGACGNAANTCTTTTATTTTATTTGGAATTGGNATTTCNGTANTATCAGCAACTGGATGGTATTTCAGCGGCACAATTTTGCTGATTATCNTATTTCGAGTTATCTCAGGGTTGGGGACATCATTTTGGTTTGCATTNTCAGCTGCATCGGTGGGAGATCTCAGNCCGCCACGCGAGGAGGGTAAATATATGAGTATCCTCGGNGTCGCTGATCTAATTGGATTTGGTATAGGNCCTCTGGCGTCAGGTGTNATNCGNGATTNTTTCGGATTTTCAGCCGTATTTTTGAGTATGGGGACAGTAATGTTTCTTGTTTTCCTNCTAGTAGCTATCNGACTACCAAANATGNCGTCNACCAAATCAGTTAGNTCGACTGGCGAGGAAATATCACTGAATATATCGCGCTGGCGAGACGTNGTTAGGATACCGCTCCTTCAAGGTCTAACGCTTGTNACGCTNGGTCATGCTATTGCTTTTGGNGCGACNTTAACTTTTTTGGCACTTTATTTAGATACNAACTTGTTGCTNACTGCNACGGCTATNGGNATGATTTTGACGGGTCAAGAGCTTGTTGCAGGTTTATTGCAACCGNTTTTTGGACGCATAGCTGACAGGTATAACCGTCGACATTTGATCATCTTGGGAATTTTNATTCAGTCTATTGGGATTTTCGGNTTGGCTNTTTTGGCGGATTTTTGGACNATTTTCATCTCGTTTGTGTTTGTNGGCGGATTNGGGCACTCNTTGTGGAGTGCTGCCCAACGCGCTGCCCTAGTAGTAGTNGGNCGAGAAATAGGTATGGCCAAGACTATGAGTTTTCTTGAGATGGTCTTTATGTCTGGTNTACTTCTGGGTTCGATTGGTGCAGGTTTCTTATCGCAAAGANTNCCGATTGNTATGATTTTNGCAATCTGTGCAGGCGCNCTTTTGTTTGGGGGCNTACTGTTTGCGATCAGATCACGTGGTCAGCAATTAAGTGTTTAATTGAAGTATTTGTTAATCGAGTCACTATTTCAGGGTGTAGCGAAAATTGACTAGGATTACAAGTTAATACCCTGTAGAATTGCCTCGTGAACCTTTGTTTAAGACCTTGATACCAATGGAGTGAGAATGACTAATATTGTCGTGGTAGGAGACGTTATCGGCGCGGGTGCTAGCACTGTTGCTGTCGGGATTGCGCAACTTGCAGTTGATAATCAACTTTCAGTGAGTCTTAGGAGATTTGGTAGCGATGACCGTGCATCCGTTGATGCGCAGAATTTTTCTGAACTGCTCCTTGACGGAATAGATACGGGTACAGGTGCACCAAGTTCCACGGTTGAATTAGCTGATAGTCCAGGTGATGTTTGTGTGATTGAGGTTTCTTCTAAAGATGAAGGTGAGTTACTTGATAATTTACCAGAATCAAAAATTATATACGTGCAAGGTTCAGAATCAAACGGCAGAGCTGACGCATCGCTAACGATTCGAAATCGTAATTTTGTGGACGAAAACTTTTCTCTCGGTGAGGATAGATTGTTGGCAGCACCAACTGTGGGTGATTTAATAAGCGCTACTGACTCGGCCGTTTTGACGAGATCAGTTATAGGTGAGAGAGAAATTTGTGAACACGTTGTGATCGGGGCGATTTCTCATGATCCGGCAGATGATTATTTCGGTAGATTTGACCGCAAGGCGGTAGTTGTGAGAGCTGAGAAGGTTGACCTCGGCCTAGCAGCATTATTGTCAGGAGCGCAATGCTTGATTTTGACGGGTGGACATGAACCAAGTCCGTATTTACTGGATAGAGCATCAGCAAGTCGGGATACTACTGTGATTCTATCTCCGAATTCTACAGCAACCACGGCCAAGAATTTGGAGGGCACTTTCGGCAAGTCTCCATTTTCTCATTCTGATAAAGCTCGCAGAATCAAAGAATTGATAGCCCAGAAGGTTGATTTAGATAAGCAAAAGGAACTTTTTTTATAGATTTATAGTCCCGATACATCACCTAATTTTGTAGACTTAATTGCGCGAAGGACTGATANAGTTTTCGGANGCCTTGCGACTCAAAAGCAACTTGAATTTCCCAGTCAGCTCCNTCTTGTTTAATGTTAATGACGGTNCCTATTCCAAATCTTCCGTGTCGAACCTTGTCGCCTGCTTTAAAAGGTTCGATGTCACTATGACGCNNTTTTTCAGTGTCTAGTTCAGACTCNCGAAGGCCGCTTCCNAGATNNTATTTCTTTCGAGGATAAGTGGAATTGTATGAGCGTGAATTTGTGACAGATTGCGCGGACGCAGTTTGCGNTGTTTCAAGGCCTGCATTTTGTAAATCTTTCAGATAGCGAGAGGTTGAGCCGCTGGTACTGCGCCCGTACAAATATCGAGTTAGGCTTTGCGTAAGATAAAGTTGCTCTCGAGCCCGTGTAATGCCCACGTAGCAAAGNCGTCTTTCNTCTTCCATCATNTGCTCATCNTCGAAGGANCTTTGATGGGGTAGCAAGCCCTCNTCCATCCCTATCAAAAATACTANAGAGAACTCCAACCCTTTGGCAGAGTGCAGCGTGGTCAGAGTAACATTTACAGTCTCGTTACTTTCAGGTTGATCTACGTCAGACACCAAAGCCACTTGCTCTAAAAANAGATGGAGTGAGGTNTCCTCCTCGAGCTCATTGTATTGAGCAGCAACATTTCTAAATTCNTCGATGTTTTCCCATCGNCTATCAGATCGNTCNGGCTGATCTTTATCTAAAGTGTTNAGGTANGCTCTAAATCCAGTTTCGGTTACGACGGCGTCAATTAGTTGGGGTACGTTTTTCGTATCTCTTAGTGAAGCCAAATGTTCATAGACTGAGGTGAAAAGCNGNATTGCTTTTTTGGCTCTGCTAGTTATATTTGGTATTCCTGNAATAGTNTCTTCACTGACGAGTTTGACGGCAATTGCAACTGGGGATGTACCGGTATCTATNGCNGTTTGTAAAATTGTACTAAGCGTCTTGTTCCCTATGCCTCGGGCAGGTGTATTTACNACCCGTTGGAAAGCGATAATATCGTGCTCATTTTGNATGAGTCGTAAATACGCCACTATATCTTTTATTTCTTTACGATCATAGAAACGNGTTCCACCGACNAGGCGATAAGGTATTCCGTTNGAAATNAGCGCATCTTCAATNGCTCGGCTTTGTGCATTNGTNCTATANAGGACACCAAATCCATTTTCCTGCATATTAGAAGAATCTTGGTGTTTTCTGATTTCATTAGCTACGAACCATGCTTCTTCATCCGCAGTACTGCTAGTTAAAAGTTGAACNGGTACTCCTTGGGAATTATCTGTCCATAGATTTTTTTCAGTTCGTCCGGAGTTTTTGTTAATTATCACTTGAGCAGCTTCNAGAATATGACCNGTAGATCGATAATTTTGATCNAGGTTAATNGTTTTAGCTTCAGGAAAATCTGTGATCAAACGATGNAAATTTTCAATATCAGCTGCTCTCCACGAATAAATTGATTGGTCATCATCTCCAACTACCACAAGATTTCGTGATTTTTGCGCTAGAGCTCGTGCAATTTCATATTGNACGAGGTTAGTATCTTGAAATTCATCAACAAGTACGTGTTCNAAACGATTTAAAATGAGGGAAGCTGAGTCCCCAAATTCAGTGAGNAAAGTATGNGTAAGATTGAGTAAGTCNTCAAAATCAACNGCATTCGCTCGCCGTAANCGAGCATCATAAATATTTTTNACNTTTATAGANAGGTCATCAAGATAGCTCTCACCTNGGTNTCCCAAACGGGAGCCTTGGGTACGTTCCATTGTNTTTAGGGTTGAAATACGATTGCGAATCTGCCGAGGTTTAAAGCGATCTGGGGTNTTTAATTCTTTCATGATGGATTTAACTAAGGATTCTGTNTCATCGGTGTCATAAATGACGAAGTCGGAGGCTATTCCAAGTGGTTCTCCNGATTGTCGTAATATACGGGCNCACATCGAGTGGAAGGTTCCTATAGCCAAACCCCTTGACTCATCTCCAAGTATTTCATTTACCCGATTTTGCATTTCTTTGGCAGCCTTGTTAGTGAANGTGATAGCGAGNATGTTCCATGGTCGGACATTGTCTTCTTGAATGAGGTTNGCTATACGTTCGGTGATGACTCGCGTCTTACCGCTTCCAGGGCCTGCGANGATTAATGCCGGACCATGTCGATGGGANACTGCCTCTTTCTGAGATTGATTAAGTGCGTGATATCGCNTGTTATTCATATTTTCTGTCGGGTTCATATGGCAGAGCCTTACTTGTAAACCAGACTTCAGCTAACTAGTATCAGTTGAACGCGATACTATTTGGTAGTCTTGTTTGGTGTAGCTAGAGTTACNTATCACAAGGATAAATCATAACTCGGTTGAAGAAGGTTATCTTATGGGTGCTTATTTTCCATTTTTGCAAATAGCAAGTACTACGAATCTTGCGTCGACTCTCCAGATTGTGGGGATGCTNTTTGCGGCATATGGTCTGCTACTCTGGCTCGCCGTTATCGTCTGGGTATACAGAGATATTTCGTCANGAACAAGAGATTTANTGGCCCGTATCTCNGCCATAATTTGGTCGATTATTTGTCCTTTTCTCGGGCTTCCTATTTACTTCGTTTTGAGGCCTAGCCGCAGTCTGCTNGACGAGTACGAATCTAGTNTNACTCGGGAGGCTATTTTGGCCGATCTGAACTTNGATATTTCTTGTCCAGANTGTAATCGACTAATAAATAGTGACTGGCGATTTTGTCCATTNTGTCAGACAGAGCTTAAAAAGNAGTGTCTAAATCCCCTATGTGATTCGTTTCTGGACTTCTCTTGGAATGCATGCGCAACCTGNGGCACTAATGTGACNAGTTAGTAACCNTNAANCAGGNATTGAATTTATTTTCTACAATACCTCATCTANTATCGCGTTNANNTCGCTTAGTTGAGCATCTCGCCAACCTTG
This sequence comes from Chloroflexota bacterium, assembly GCA_002701625.1. Next base: position 70,723 of record NZWK01000011.1, read on the forward strand.
TGCNAGTTCAACGGTTTTGTTTAGNTAGTTGTTTCTGGCCTCTTGCCACTCATCGGACCCTCGTTCTTTTCCATGCAACATACTAAGAAGTGGCTGCATTTCAGCATTTGCCTGATCCGCACGTTCAATCCAGTGTCCCAAATAATTGTGATCNCTGTCATAGAGCACCACAACGGGGATTGACTCAAATTCTCCATCTTTNANGAATTCNTCCATGATGTCTGAATTATCATCACGAATGAATAGTCGGACTTCCATACCGGTTAATTCTGAGATGCGTGCCATCACCGGAAGCCCTCTCCAAACGTCGGGGCACCAATCNTCTCCNATGCATAAGGCTTTAATNCCATGTGATTCTACGTATGCCTTNAGGACATTTATATCNTCTGGGTTGTNTGTCCATTCGTCGTAGTGCATTTGAAATTTTTCTTTATTNAATTCNATTGCATCCATCCACTCTTGGAATGAGCTGAATCCTTGACTGAATCGCTCAGTAGTAACAACTGAATTTTCAGGTGTATGTTCATTTCTTGTTAAAGTAGAGGCTGCGCTCATAAATTCTCCTTTTGATTAGTCTGAAGAGTTTATCGGATTATCGCTAATTTTGCACATTCTCATCTGCAGCTGTCATAACTTTCAGCCATGGCAGGACTCTCGTTGTATCCGGTGCATTTGCGATATTTCGGTCTGTGTCGATCTCGATTTGCTGGAATTCTGCTGCGTAGTTCGAGACGATTTGTCTGAGTAATTCTTCAGCATCAAGATTAGATTCCTCAGCTAAAATCACAGATTTGAGTAGAAGAGTTGAGACTGTTTCACTGCGCTGGATGGACTTTTCTACTTCTGGGATTAAGGCTCCCGCTTTGCGAGATCTGCGAATGGTTAGTTGCGCACGACTTAACGCAGGCATGGCGTCAGGTATGGACTGAAGGGCACCTTCGGAAACTGTCCTCGTAAACTCTTTTTCTTTCCTTTCAGCGGCCTTGATTTCTTCCCAAGAGTTTTTTAATGATTCTTCGGTNNGGCTTAATGTGTTNTCTAAAAANACGTGTGGATGNCGCCGCACATATTTTTNATTTGCATAATTGACCACNTCTTCAAGACTAAACTGCTGATTTTTTTCTGCAACAGACGTCTGCATGAACATATGTGCAAGAACATCACCTATCTCCTCGAGCGTTGAGTCACGATCATTCTTTTCAATAGCATCTANTAATTCATAAGTTTCTTCTAGNAGATATTTTTTTAANGTATNNGCAGTTTGTTTGTTATCCCATGGGCATCCGTCTGGCGAAAAAAGAAACTCAATTACTCTGCGGAAGCCATCCAGAGAANATGTATCTTCTTCAGGTTNTAAAGGTANTAAAAACCAAGCTAGTGCCAAAGAGGGTAAAGANTCNCGAGTGCAGGCAAGTATTTCAGAATTCGGTAAAACAACCTTTGCCGCAGCNGNAGGATGATAACGCCTTTCAATAATCTTTCTNGCATCGTCAAATTCACTGCTTAGAACNAGCAGTTCACGCTGAGCCTGAAAATCTGGATGGGCAGGATTAAATATCTGGAGTTGTACTGGCCGNANATCGAGCGCTTGACAGAGTTGATCTANAGATATTTGGNTATCAGTCATGACTGCAAGTATCTCATGATTATGTAAACTAATANTGTGGANGCATTTAATAAAATTTTGTTANTGGTGTTTATTCTGGCTGTGCCTCTATTTTGCCTGCTGTCAGTAACNCGTTTTTTAGTACTGAGTGAGTCAACTTATGANCATGCTTTGCTCCAAGGGCAGGCNGAACTTGTGACNGGTGTGTCTCTTGAACAACTAACCGCAGTGAATCAGGAAATACGNAATTATTTATTAGGTTTTTCTGATGCCCCACTTNGGATTAGCGTTGTTACTAATGAGGGTATATCGCTNAGTATATTCAATGATAGAGAANTCAATCATATGATTGATGTACGAAATCTGATGCAACTCTTTTGGAAGATTCATGATGGTCTATTCATATTCATCCTTAGCAGTTTGGCTATTTCATTTATCAAATTTCGTGATGATCCGCTGCTAAAAATTGCTGCGGATGTGCGAGCCGCGAGTTTGACAGGTATAGGGCTATTTGCAATTTTAGCTGGTCTAATATTCACCGGTTTTGATTCGGCTTTCTACAAATTTCATGAGTTGATGTTCACGAATGATCTCTGGATATTAAACGAGTCGACCGATCGGCTTTTGCAGATGTATCCCAGAGATTTTTGGTATTGGGCGACGGTTCGACTTGCAGGTNCCACGAGTNTNTTGATTTTTTTGATGNTTGGGTTNTCTCATTTGTATCTNAAAATTCGAAAANCAGAGTCTGATGGNCGACCGGAATCAATNNCGCGCTGGATTAATTAGTCTTTNCGTTGAATNGTTATGATTCCTCGCACCTGTTCTAGCCTTGATAGGATTGNTGTAAATTCTTCTCCCCCTATGGTCTCAAGAGTTAGCGAGATAAAAACTTTTCTGTCTTGATGTTTACCGCTACTAATCTCGCCCAGATTAATACTTGCAAGAGCTAACACTGTCGTGAGATCACTGATCAATCCTGGCCTGTCCCANGCNTCAGCCACNATTCGAGCAGCATACATCTGCTCNGAGTTTGCCCAATCACAGTCAACTAGNCGAGCAGAATCNGCACGAGATGCAAGATTGCNACANTTAGTTCTGTGCACNGTTACNCCTCTNGAATGTGTTATGTAGCCNACAATTATGTCTCCCGGGAGTGGGGAACAGCATTTTGCAACGTTTACAGCTATTCCACTTGCACCCAGCACACGTATGCCCGCATCAATGGACTTAGNACTGGANTGGAANTCGGCGATTGGNATGGTACTNCCGGATACTTTTCTGAGTTTTGAGTTAATTAGATTTGCTAGTCGGCTATTTAATCGGTCTTGTGAAAGCGTGCCGGCGCCGAGAGCTGCGAACATNTCGTCNTGAGACACATAGCCCAATGCTTTATGAAAATCGACCGTGATGTCTTTTGCNTCTAGTCCAAGTCTTCGCTTAGCGCGGTCCATGATATTGCTTCCATATTCAATGTTTTCAGCTTTGCTTTGCTGACGGAACCACTGCCTGACCTTTTGTTTGGCGTGGGATGTAGTGATGAAATGCTTGGTTGAGTCTAGCCAGTCACGTGAGGGGCCTTTGCCTTGCCTATTTCTCAGAATTTCTATGCGATCACCATTTTTTAGATCTGACGTCAAAGGCACTATATGACCATTTACGCGCGCTCCAGAGCACGAATGACCTAAATCTGTGTGAATTCGGTATGCAAAGTCGAGCGGGGTGGCTCCCGCGGGAAGCTCAAAAAGTTCGCCCTTGGGTGTCGAGACATATACCTGATCTGAAAGAAAGTCAGTTTTCAATGCTTCGAAGTAGTCGTCAGACGGATGTTCCTGCTGGAAGGTCAATAATCTTCTTATCCACGACCAGTCCGAATCATGTTTAGGGTCAGTCAAGCCCTTGTATCCCGCATGTGCCGCAACTCCAAACTCTGCAGCCTCATTCATCTCGGTAGTTCGAATTTGAATTTCAAATGGACTCGTATCCGGTTCCGCTACTGAGGTGTGAAGGCTTTGGTACCCAGATCGGCGGGGAGACGCTATGTAGTCGTCAAATGTACCTGGCACCGGCTGCCAATTGCCATGTATTACGCCTAACACACGATAACAATCAGCGATATTTTCAACGACAATTCGAATTGCTAAGAGATCGTTGATGTCATCAAAATGCTTCCCGCTTGCCTCGTATCTGTTTCTTTTTTCGTAAATTGAGAATAGGTTTTTCACTCTGCCCGATACTTCAGATTTGATTTTGTGATTTTCGAGAATATGAGCCACTTCGTCAGTCAGGCGGTCCAACGAGGCTTCTCTCTCACTTCGCCGCGTATCTAAAATCATGGCAATTTCTGAATACTCTTTCGGATTGAGCCAACGAAATGCTAAATCTTCTAGTCTCCATCGAATCCGCCACATTCCTAGACGCTCTGCCAGCGGGGCATAAATATCTCGGGTTTCCAGTGACATGGCCAGACGTCGAGGCTCCGGAAGAACATGCACAGTCTCCATATTGTGAAGGCGATCAGCTAATTTCAGTATCACTACTCGAATGTCTTCCGCTGTTGCGGTTAATAACTTTCTAACGGTTTCCCATTCGAGATGGATTTTGCCTTCTTCATTCAGCATGGGATTTGTAATCCGATTCTGAATCTCATTTACTTTTGTAGCTCCATCAACAAGCATTCGGACATCTAGGCTGAATCGCTCCTCAATGAGTTCAAGGGGGATATCACAATCTTCGACAACATCATGTAATAGCGCAGCCTGTAAGGTAGATAAATCCATTTTCAAATTTGCTAGCACTCTCGCGACCGCTATAGGGTGAGTTATATATTTGTCACCGGTAAGACGCATTTGGCCTTTGTGGGCCTCGGCGGCAAATACGAAGGTGTCCTGTAGTAATTTAATTTTGTCCGCAGCTAAATACGTCGAGGCCTCTCTTATTAGAACCTGTATGCCTTCCGTGGGGTCAGGTTCGGATTGAGAGCGAAAAATCTGTAGATCGTCATCGACGACTCGTTTTGTCCATTGGCTGGATGTGGTCATTCAATCATCTCTTTCAAAACTAAAGTATATCTAAATAGTGAGTGTTTAAGGCAAGAAATTCAATTACAGATGAGCCTTGCCGACGAACAAGTTAGGATTTAGGTGATATCGCAGTTTATGGGCAGGTTAATCATGGTGTCAGATAAAAAGAGATTGCAGGCTCCTCG
>NZWK01000012.1 GCA_002701625.1 Chloroflexota bacterium
ATGAATTTTCTGTCAGACAGAGAAAATTTGGATTAGTACCTGACACAGTAATAAAATAGTTGCGAAAGCGTGAGTATGTTGATTTCGCGATCCACTACCCTGCGAATTATTATTGGCATACTGCTTTTGGGATTTTCACTCTCGTGCCTCTGGCTTCCTCCTCTATTATTTCTCTTGTTGATCCAGCTTCTCTCTGCTGGATTAGCNTATGAATTCATCCGAGCAAAGTTTCCCAACNCCTCAATTATTCTCAGANTGAGTGCTGTGATTANCAGCACAGNGATTGTCTCAATAATCTATCAAGAAATTCACGAATTCATCCTTATTTTGNNATTAGNTATCATGNCAATTGTTTCGATTANGCTAGCCACTGCCAAACAAAACAATTTTTTTTGGGCTATATTCGGTATCTTTTACTGCTCGGTTTTACCTGCTCACTTGCTTCTCTTAAAAAATCTTGACCANGAGTTTGCTTTTTTACTCGTGCTATTAATNACNGTCGTGGCCACTGATTCGAGTGCATACATCGTAGGAAGTAGCATTGGTCGCCATAAGCTATGGGAGTCNGTCTCNCCGAACAAGACTTGGGAAGGNGCTCTCGGAGGGTTNTTGGTCGGCTCAACTCTTTCGATCTTCTGCATGCAAATAATCTCATCGCTTNATTATTCAATTTTGCAAATGNTTATTCTTGCGATCCTGCTAAGCGCGAGTACTATAGTNGGAGATCTATTTNAATCTGCTCTAAAAAGAAAGATAGGTATAAAAGATTTTTCTAATATATTGTTAGAGCATGGCGGACTCCTAGATAGAGTTGATTCGTTGATATTCACCGGAATGGTCTTTTATTGGGGTCAGCGTTTAATTTCATAGCCATAAAGCGTAGGGAGGATCGTTATTACAACTTCAACAACTCGAATTGGTCTTGTAGGTTCGACTGGATCCATTGGTGAACAAACTCTTGACGTCATAAAAGAGTTAAATCAGACCGGATTTGCCTGCGAAATAACAGCCCTAGCTACCGGACAAAATATCAGACGCCTAAAGGAACAAGCTGATTTATTTCGGCCAAAAACCGTATTTATCGACGCCTACAAAAATTCTTCGCNAGTCATTAAAGAGTTTGAGAATCAACAAATTGAATGGAATCCATTGGAAACTCTNGCGACACGGGAAGACATCGATGTCTTAATTGTTGCATCGACCGGTTTAGTGAGCCTAAAACCTGTGATTGCAGCTCTTAAGATGGGTAAAAAGGTTGCACTCGCGAACAAAGAATCACTGGTAGTTGGTGGACAGGCGGTCCGAGATGCCTTAGCAATTGGACAACCCCTCGGGGCCGAATTGCTACCGATTGACTCTGAGCATTCGGCAGTCTGGCAATGTCTCTGGGGAGAAGANANTGATGCTGTTAAAGAATTAATACTCACNGCATCTGGAGGAGCATTCAGAGACTATGACCCCTCAGAACTTGCCGGTGTTACCGCCCAAGAGGCTCTGAAACATCCTACCTGGNTGATGGGGCANAAGGTGACTATCGACAGTGCNACTCTTTTTAACAANGGACTCGAAGCTATAGAAGCTCGATGGTTATTTGATATTCCTCTTGAAAAAATAAAAATTCTTCAGCATAAGGAAAGTATCGTGCACAGTATGGTTGCATTCCAAGATGGGTCTATCAAGGCNCANCTTGGGGAGCCCGATATGCGGTTACCAATTCAAATTGCCATCACACATCCNAAAAGAGCAGCCAATGAGCCTAGTGCCCCACTGGACCTAGCTAAGCATGGATCACTTAATTTTTCTGAGGTTAACCATGAAATGTACCCCGCGCTCCANGTTGCGCTTGAGGCAGGGCAGCGAGAGGATACAACAATGGCAGCAGTCGCAGGTGCTGATGAGGCCGCAGTAGCATTATTCTTGTCTGGCNAAATACCGTTTACCTATATCCCCAAGCTGCTTCGTCATACGCTTGAAAATCATNATCCAACGCCTCAACCAGCACTGGATGATAGTCTTAAAGCTGAAGAGTGGGGACGCAATTTTGTGACTGAAAGCCACGCTAATCAATCATATGCCGGCTAAAGGACAAAGCTTTGGTTACGAACGAAACTAAAAATTCCGGATTTTATTCGCAAGGCCGTCTCATTCGAAAATTAATCTTAACCTTCGTCACCATTGCAATAGGTTATTGGTTATTCCAAAGCGGAAATCAAATCGTTCGTTCCGCAACGATTTTTCTAGCTATTCTTTCTGGCTTGGTTTTTGCCCACGAATTGGCTCATTTTNTNACTGCACGGTTATTCAAAATAAAAGTTGAAGAATTTGCGATAGGAATGCCACCCCGCCTTTTCACTCTAAAAAAATCAGACACCAATTACTCAATCAATATGCTTCCCCTGGGCGGGTACGTGAAAATGGAGGGCGAAGAAACCAATAGTTCACCAGATTCNTTTGCTGCTAAGCCTGCTTGGCAGCGTTTAATAGTGCTTTCTTCGGGAGGTCTAACAAATCTTGTGCTGCCGATCATACTTTTCGCAATAGCCTTGGTAGTTCCACATGAAGTAGCAATTGGACGAGCAGTAGTGGCGAATGTTGTGCCAAATGCGCCTGCCGATCTTGCCGGAGTTCTCGCCGGAGACGTAATCCAGTCTGTCAATGATAGAGATGCCGCCAACTTGCCAGAAGCAGCCAGATTAGTTCGTATTTATAGTGGAAGCAACATTGACTTAACCGTAAAACGTGATGGAGAGATTCTCACAATGCCGGTTAAAGCACGGCGTGTGATACCAGCAGGACAAGGACCTACCGGCATAACTATTACATATCAAACAGGATCAATTAATCTGGAAGACGGAATGCCGTTCACGAAAGAAGTTTCAAGCAATCCAATCAGTGCTATTAAAGACGGAATCCGCCTCACACAAGATACGCTTCTATTAACGAAAAATGAAATCTTAGGTTGGTTCGGGGGTAATAAGCCAGAGTTCATGGGTCCGGTTGGCATTGCCAAAACGACTGGCGATGTGGCGACAGGGGCCCCAACCGCACAAAGAGCAATATCCCCCCTACTTGAGCTTGCGGCTCTACTCTCTATTAACCTTGGTATTGTTAACCTTTTGCCCCTTCCTGCTCTCGATGGAGGCAGAATTTTGTTCGTACTAATTGAGCTTACCCGTGGTGGTCGTCGGGTCGACCCTCGCAAAGAATCCCTAGTGCATTTCTTTGGATTTGCAGCATTCATTCTGTTAATTGTTTTAATGACATGGAAAGATATCAGTGGAATATTAAATGGCTAGACAGGTAAAGCTTAAATAAAGATCGCGTATTATTAGATTATTAGGAAATACGGAAGTAGACACACCTATGAGCCAGTCCAGTGATTCAACGTCGCCATTCTCTCGCCGAAAAAAAACCCGGCTCGTAAAAGTTGGAAAAGTTGAAATCGGATCTGGAAGACCAATCGCAATTCAATCAATGGCCGCGACAAAAACACAAAATATCGATGCCACAGTCAATCAAATACGACTATTAACTGAGGCGGGAGCCGATATCATTCGTGTGGCAGTTGACTCAAAAGCAGACGTAATTGCACTCGCAGAAATTAGACAAAGAACAAGTGAACTCGATGCGACCATATCAGTCGATCTACAAGAAAACTATAGACTCGCGGCAGAAGTAGCGCCATATGTGGATAAAATTCGATATAACCCTGGTCATCTACATCATCATGAAAAATCAAAACCCGTGGAAGATAAGGTGGCATTCATCGCCAAGATTGCCACAGAACATGATGTAGCCCTCAGGATTGGCGTAAACTGTGGCTCGGTCGATCCACAGAAGATACTTAAATTCGGTGATGATGACGTTGGAGCTATGGTAGAGAGTGCAGACGAACACTGTGCAATNCTGGAAAAACTAGGTTTTACNCGATATGTTGTNTCACTAAAAGACTCTGATTGGCGAAANGTAGTNGAGGGAAATNGAAGNTTNTCTCAGATGCGCCCNGACGTGCCTCTGCACCTCGGCGTGACAGAGGCAGGAATGCCACCTGANGGCATCATCAAGACAAGAATTGCTTTCGAGCANCTCATATCTGAAGGGATCGGCGACACCATTCGCGTATCCCTAACTCTACCGTTCGAGGATAAAGGTCAAGAAATATTGGCAGGACGAGATATTCTTAGCGATATCTCACAGGGACGTTTTCGGTCTGTCCCGCCCAATTTCGACGAGGGATTAAANATTATCTCGTGTCCNTCATGTTCGAGAGTNGAGAATGAAGCATTTATTGAACTNGCCCAAGATATAAAAGTGATNACTAANTTTGCGNAAAAAGANGACCTCACTATTGCNGTGATGGGTTGCCGTGTGAACGGTCCTGGAGAAACAGATGATGCTGATATAGGTCTCTGGTGTGGTCCAATGGGGGTTAANTTAAAAAAGGGTGAAGAGCTAGTCGGGCATTTTGCTTANGACGAAATTATTCCTCGAGTAAAAACTTTACTTAATGAAACTATCAACGAAAAATCATAAACGTGNATTCTAACTTTCCTCTCGCTTCACTCTCGACAATGTGGGGGATGCAAGACGAATTCAAAACCGATATGGGTAGGTTCATGAACGTCGCACGCCAACTCGGATTTGATGCAATTGAAGTAAATCACAGTATGACGCATGCTCAGATAAAAGAACTCATTGCCAATAACTCACTACCCATAACAGGTGTGCATGGTCCTGCCCCTTTAAAAAATTATCGGGGTCGGGGTGAAAATCGTGGACTGAATCTAGCAGCTATTGACGAGCAAGAGCGACTTATTGCAGTGAAGGATCACCTCGAATCAATTAAATTAGCGTCTGAGGTAGGGGCCCAACATGTGGTNGTCCATTTGGGTCACGTTGGCACCGGACTATTNCCAAGTGAGCGCGAGCTACGTCTGGCCTATAAAAANAATAATTCNTCAATCCCANCAGANGCGGTNGAAAGAATACGGATGGTCAANGACGAGCGTGCATCCCAAGCTGGAGAGTATCTTNAAAACGCACAAAGAAGTCTCGCAACTCTTGCACTNGAGGCNGANAGNTCCGGTATTACACTAGGAATTGAGACACGNNTGCATTANCACGAAATTCCTTTACCNGACGAGTANGAAATTTTGCTCAGTATTTATCCGAAGAATGTCGTTGGTTATCTACATGACGTTGGTCATGCAGAAGTGCAGCACCGANTAGGANTGGTCGATCGCGAAGCTTGGTGGTCTGTCGAAAAAGAATTCAGTCCAGGCAAAANTTTGGTTGGCCTGCATATCCATGACGTCGATGGGCTTCAAGATCATGTTGCTCCCGGANNTGGATCGGTTAATTTCNATTGGTTACGAGATCAAATAATAAAACACAATAAATACGCCAATATNACTTTNGAGATTGACCAAAGNCAGAGTCCNGATCGTGTCCGAGAAGGTCTAAAAATAACTCAAGAAAAAGGGATNGTCGGTTAGTCCNCTTTATTTGCGTGACACCACGCGACGGGTTGCGTCNGTAATACCCTCCACGGTAAGTCCCAATAATTCNAGTATTTCAAACCACTTNCCAGATTCACCATATCGATTCTGTATTCCCACAAACTCCATAGGAACCGGATTTTCCGAAGCTAGNGCCTGAGCACATAANGCCCCGAGTCCAGAATGAACNAGATGCTCCTCAGCCACAACTATCGCTCCNGTTTCACCAGCNGCTTTAAAAAGAGTCGCTGTGTCTAAAGGCCTAATAGTCGACATGTTAATNACGCGAGCCTTAATCCCATCTTCAGACAATAGTTCAGCTGCTTGTAAGGCCCTGTCAACCATCAATCCACAGGCTATTATNGATACGTCATCACCCTCACGCAGCGTATCCGCCTGACCAACCTTAAAAGAAGATCCGTTCTCATATATAGTGGGGACCTTTGCTCGACCCAGCCGCACATACCATGGTCCGTAATTATCGACAGCGGCAGCAACCATTGCNNCGGCTTCGACAACGTCAGCAGGTACACATACGGTNAAGTTNACAAGAGAAGAAAATACACCAATATCTTCNACAGATTGAGCNGACGCGCCATCTTCACCAGTNGAAACACCTCCATGAGACGCAAAGAGCTTCACATCTAAATTTGGCTGGGCAACCGACATACGCCACTGGTCAAAAGCATGCTCAGCAAAAACTGCAAATGTTGAGGCGACCACAGTAAAGCCTGTCGTCGCTATCCCTGCAGCAGCTGACGCCATATTNTGTTCAGCTATTCCGAATGTAATAAATCGNTCAGGNTATTGATCAGCAATCAAACGAGCAGTCGTAGATTTNCCCAAGTCNGCATCCACTACCACGATTTCAGATCGGCCNGCTGCTTTAAGCAGTCCTGGTCCTAGTGCNTCNCGTGTGGCGGCTTCATCAGGCGTATTACTCATCTTANTTTACCTTCNCTTCAACTAAGCTCTNTTAGNGCTTGNTCAAATTGATCATCATCTGGGGGAGCTCCNTGAAATGCTGGGTTATTCTCCATGAATGAGACACCCTTTCCTTTTACTGTGTTGAATTGAAGGGCAACTGGACCCTCATTTGCGATTGACTGTGCCCAGACAAATGCCNCTCTGACCGAAGTCANATCATGTCCNTCAATATCATCTCGGACNTGCCATCCGAACGCCCGATATTTGTCAGCTANAGAATTAGTATTCAATGTCCTCTCAGTNAAATCATCATTCTGAATTCCATTCAAATCTATGAGTGCAATAAGGTTACTCACCTGATGATGTGATGCAGCCATCGCGGCTTCCCAAATTTGACCCTCATTATGTTCACCNTCGCCCATAAGAACAAAAACATTNGCATCGCTGCCCTTTAGGTGGAGACCTAAACGNTGACCCAGCCCAAATGACAAGCCCATCCCAAGNGATCCAGCTGAATTTTCTACTCCAGGTGGTTTCCCAAGGACTGAATGGCCNTGCAATCGTGTNCCTAGCTGTCTAAACGTCTTCAATTCATCTTCNGGGATATAGCCAAATTGTGACAGGACCGCATACTGTACCGGTGTCGCATGCCCCTTGCTCATAATAAATCGGTCACGATCAGGCCAGTCNGGTCTGTCTGNGTCATGGTTTAAAAATTCTGAATANAGAACAGTCATAATCTCTACAGCAGACATNGAACCACCNATATGACCCGACTTCGCCTCGTACACCATTTGNACAATATGCCGACGTATCTGCTTACAAATTAATTCAATTTCTAAATCCGGCACGACAATCAATTCTCCTATAAAACCATTCAGTAGAAGTATACCTACTCATCGCCTGAGTGCATCACTATTCCAATTCAATCAAGTATCGGAACTGCCAAGGGTCGGCGTGATGCTNTGGTCCAAACAGCCCAGCCTGGTCTGGGAGCATTCTCTTCATCGAANAAACCTGAGCTNGCTAAACTTTCANATCTTTCAGGAATAATCTCAGAATCTCTAGCCAGCAACCAAGTCANAACTATGGCCTCTAAATCCTCAGATTCTTGCAATAACCTNTCNAGAAAACGGCGTTGCTCAGTCGCGGTGGTTATCTGNNCTTCNNTNATACCCTCACCGACGTGAAACCCTGNGGATAGAAANGAAATCGGAAGTTCTACTTCATCGANNATCTGTTTGTAATAGTCCGANGGAATTGATCGAGCTGCNGGATACACATAAGAGGGAAATGAAGAAAANGCNAAAGTATCCATGATATTNGTGAGTGGATCAATCAAGGACCAACGGGGCCCATACTGNGCTGTTCCGGGAATACTGCCTAGTAACTCCTCATAAGAAAATGANGGNGCCACGATTATCGCCGGATTAATTTGCTTCGCACGTTCATACAAACGCGCATAAAGCTCAATATAGGAAAAGTATAAATCTGGATTTCTTTCAAAAACTGAATTAATTTCATTNCCGATAATCATGGCCCAAGGTTCTAAATTTCTTGCTAGAAATGAGACTTCATTCNNTAACGCCGAGGAGATTAAATCATCTGAGAAGTCAGACCCATCAAATGTTGCAGGAAGCATTGNTATCTGTTCAGCCGTAGAATCAAAGATATCCAGTACGAGTATCAAGTCAAGATCTCGTTGACTTGCGGCTTGCTTCAANGCAACTATATCGTCACCATATTTTTCCGANACNGAGAATTCTCCCTCAACAAACTCTGACCATGAAATAGTTTTATGGACGACCACGACTTCGCCGAACTGCGCTGCATCATCCCAGATAGATTCCTGATCGACTGGCGNCATAGTTCGGGGAATATTACTAAATCCTAATCGAAACGTTCTNGGNCCACCCAAAGAAATACGGTCGTCGACTGAGTGATTTTGTTTATNTGAGGATGTGACTTCCGNTGAACAAGACACGATCANCACTAGCGAACCTAAAAGTACAAGCCGAATTATNTGCATACCAAGTCACCAATTAAAAGNCCTAATGCCTATCAAGTTTGTACACTTCAAGCGCTGTNTCATGAAAAAGTCTCTCCCGATCAACTTCTGAAAAGTCCTGCGAGAGTTTCTTAAATTGATTCCATAGTGCAGAATAACTACATGACTGCTTGTCGACTGGAAAGTTGCTTTCAAACATGCAACGCGACGCACCAAACGCNTNAATTATGTGCTTATACCAAGGTGCATTTATTGCTAATAGTTCATNAGACGTAGGAGGCGACTGCAATTTCTCCCAACCAAATCCATTTACGGGCATTTGTATACCACCAACTTTTGCATAGACATTAGGACACTTGGCTAACCCTGTTATGGCCTCTTTCCAAACAGAAAATACTGACGACCTGTCCCGTGAATACGGACCGATTCCAATAGGGCCGCCCAAATGATTCAANATGATTGTNGTNTTTGGAAAGTGGTTAGCTAAATCTTGTAGTTCGCCNATTTGAGTGTGATAGAGCCATGCCTCAAAAGACAGATTATGTTTTTCCAGCTGAGAGAATCCTTCCCGGAACTCACTCGAAAGAAATAAACTCTCTGGAGGATTAATGCGTGAGTTCGGTACATCGTCACTCGCATCCCACGTTGCTTGGTGACGAATCCCCCGAAATCGATTAGGGCTGGCGATTATATGCGCATCTAAGACTCGCGAGACCTCCTCACCCAAAGTTAAATCAGCAAACCCCACAATACCAGCAGCAGCTCTCATATCTCCAAACTGCCCACTCGCGCTCTGGGCAGCTATGCCCTGAACATACTCAGTTTCGCCAATGGGAGCCAAAGTACGATCACCTGTGTCCCGATACATTGAATTACATTCTATGAACACAGTCTGGCGTATGTTGTGCCCAGCTGTGTCTAAAATAAGATCGTCGAGAACGTAGGTTTGCTCTGGATCCGGTCTAACCCAAAAATGGTGATGCGGATCAATTATTGGCAAATCAGGTTCAAGAGGAAGTTCATTTAGCTGGGATATCCAGCTTTTGTTTACAACGTGCGTATTGACCATGGCAGATTCCCACTTAAGCTATTAAGACCACTTCAAAATGTAAACACTAGTGTAAACCGATTAATGAAAGTAATCTGGCGTTCAAATTACAAAGCGATTTTGATTTGCGCACAATTGAACTTATACCCAAACTAGGTCAAGTATATTTGAACGTTTAAACAATTGAGTTTGAGTGCAATATGCAAAACACTTACTCAACGGAGTACTAAATGCTAGAGACAATAGGGATCAGAAATGTCGCAATGATCGCTCACGTTGATCATGGAAAAACAACTCTGGTCGATGCACTCCTGCAACAATCGTCGGATGGCGGACAAGATAAAAGATTAGTAGACCGCGTGATGGATTCTACTGATCTAGAGCGCGAGAAAGGGATCACTATTCTCGCCAAAAACACTTCCGTAACATATGAAAATACCAAGATAAATATTATTGATACACCTGGACATGCTGACTTTGGAGGCGAGGTTGAGCGCGGCCTAGCAATGGTAGACGGAGTGGTTTTACTTGTAGATGCGAGCGAAGGACCTCTCCCACAGACTCGATTTGTCCTAAGAAAAGCACTCGAGCTGAATTTGTCTATTATCTTAGTTATCAACAAAATTGATCGAGCTGATGCACGTGTGTCTGAAGTAATCGACGAAGTATACGAGCTCTTCTTTGACCTAGGTGCCTCAGAAGATCAAATCGATTTTCCGATTATCTACTGCAGCGCCCGTTCGGGCATTGCCTCACAAGATCTCGAAACTACGGGGTCTGATATGAAGCCTCTATTTGAACTTTTTCTAAACCACATTCCGGCACCCCAACACACAGGAAGTCAAGAATTACAAGCGCTTGTTACAAATTTGGACTCCTCACCTCATCTTGGCCGGCTGGCAATCTGTAGAGTGGTAGAGGGTGAAATTCAACGTGGGCAAACGGTGGCACATTGCCGTCGGGACGGGACAATCGAAAACGCTAAGATTTCAGAATTATTCACCACCGAAGGACTTGATAGAGTAGCCACCGAAAGTGCTGGCCCAGGCGATATTATTGCAGTCGCTGGAATGCCAGAAATAACTATTGGCGAGACACTTGCAGATCAAGAAAATCCAACTCCACTGCCCCTAATAACGGTTGATGAGCCCACAATGTCGATGACAATAGGTATCAACACCTCTCCACTGGCCGGAAGAGAGGGTACAAAACTCACGCCTAGAATGCTGGCTAATCGATTAGAGTCGGAGATAATCGGAAATGTTTCATTGAAAGTCAGTCCGGCTGATCGTTCAGAAACATGGATTGTGCAAGGTCGAGGAGAATTACAACTTGCAGTTTTAATTGAAACGATGCGTCGAGAGGGGTTTGAATTGACTGTCGGGAAGCCAGAAGTGGTAACGAAGGAAGTTGATGGTAAATTACACGAACCTATGGAGCACCTGTTTATAGAAGCTGATGAAGAATATGTCGGTGCAATTACTCAAAGCCTTGCAAAACGAAAAGGCCAACTCAAAGAAATGAACAGTAACGGAAATGGCAGTGCGCATATAGAATTTGAGGCACCGGTTCGTGGATTGATAGGTTTTCAGACTGAATTTCTGACAAATACGCGCGGAACGGGAATTATCAATCGCCTCTCGGCAGGTTTAGTTCCATGGCTCGGCGAAATACGAACGCGAGCATCAGGTAGCCTGATTTCCGATCGGTCTGGACCATCGACCACTCATGCTTTAGTTAATCTTCAAGAAAGAGGCAAATTATTTATTGGTCCTGGTGTAGCTACGTATGAAGGCATGATCGTTGGAGAAAATGCTCGTGCAGACGACATGGACGTAAACCCATGCCGTGAAAAAAAACTTACCAATATGCGAAGTTCCGCGGCAGACACGGCGGAACATCTCACACCCAATCTTGAACTTTCGTTAGAGCAAGCCCTTGAATTTATCTCCGCAGATGAATGTCTTGAAGTTACACCTGGACTAATTCGCTTGAGGAAAGTAACTCTTGACACACTATCTAGAAATCGAGAAGCTAAACGATCAAAAAAAGTGACCGTTTAGGCCTCTACAATTTGCAGAAGCACCCCACCCGTGGCAGATGGGTGCACAAATACTTGCCCCTTAGGAGTTTCACCCTCACCCGGATCGCCAATTAGACGAACATCTTTGGAACGAAGCTCGGTCAAGGTCGCAACTATATCGTCTACTCGCATCGAAAGTAAGTACATTCCTCCACCAGTCTTCTCAACGTGTTTTGCAACAGGTCCAGAATCATTGGTAGGTTGCACCAATTCAACTTCGGAGTTCTCGAACTCAAAATGAGCGGTCAGAAAACCCGCTCCCTCAGGCTCGCCGGTCCTATCCGCAGCCTTTCCAAAAATGGCGCCATACTTTTCGAGACCGACAGCCATATCAGCAACTGAGATTACTACGTGATCTATTCCCTCAAACATGTTTATCTCTCCTATTCAATTCTTACGTCGACATTTTACTAGCAGCATCGAAGGTTTTTTCTATAGATCTTGACATTATGTCATCTATGTCAGAATTTGATACGCCGCGCTGAATGAGCCAAGGAATTTGCCAATCAGGGACTGGCGACCAACAATTACGGTCTTCAATACGGCCTCCTCCACTCGATGGTCCGAGATTTAAGCTGTAAGCCGCTGCGTCATGCCCTAGACAGATTTGATCTCCGAAGCCAGACTGTATCAAATCAAATGCTATCTGGGATCGCCGATGTTTTTCGTCGTCTGATAAAGTTGCCTGAAATCGATCCAGACCAACTGTCGTGCCACGCATTAGCAGTTGCTTTATGTAAGACATGTCTTGAGAATCACTGCTATGGCCAATAGTTACTGCCCGTAAATCTAAACCTTCATCCTCAAAAATATCTAATAGCGGCAGACCTAACTTGTCCGAAGCTCTTGTATGACAGGTGATTGGGACACCCGTCGCACGTGAGGCTCTTGCGGCACCACGAGCAGCCTTCTCGAGTTGAAAATGAGGAGAGCTAGGACCATCATCAAGTCGGTACTCATAATCCCAAGCTAATTTGATAATCCCCGCTTTGACAGATGTCGACTCCAAGCCAATCTCGATATCTTTAATAAAATACTCAGCGATTGCATCTGGGTTCCATGTGTAATAAGTCAAAGGAACCCACCTGTATACGCCCGTAGCAGCGATTACATTTATAGGAGAAGTATCTGCTAATCGTTCGAATATATCTGCCTGCCTTCCAAGATCTAATGGCGTACAATCTATTATTGTTCGTATACCACTCGCATAAGCTGCTTCAAGTGCTTCTTGGCTTCGTCGAAGAGCCTCGTCCGGATCATAGAGTTGTGCAATCTTATCCATCCCACCCATTCCACTAACAAGGTGCTCATGTGACAGAGTCCATCCGAGATCAGAAGAATGCAGAGACCCTGAAATTGTATTTACCATGCACCTACTACTTTCTAAGCTCTGAGCTAAAAACCTTGGCTCGTAATCCTCGTGATGTGAATCTCAAAAAGCGCAACTTCCTCTTGGTCGGCCGTAGAATAAAATTCAGCGAATTCACGTCCCTCGGGCACACCGTAATACTTCTCTGCCATCCTCAAAACTGTGGTAAACAACAAGTCTGACTGATCTTCACGACGGATTGCAGTCCCGTCCAGTATCACAGACTTATAAGGGACTGCTGAGTCATCAATGCAGAGGGATACTCGAGCATCATTGCTAATGTTTTGCCACTTTCTAGTATTGGTGCCGCTAAACAACAATAAACCTTGCTCACTCCAATCGTGCCAAATTGCGCGAGTACGGGGGCTCCCATCACTATCTAACGTTGCTAAAGTGCCAACTAAAGGGCGTTTTAAAAACTCACTTATGTCATTCCTAATCTCAACCAATTCCTGACTCCCATCTAAAATTTAAAAGCTATTTCACGTGCACGTCGTAAATATTTCAGGCGAATTTTGGGAAACCCTGAAGTAAATGTGCGAATTTCCCATTCGCTAGATCAATTATATGAGCCTCAGGTGTTCTCCCAGCTGACAATTCTAGAATTCCCACACTCCCAAGCCTAGGACTTAAATTCCTAGGTAGCGTGGGGCTACCAGGGTTTATAACCAATACATCCCGCTTCCACTCAAGATATGTGTAGTGTGAATCCCCACAAACAATAATCTCAGGTCGCACATCATTCAACCAAATATGTATCAGCTCATCGATATCTGATTCGACTGGCCCAAATCTATGCAACAAGGCCAAGCTATGTCCCTCAAACTCAAGATGATGAATTAACTCAACCCGTGGATCCTCATAAAG
>NZWK01000013.1:0-15039 GCA_002701625.1 Chloroflexota bacterium
GTTGTGTAGTCGCATGCAGACCACTTCCGAAGGCAAATCCTGGGTCCAAAATCATTTCAATCTGGTCAGGCACTGCTTCCTCAATTATCCAGCTTGGGCGCAGTCTTAATCTCCCGAATCGTTGAACTGAAAAAAAATTTCTCCACTCATTTGAAAAATCTCTATCCTCTATATATTCATATCGAATACGCGGTGGCGATTTGCGAAGGGTTAGACGATTCAAGCGTCTTCTGAACAAGGTTCGATCGCTCCGCTGAAATGGAGCTTCAAAGGTAGCTACAACAAGATGCAAGTCGGTCTTTGACTCTATATAAGTGCCAAGGTCCCATCCGTCAGTCACAAAAGGCGTCTTAACAAATACCCCGATTGCCCCAAGTCCGTATGCACAATCGATTATTAGTTCAACGTCATCTGAATGGCTCTTAACCTCTGCTTCGACCCACATACCTTCGAAGCATTAGCCTCCGAAAGCCGATTTAATTCGATCAAACATAGATTCCTCACTTTGTGGCTTATGGTCTTCTGTCAAAGACTTTCCAAATTCACGAATAATACTTTCCTGTTCAGTTGATAGTCGGGTGGGAGTCATTACCCTGATTTGCAAATATAAATCTCCTCGGCCTCTGCCTCGGACATCGGGAACGCCTTCTCCTCTTAAGACTCGACGATCTCCTGACTGGGTCCCAGGTTCTATCGCTAATTTCTTTATCGACCCATCCAAAGTATTAACCTCAAGTTCCGTACCGAGCATCGCCTCCACAATATTCAATTCACATTCAGTTACTAAATCTCGGCCATAACGCAAAAATTTTGAATGCTCCTTGATTCGAATCTCAGCATATAAACTCCCAGCCTCTGCTCCACGCGCACCTTGATCACCCTCACCTCTTATACGAAGTGTCTCACCGTTATCGATGCCAGCAGGTATCGATATTGATCGCTCAACGTCTGACTCAGTTAATCCTCTGCCTCTACATGATTTACAAGCGTTGCGTACCTTTGTGCCTTCACCTTGACAAATATTACATACTGTCACGTTCACAAACTGCCCAAATAGCGATCTTTGAACCTGCCTTAACTCTCCAGTTCCTGAGCACTCGTCACATTTGGGTCTCTCAGCTGCATCAGCTTCTCCTGTCCCCCTGCAGGGTTGACATCGAACAACTCTAGAAAAATTGAGCGGGTATTCAATGCCCAACAAAACATCTTCAAGATTTATTTCAATAGTAGTTCTTAAATCTGAACCCTGTTGAGGTCCTGCCCGACGAGCTCCAGTCGACCGGAAAAATGAGTCGAATATATCTCCAAACCCACCAAATCCACCACCATCAAAGCCTTGTGCACCAGCGTTACCTATACCCGCATGCCCAAATTGATCGTATCGACCCCGCTTCTCAGGATCCGACAACACTTCATAGGCGGTTGAGACTTCCTTAAATCTCTCTTCTGCGCCCTCCGATTTATTTACATCTGGATGAAATTCCTTCGCTAGAAGTCGATAGGCTTTCTTGATGTCGCTAGAGGATGCTTCACGACCGACTCCAAGTGTCTCGTAAAGATCAGGAGCAGCTGCCATATGTTGTCAATCCTTTAAAAATCATATTCATTCGAACTTCAATCTAATCTAGAAACCTAAACCTCTCGGAACTCGCCNTCAATCGTGTCGTCACTAGCTTCAGTCTGATCGCTCGCAGAGGNTGTACCCTCGTCGGANCCTGGNGCNTTTTGNGCAGCNTNAGCTGTATAAATAGCCTGACCTATCTCTTGCAGCATAGCCTCGAGTTCACTTGTTTTAGTTGACAAAATNGCATCGTCACCACTTTCNAGACTCTGACGTACATCTGCTACCGATTCTTCAATCTTTGATTTCTGATCNTCTGTCACAAGTTCCTTATTATCCTCTATAAGTTTTTCNGCTGAATAACAAAGAGTATCGGCAGCATTNCGNGACTCTATAGCTGATTTCTTCTTAGCATCCTCTTCAGCGTGCTCNTCAGCCTCCTGNTTCAANCTTTCCACTTCATCATCCGTAAGACCAGAAGACGATTGAATAGTTATNTGTTGCTCTTTGTTGGTAGCTTTATCTTTCGCGGACACCTTTACAATTCCATTCGCATCAATATCAAAAGTTACTTCGACTTGAGGAATTCCTCTCGGNGCTGGCA
This sequence comes from Chloroflexota bacterium, assembly GCA_002701625.1. The sequence continues at coordinate 2,166 of NZWK01000013.1, forward strand.
AAATACCATCCAGTGCAAATCGTCCCATTGTCTTGTTATCGGATGCCATCGGNCGCTCACCTTGGAGGACGTGTACATCCACCTGAGGCTGATTATCAGCAGCAGTAGAAAAAGTTTCACTCTTACTAGTAGGNATGGTGGTATTTCTCTCTATCAGAGGGGTCATTACTCCACCTAACGTTTCAATCCCTAAAGTCAATGGCGTGACATCAAGCAACAGCATGTCCTTCACGTCACCCTTTAGGACTCCAGCCTGAATAGCAGCTCCCATTGCAACAACCTCATCAGGGTTCACACCACGATGTGGCTCTTTNCCAAAAAACGCTTCTATCTTTTTTTGCACGAGCGGCATTCGTGTCTGTCCGCCCACGAGTACGACCTCATCAATATCAGAGGGATCCATACTTGAGTCTTTAAGGGCCTGCTTCACTGGACCAAGAGAACGTTCAACAAGCTCATCAACCAACTGCTCGAAATAACTTCTCGAAATAGACCGAACCAAGTGTTTTGGGCCTGACGAATCAGCCGTGATGAATGGCAGGTTGACTTCAGTCTGTTGAGCTGAGGACAACTCAATCTTTGCTTTCTCCGCTGCCTCCTTTAAACGTTGGAGGGCGGCCTTATCCTCCGACAGATCAATACCCTGATCTTTCTTGAATTCAGCAACTAAGTCAGCTATGACAGCGTTGTCAAAATCATCCCCACCAAGAAACGTATCCCCGTTGGTAGCCTTGACCTCAAAAGCTCCATCACCAATCTCGAGCACGGAAATATCAAATGTCCCGCCCCCAAGATCGTAAACCGCAATAGTCTGATCTGTTGCATCCTCACCGAGACCATATGCAAGCGATGCTGCGGTAGGTTCATTAATTATTCTGAGAACCTCGAGACCAGCAATCCGTCCTGCATCTCGAGTTGCCTGACGTTGAGCATCGTTAAAGTAGGCCGGAACTGTGATAACGGCTTCCGAGACATCTTCCCCCAAATAAGCCTCCGCATCAGCTTTTAATTTGCCTAGAATCATCGCACTTATCTCAGGAGGGCTGTAATCACTACCTCCCATTGCCACAGCGGCATCACCATTATCACGCTTCACCAACTTAAATGAAGCCATCGTCTCTAACCGTGTGGTTTCTTCATCATCATGCTGCCTACCCATCAGTCGCTTAACCGAATAGAGAGTATTATCAGAATTAGTCACAGCTTGTCGCTTCGCGACCGTGCCGACCAGCCGCTCCCCATCCTTCGTCTCAGCGACGACTGACGGCGTCGTTCGACCACCCTCAGAATTTTCAATAACGCGAGCCTCACCCGCCTCCATCACTGCTATACAAGAATTAGTGGTTCCCAAATCAATACCGATAACCCTACTCATCTTGACTCCTATCCAATTGTCCTAATTATTAAATCTTTGTTTACAGTTCATTCCATATTGAAGTTGACGATTTCCCACTCGAATCATCATCCTCAGTCTCTTTTGTTTGACCCTCACCTACTATTACTAAAGCTGGTCGGATAACTCTTTCTCCAACTTCATACCCACCAGCTATAACCTCTAAAATTTGACCATCCGGACCTGCGGTAAGGCCAACTGCCTCATGCAATTTAGGGTCAAACATCTCACCAACTTCTCCATATGACCGAACACCTCGATTCGACAGGGTGTTCTCGAATTTCTGGACAGCAAGACTTACTCCTTCAACCCATGGTGATTGATTTGCATCAGCCTCAATTGCATGAACAGCTCTCTGCAGATCATCCAAAACACTTAAAAATGGTTTTAACGCATCAAGTCTCGCATTTACCAAGTCTTCACTACTTCTTCGCTGGAGATTTTGATAATCAGCCAACGATCGCAACAATTGTGCTTTCACATCCTCCAGCTCTGTTTCCAGAGATGGAGGCGAATCAACCAGCTCATCTACTTCATTGACAATTGTCGCGTCCAATTCTTCGCTCTGAACATTCTCATCTGTACTAGTCATTTGAGCCATCCAAAATATTTTTGCGGCTCAAATCCCTATTCAATTGCGTTATCAAACCAGCCAAATAGCGAACTCTCGGCAGTACGTAGCCATAAGCCATCCTGGTTGGACCGACAACTGCGATTACACCCGTATTCGTATCTGGACCGTATTTCGAGGCGACAATACTCCAACCAGTTGAAATGTTTTCGTCATCATCTCGGCCAATAACTATTCGAGTACTTGGATCGCGACCATCCGTCATCACAGAATTGATCAATCTCTCGAGTCTATAGATACTTAAATACCCCATAGCCTCGAGCATACTTTCTTGATCACTGAATTCAGGTTGCTGAAGTGCTACCTCAATTCCATCGAGGTAGGTGTTCTCAGACATATTTTCTTCGACTATAAGATCCGCTATGACAGATATTAAATCCAACAGCTCNAAATCAGTCGAAGATTTAACTAAATTCTTTATTTCTAACGAAGTGAGCCCGGCCAGTAATTCATTAAGAGCATTTGCATGCTGGTTTAGAAGTGTTTGATTCAAATATGGATAGATAGTTAAAAACTTCTTTTTAACCGTGCCATCGTCCAAAACACAGACAAGGAGAGTTGTGTCACCGCTTATATCCACGAGTTGTACTTGAAGCAATTCGCGCTGCTGCTCAGTTCTCCGGGTAATGATGGCCACGTTTCCCACCCAACTAGCGAGGATGGTTGAGACAAGAGGCAGTAGCTCATCAACGCTGCCAGCCGCCTGATGCANCTGATGCTCNACTGTGATGCGCTCTTCTTCCACAATCGGCTCTTCAAACATCAGTTGTTCAACATACGTACGGTACCCGTTTTCTGTGGGAATCCTTCCGCCAGAAGTATGAGGATGAGTCAAAAGTCCATTTGCCTCTAAAAGCGCAAATTCGTTACGCACTGTGGCTGGTGAGACGCTAAGCTCCGACATATCGGCCAAAAATTTTGATGAAACNGGTACAGCNGTCCGTATATATTCGTCGACAACCANCGAGAGTATTGCAGCCCTGCGCTCAGTTAANGTATTCATAAGTATTTCCCATGAGTGAATTTTAATACCAGATTCCCATATATATAGGGAGATTTACACTTAATTAGCACTCTCCGATAGAGAGTGCTAATTAAGTGTAAATNAGCNGNCTAGCTCTGGTCAACGGTTAGCGATATTTAACTTCNCNCGCTGCAAGGTCANCTATACTTCACCTAATGAAAACCAATAAAAAAGTTGATAAAAACGTAACNGTCGACGCTTTTTCAAGATTATACGAAGAATTTGCGCCGCGCGTTTTCGGGTATCTCGTTCGAAGAACTCCGACAGTTCTGGATGCCGAAGAATTAACATCAACTGTCTTCTTACGGGCATTCACAGCNCTTGCTAATTTTCGTGGTCGAGGATCNGATGCTTTTGGTGGGTGGATAATGACGATTGCCCACAATAGCCTAGTGAATTGGTACCGNGATACGGGTCGGTCAAAAACACTCGAGCCCTTGGAGAATTANGCAGANACTATCAATAATATTCCAAGTCCAGAACACNTGGTGGAACGTAATGAGCAAATTCAAAATCTTTGGCTTGCTGTCGCAGCGCTGAGCCCTGATCGACAAAAGCTAATAACATTCAAATATGTAGACGGACTCACGAATAAAAAAATTGGCGANAAACTCGGCAAAAGTGAAGGTGCCATCAAGCAAATGCATCGACGCACATTGATCGATCTGGAAGCTATACTAGGGTCGTATGAATAGCAAAAATACTGTGCCAGCTAAGAGGTAATATGTCATTTTCCTGCCATATTTCGGGCTTCGGCCATGCGGTCCCCGAAAGAATACTTACAAATCAAGAGCTCTCAGAAATGATTGACACCAGTGATGAATGGATAATCGAAAGAACAGGAATAAAGCAAAGACATATTGCGAACGATGAGGATTCATCAGCCACACTCGGCGCCCAAGCCGCGACAAGAGCTCTCGAGAAAGCTGGTGTAAACGCCCTTGATTTAGATTTAATCATCACGGCGACGTGTACGCCAAGTGGAATGTTTCCATCCACTGCGAGCCGAATACAACACTCNATAGGTGCTAGCTGCGGAGCATTTGATATTAATGCGGCATGTAACGGATTTGTAACGGCTTTATCTACCGCATCGCAACTCATTCATGCGCGCTCTGCTGAAAAAATTCTCGTAATTGGCTCGGAGGTTCTGAGCCGTATCACTGACTGGTCCGATAGAGGCACATGCGTTCTGTTTGGCGATGGCGCCGGAGCAGTAATACTTGAGCGTAATCGCGAAAATGAGATTGGCCAGATATTTCCACCAGCACTTGGATCAGATGGCGGTGCGGCAGAACTGCTATTCGCNTCTGGCCCGTGCACGGCACCNTCAGACTTGCTAGATCAGGATGCGAAAATAATAATGGATGGTCGATCCGTATTTAAATATGCGGTTACGGCAATGGCCGANGCTGTCGAAAATGCCTTAAAAAAGGCTAATTTAAAAGCTGATGATATCGACATCTGTATCCCTCATCAAGCAAATAAACGCATTATAAAAGCCTTAATGGAGAGACTTGGGCTGCCGATTGAACGGGCCTTTGTCAACGTACAAAAGTATGGAAATACATCTTCTGCCTCAATCCCNATTGCTCTTTCGGAAGCTCTNGAAGAAAAACGACTGAAATCCGGCGACACTGTGCTATTTGTCGCGTTTGGCGGAGGGTTAAATTGGGGAGCAATGATTGCNAATTGGGGATAGTAAGTTTTTTAGCNGACTNACGAATAGACTATTGATATGACTAATTCATATTCAGACACCGCNAGCCTCCCACCGCGGGTAGTTATTACAGGCATAGGGGTTGTGACTCCGCTGGGACGATCTCTAGGAGCTATCTGGTCAGCTCTTGAAAATAATGAGAGCGGCGTCCGAAATATAAGTCGATTTGACACATCAAAATTCGAATCAAAAATCGCCGGGGAGATCCAAGAATCTGATCAGCTAGATAGTAGATTCCGCCCTGATTATTTCCAAAGCCTGCGTGTTAGCTCTCGATATACCGTGTCGGCCGCTTTGTCAGCAGTTCAAACGGCTGGATTAAGTTTGACACCAGAAAACTCCGGTCAGATTGGGTGCATAATTGCGTCAGCTGAGGGCCAAGATATCGCCATCACTACAGACGAAAAACAAATTGAAATTACAGATGTCCCTCATCCAGGCCAAAATGTTGCTGCTTTTCTGGGAATCACGGGTCCGGTTATACCTCTTGATGGACGATATGTGAGCGGCCTTGAAGCAATAATTGAAGCGTCAGAAATGATCCGACGAAAGGACGCTTACGTCGCAATTGCCGGTGGAACCGATGCGCGAATCGATCCGACTACGTTCACTGCAAACGAAAGTCGCAAAGAATTAACCACTCAAAACAATACCGATCCCGCGTTAGCATCTCGTCCATTAGACAAAAATAGAAATGGTAAAGTGCTCTCGGAAGGAAGCGTTGTCTTTGTACTCGAAGCTTTAGAAGTGGCGGTAACACGGGGGGCAAAAATTCTCGGCGAAATCGAGGGTAAATCTCTGACATTCTCTGCCGGTTCTAATGGAAGGCCAGCTGTTGATCCTGTTTATATTGGTCGGTCCATTCAAGGAGCACTCCTTTCTTCTGGACGAATACAATCTGAGATTGATGTTTTAATGCTGGACGCCTGTGGATCACAAGAAGGTGACCTTGCAGAAGCCAGAGCCGTTCATCGAGTATTCGGTGCATCAGTGCGGCACCACATGTACACACCCGCACTGAAGTCTCACATTGGTGACATGGGGGCAGCTGCAGCACCGTTCGCACTTGCATTTACACTTGAAGCGATGAGTCGGCAGCAAATTCCTTCTACCCGAAACATTGAAAATGAGGCAACAGATATAGATTTAGACGCAAACACAAAAGGATTCAGATCTGACGCGTTACGGGTGGCCATGATTAATTCAGTCAGTAATAGTAATAACTCAACTGTGACAATCTGTGACCCGACAGCCATGCGGGAAATTCCGTCTGACTTCAATATTCCAGACAATCTTCCTATACCTGAGCTCGATATATAGGGCTGCCCTACAATAAAATAAAATAGCGATGAAATGAGGCGAATGATTTGGAATTAAACTGGTTGGGCAACTCGTCACTCAGGCTTCGAGGAAAAGATGCCTCAATAGTAATTGATCCGTGGACCAAAAAATTACATGGAACAATGGGTCGACCAAAAGCCCATATTATTCTAAATTCCCATCGCAGTGATCCGCTTTGCACTGGCAACGAGCAAGTTGCTTCAGCAGGAGATGGAGAACCCATAATTTTTAACCGACCTGGTGAATTCGAGGTTTCAGGGGTACAAATTGAAGGATATGCGTCAGATGCTATCAGTAACGAAATCGAACCCGACGAGGGTGATCAATTAAGCCTNTCTAGCGAGCCGAATCCNGCAGAGAAAACTAGTTGGTTTATTCAAGTTGACGGANTAGCGATCGGAATCCTAAGTGGGCTAACAAATGTATTGAACGGTCCTGGAAANGATTTATTTGGGGGTTCACAAATAATCCTNTGTCCCACAGATCCTAAGAGGACATTACCNTCAGGAACGATGTCNCGAATTATTCGAGATATCAACCCNGCGGTTGTNATTCCNTACGGATATAAAGGGCTCGAGGACGAAAATCTTATGANTTTGGCCAATCTNCTTGGTACCACAATCTCAGAATCTACCAACGGAATCAGCTTAACAACTAGAGANATCGTNAGTGANGGTCCAATCAAACTTTTATTAACTAANGCCAAAAACTAGCCGGATCACTGTTTGATGATTAGCCCTTCCTGAGAAATGTAAGNATAATTAANCNCTCTATTNTCTTCTGCAANCAGATCTAAAATCTCTAGTGCTTCAAACTCCGATAGGGAAACNACAGTTTCTTGAAATACGTCATCAAGTATNTCTCTCGTTGCAGTCCCTATCCAGAGGANCACCAGACTNTAAACCATCNTCTTCAGAACCATNGGTCGCACNAGCATCCTTAATAGCTGATTCATCCGATTTAGNTCCGGGTTGACCTGCNATTTTNNCGNCCTNNGTGCCCGNNGAATCACCCGAAGAATCCAATCCNGAATTCGCNTTCTGCNCGTTTGNTTCGGNCGGACTACTCATNTTGNACTCAGACGTCGAACGTANTTTTNGCANCGTAATTTCCAAGTTAATTTTTGCGTCGATATCNGTGGGATCTTGAGTTANGNCTTCACTAAACCACTTGTAAGCCCCANCAAAATCNCCTTTTCGATACGAATGTAGCCCCAGTGAATATCGTATCTTNCCGGCTAATACTCGATCATCTTGNGAAAACTGTAGCGCAGAACTTGANACNGCAAATGCTTCATCATACCTAGCCAATCGATGGAGATTATTTCCCAAATTATANAGAACNGAACCNGTTTTCCAATCAGTTACCTCAGCTGCTTCGTTACTTATTCGCTGATACTCGATCAGTGAAACACTATATTGACCNTCTGCATAGTAAGAATTAGCCGCATCTATTTGTTTATCGAATGAAGGNGAGGCGCATGACACANATCCCAATAATGTACCAGTTANTCCNACCAGAAATATTGAGTTAAACATATTNNGGTATTTATACCNNGCATAAACGGANGGACTAACTAATAAAAAACACATNANTAGTAACGCANCANCGATGAAAATACTAGANCTACTTTTTGAGATTTCTTCTANGNCGTCCTCATAATAGACCCCNNGCACTCGTTGCAATGAAACNGCCAAACCAGGCANATCCTGAATTTNCCAAAATGAGCCGTCACTCTCCTGNGCTATACGTTCCAACTGANTAGACTGACTGCTTGCGATAGACCCGTTCGGAAGTTNACCTTCGGANCCNCCTGCTGCGAANGCNGTATGCACTTTGATATCTATNTCGGAAACNAAACTTGATATCNCANTNACATCATCNAANTCACCATCAGACACTAACAAAATCGACNTNCCNTGTGNCNCCCTATTNCGATTTAATATCTCTTTGGCCTTCTCTAAACCATTGANAACATTCGATCCGGGCNTCAAAAGAAAACTTTCATCCTGCGCGCGTTNAATCAGCANTGAAAATGCCTTNAAGTCATCCGTCANAGGAGCNCGTTCAAACNCATCTCCCGCNAANNTCACTAGCCCTACNCGATATCCCCTCAAATGCGGGAGTAATTTTGTNATCGAATCGGAAGCCATCNTTGANCGAGTCGGTTTGANGTCATTNGCAAGCATNGAGTACGANACATCGACAACAATAACTAACTCAGATGTNGNGGCNGGTGACTTAACAAATTCTGTACCCCACGCTGGCNTCGCAGCAGCAATNACNAGTAACAAAAANGACAGNANNANGCAANAATANCGNCTAAATNGNAATTTNGAACCATAACTNTTACTAAATTTCATAAATANAGTATTTNGATTTCTCTTGTNATCGNGGTAAATGATNTAAATAAGTAGCGGCAGAAAAGCTGANAGCAGCAACCATTGAGGCGAATCAAAATTCATAATTACAAATACACCCNANTGCTANTCATCANGGAAATCTCTTNAAATANGTNGCNGATAGCNTAAAACTTACAAATAGCAGGACCATNGTCACTAGTATAAATGCCGTCTGGTAGTGATTAATCACAANATAATCACGACCGCCAATAGTTGATCTTTCCAAATCAGCAATCGTTGNATATGCTGCNAGCAAATCATCNCTTGTATANGCATCAAANCCTCTGCCACCCGTCAGCTCAGANATACGTNGCAGCNCCCCCGAGTCAAAAAATTGATCCTCAGGNGTGAANGCTATTGTATANATTCTTGTATCGAGTGCTCNCGATAATTCTGCTGCCTCCAAGGGNGAAATGATGCCGGCATTGTTCTCNCCATCAGTCAAAAGAACAATTACTTTTGAAGTCGCAGCNGAATTTCTTAAAATCANTAGAGCCTCTGATATTCCAAGNCCAATCGCTGTACCGTCCTTCAACCANCCTGTCTCGAGTCNATCAATTTGNCTTTCAATGGCATCANTATCGTATGTAAGNGGCGATANTATCAATGCAGNNGATTGAAAAACTACAACACCNATGCGATTACCTTCCTGTCCGTCAAGAAATTCGCTGATAACNCCTTGCGCCGNGGCTAANTTGGTCTCNTCGTTCATATCNCTCAAATTCATTGACGAAGATAAATCTATGACTAGNACTATATCNAAGCCNNCCAAATCCGCTGAATNCGANGTTATCCCGTACTGTGGACCAGCAAGAGCAACAATTCCCACAAGAGCACTCAGCCAAAGAATCAGCTCCGGAAGCCAACGATACCGTACTCGTCTAGTCTGAGTTTCAGGTACATCAACAGCTGATATCGAAGAAATTGGTATCGCGATCGACCGTGCCCATCGCCACCTAACAAACCCAAGCAAACCAAGTACGGGAATCAGACTAAGCCACGCAATGGTAGAAAAATAACTGTCAGCGGGATTCATCTTCGCTCATCTCTCGCGAATTCAACTATCTCATAAGCAAGAGTTAAGTCGGAATTAGCAGAGTCTGGGTCAGGATAGATATGTGCATAGATTGCCAGGTCACAGCGTTTCAGAAGCTCTCCAACCAGTCGCGCTTGCCAGCGCTCGATACCATTCTCGATCATCAACTCGTTCAACTCTGAAGAGGTATATATCAAAGCATCAAGACTAAACCTGTTCAAAAGATATAGACGAATAATTCTGGATAAACCNCTGTAAAACTTCTGTAANTCAGCNACTTCGTNGAGNTCAAGACTATGNAGTTCAGTCAGCTGAGATCGAGCTATATCTTCGGAGGTGTTNTCTAAAATTTCANCGGACTTGTTTCGACGNAAATAAAAAGTTAAAGCTAACAAAAATAACAAAATCAGCACAGTAGCTAAAAATGCTCGATAGGAAAAAACACTATCGTAGTCCCCTGTAGTGATGTGTTGTGGTTTCAGATCTCGCACAGTAATAGAAGCGTCTGTGACCAATCGAATGACTGTAGGTAAATCAACAAAATCGCTAACAGCACCGGTTTGACCGTCTTCGGTCACCCACAGTACTTCAACTTCTAATTGTTGAGGAAGATCAACATTAAATACCTGAAGCTCATAAATAACAGACGTTATCCCAGAGTTGTCAGACAAACTATTAAATCCTTCGACTGGATTACCCACTAACTCAATCTCAGGAATCATCGCTAGATTGGTNTTAATTGCAACTGCATTACTATGCCGTATTAACACTTCCAAGTAAAAAGTATCGCCNATGTTTATATCTAATGGAGATACTGTGGAGATTATCTCTATNTCGGGTCCNGCTTGAGCTTCCACATGCTGAAGNGGGATAACCATNAGCCCGATTATTGATATACACAGCGATAACCGAGTTAGCATCATGATTNCCGAGNNNTGCGGCGCGAACGCATACGTAAATAAGTTAATAGCTCAGNCGTGATATCCGAATTAGTATCGAGTGTTAATTCGNAAGCNCCNAACTCTNTAAAAATAGAATCNCNACTNTCCTTCTTGANACCATCAAGGACGAATTCATCTGAGCCTTCAAAGTNGGTCAAATCAACAACCNTAGAACGACCAGTCTCTACATCGAGNAAATCAATCAGCCCAGNCNNGCTNCCTAAATTAAAGTCTGGACCATTAATACGNACGGCCGTTACCTCATGTTTACGTGCCAAAAGTCTAATCATTTCTAANGATGTAGTATCTACAAAATCTGACATAATAAACACCACGGAACCCTGCTTGAGAAGCCGATTCGAAAATTGAATCACNNTTNCCAAGTCGGTGCTTTGTCTAGATTTGACGCTAATGTTCGATGAGTCCCAAACAATNTTTCGTATTATCTCTAATAAATTCCCNTTGCCCANGCGCGGTCTCATTACACTATGTACATCAGATGAAAACGTTATTAANCCGACTAAATCACCTGCGCCGACAGCTGAATATCCGAGTAGTGAAAGTACTTGCAACACAACTTGNATTTTCTCTCCATATGGCGGTGGAGTAACCATCGACATAGAATTATCCACTAAAAANAAAACNGTACGACCACGTTCCTCNCGAAACTCTTTGCTCCAGATTTCGNTAGATTTNGCAGTACGATTCCAATCGATAAAGCGAGTATCGTCGCCCTGTGTGTACTCTCTAGTACCTTCATAGTCTATGCCTGTACCTTTAAAAACAGAAAGATATTGCCCATAAAGATCCACCGATTCAGANCGCGTGATNCGAAATTCCAACTCTCTAATATATCGATCTACGATTGGATTTGATAAATTCCAATTTGATATTTCTTCTAGTNGGAAACNGACNNGTTGGTNTGACTTNTTCAACCAACGTGAGAAATAATTTATTTTACCGAACATANAATTACTTGAATCAAGNGATTGGCACATTTTCCAACAACTGATCTATGACATCATCAGTAGTTATACCTTCGGCCTCGGCCTGATAGGTAAGNACTAGACGATGCCGCAGAATAGTNTTAGCAATTTGCTTCACATCCTCTGGAAGNACATATTCTCTCGAGTTAAGTAAAGCNAATGCTTGAGNCCCTTCGACAAAANATATTGATGCCCGAGGTGATGCNCCATACTCGATCCAGCGAGATATATCGCCTTCTTCCTCCTCATCCGNAATCCGACTNGCTCGNACCAGCCTCAGAATATAATCACGTATTTTTGGATCGATGTTTATCTGACGTACGANTTCTTGAATNGCTNGCAACTCAGNCGCGCTAATAACTGATTTTGGTGACACNCTTGNTCGAGANAATTTCTGATCCAGCATACTTCTTTCATCCTTCACCTCCGGNTATTTGACCACGATTTTAAGCATNAAACGATCCAGTTGNGCCTCAGGTAGTCTNTAGGTGGCCTCATGTTCGATAGGATTTTGAGTAGCTAGAACTAAAAATGGATTAGGCAACTCTAGCGTGTTGCCACCTATCGTAACCGANGTTTCTTCCATTGCCTCCANNAAAGCAGAATGCACTTTAGCAGGTGCGCGGTTTATTTCATCTGCCAAGATTACATTTGAAAATATCGGTCCTTTTCTGGTATGAAATTGAGTATCCCTAGGATCAAAAATCTGAGTCCCAGTTAGATCAGCTGGNAGTAAATCAGGNGTGAATTGAATACGCGTAAAACTACTCTCAATGGTGTCCGCAAAAGTTGAAACAGCNAGAGATTTCGCNAGACCAGGNAGTCCCTCAATCAAAGCATGGTTATTGGTCATAGCAGCGATCAAAAGTCCAGATATCAGCTCATCNTGGCCCANTACGACCGAGCTGATAGCNGTCCGNATGTNANTAAGTTTACGATAACTTTGTGCCACACTATCNGTTGAAATAGCCATANAGNTTACGTTACAACATTATACAAATTAATGGGGTGAGAGCTNAAGTAATNTCTCGATNATTTNTCACTCAGTTTCCACCGACAACTTTAAGCGGTTCNGNACNAANAANTTCTGCTGNNTCGCCAGCACCAAAACGCTCNTCATATTGAACNGACCCAAGNACACCTAAAGTTTTACGNAAACGANNCGCAATATCTGAAATCATCCGTTCATCGATTCCCGCACAGCTAACNTGACTTCNTAAATGATTCCTATCCTCAATCTCNAGAGTAACTGTGAGNGACCCGGGTGACTCGTCCAAGATTTGAAACAGATGATGAATGCGACGCCTATCAGCGCCCGCATCTCGTGTCTCATCAATCCTTATCAATAAACCACTATCCATCGCTATAGATGTCTCAGANGTANNACTCTGTGGTTTANT
>NZWK01000013.1:15045-16578 GCA_002701625.1 Chloroflexota bacterium
TNCCNCTGATGAGGCTAGAGAATCAGTCGGTAAAGACTCCNAGTTCAAAGGTTCAAGCANGTNTCNCTCAGGCCTAGGNAGATGTTTTATAGCTGACAAACTGNTGTCANGTCCGCNGCCTCGTCTCTGAGTTTGAAACTGCCGCTCATTGAAATTTGGCCCCAGAGCTTTCAAGTGCGGGTCATAAGCAACAACAAATTTCGCCGCAATCGTGGTTCGAGAGTTTTTATTAGTTCTAATCGACACCCGAGCCAAAACAATATTCCCCTCAGTCAAAATCCCCGTCTTGAAATAGTGCTCATACTCCTTGTTCCAAATCATTATTTCAGACGAACCAGTAAATCCTTCAACTCTAATAGCACAGAATGGTCGATTACTAACACGTGCCGTTAGTTCTCGGACATCAGTGATAATTCCAGCCACCACAGCCTCCTCGCCGTTCAAGAAGGAAGTCAGCTCAGCCGGTGAATGGGTTACATACTTATTGAGTATTTCAGAAGCCTCGGTCAGAGGATGATCACTTATATAGGTACCTAAGTATTCACGCTCCCACAGCTGAATCTGCCGGCTTGGAAGTCGCATCGGATCAGACATATCGAGGCCACCTAATCCATCAGAGCCTAGTAAATCAAACATAGTAGTCTGACCAGTATCCTTTAAATGTTTTTGCTCCTTGGAAATATCGATAATTCTATCAATATTCTGAAGTGCAACCCCTCGGTCACACAAGGCATCAAAAGAGCCTGCTCTTGCAAGAGCCTCGATAATTCTTTTATTTGCTGACTTGCTAGGCAATCGAGCCGCGAAATCCTCCATAGAGGAATACTCCCCATTCTCTAACCTTTCAGCCACGATTAATTCAGCGCTTCCTGCCCCTACATCCTTAACTTGACCCAGTCCATATCTAATCGAACGTGACCTATCACTTGACTCAGGCGCTTCTACATTAAAATTAACCTCACTTTTATTAATGTCAGGTAAGGAAATTGATATCCCTAGTCTTTGGCATTCAGCGGCGGCATGGGCGGTCCTGTCACCACTCGATGAACAAAGAACCGCAGCCATGTACTCGATGGGGTAATGGGCCTTCAGATACGCCGTTTGATAAGCAATAAGTCCATAACACACAGCGTGAGCTTTATTGAAGGCATAACCAGCAAATGGCTCAATTAAATCAAATAGCTTTTCACCCAGACGCCTCTTATGCCCTTGCGATTCAATACCTGAGACGAATCGCTCCCGTTCTTCAATCATTACCTCAGCTATCTTCTTGCCCATGGCCTTTCTCATAACATCGGCCTGGCCCAATGAATACCCTGCGAATTTTTGGGCGATTTGTAAAACCTGCTCCTGATAGGTAATAACACCATATGTCTCAGCCAATATAGGCTCGAGTGCCGGATCCAAGTAGTGAGGATCCTTAAGTCCCTTTTTTACCTCGGCAAATCGCGGTATATGCTCCATGGGACCAGGTCGATACAAAGCAACCAATGCTGCCATATCTGAAATACCAGATGGCTCCAACAATCTTGA
>NZWK01000014.1 GCA_002701625.1 Chloroflexota bacterium
CTTGAAGGGTTGACCGACACCCAGGCAGATCTGTCGCGTATAGCCCACGGCTCCACCATCGCTACAAATGCTTTACTCGAGAAAGCGGGAGCGCGGACAGCCTTGGTAGTAACGGAAGGATTCAAAGATATATTAGAAATCGGTCGGCAGGCAAGAAGTAACATCTATGAGCTTGAACCTACTCCTGCTAATCTCTTGATTCCCCCTGAGTTAATAATTGAGTTCCCAGGAAAACTAACGCCAGACGGTGAAATCAGAGCCGACGTCAGCCCAAACCTATACCGAACCATTATTGAACATGCAATTATTAATGACGTCGAAGCATTGGCAATCTGCCTACTTTTCTCACATACAAACAATGTTTTCGAATTTAAATTTCGAGAGTCATACGAGAAGCTTAAGCATGAATCCAAGGGTAATAACCTCCCCTACCTTTCAATTTCTAGCGAAGTGTCCCCTGAATATCGAGAGGTCGAGCGTGCTTCCACCACTGCATTAAACGCCTATGTCGGACCGATAATGTCCACATATCTTTCGAATTTAGAAAGATCATTGCAACGGGTAGATTCATTTAGTACGCCTCCGATACTTAGTATCATTCAAAGTGATGGAGGTGCCGCTACTACATCACAGGTGAAAAAATTACCAGTGTCAACGTTATTGTCAGGCCCATCAGCAGGGGTAAACGGAGCCCTGTCACTTGCTCGATCCGTCAATGAGCACAAGATAATTACTCTGGATATTGGTGGAACATCTACAGATATCGCACTTTGCGACAATGAATTACCATATCGAGCCAATCTAGTAATTCAAGATATACCTGCTCGAACCCCTGTGGTCGATATTCACACGGTAGGCGCCGGTGGGGGCTCTATCGCGTACCTCGATATTGGTGGGGCTTTACGGGTCGGCCCCCACTCTGTGGGTTCCCGTCCTGGCCCGGCCTGTTATGGAAACTCACGCGCGTCATCCTCACCTGCGTTCAGTGTCACCGATGCACATGCCATACTCGGTAGACTTAACCAAGATTACTTTCTCGCGGATTCACTCGAACTCGATGTAAATGAGGCAGAAAGAGCTGCGAAGCCGTTTCTAAATGCATTTAGGGATAAGTTTGAATTTGCTCAGGCAGTCATAGATGTTACAAATGCAAACATTGAGCGAGCTGTTCGTGTTGTATCAGTTCAGAAAGGATTTAATCCAAATGAATTCACGCTAGTACCATTTGGTGGTGCCGGCCCTTTACATGCTTGTGACGTCGCTCAGATGCTTAATATTGATAAGATTCTGATTCCTCCTTCTCCTGGAGTTTTGGCAGCTCTAGGAGCTCTGCAGGCGGGTCAAACATTCACCGTCGGCCAATCTATTCTCCGTAAAATGGACGAAGATAATATCGAGTCAGTTCTTGCCGATCTGCACAAGGCTATAAAAATAATTAGTGAAACATTATCTAGTAACCATGTCCAGTATCGTGCCGTATTAGATCTACGATTTGTGGGTCAATCACACGAAATCGGGGTGACTATTGATAATGCCAACAAAACAAATCATAAGAGCTTACTGGCCGCAAAGGAAGAATTTACTGAGAGGCATGGCCACCTATACGGACATTCGGGATACGAAGTTGAGATTGCAAACATCCGTGTGACCGGATTCATCGATCCTAAATTCATACCCCCCAAACCCATATTCTCTAGTCGTGAAAATAATCAAATCGTCCCGGCAATTAGTCAGTACTCTGAAGCCATTTTTGACGGAAAATCTCAACGGATACCGATTTATCTTCGTACCGAGCTAAATTCCGACGATCAAATAATCGGACCAGCCCTAGTCACACAATTAGATACAACCACCTTAGTTACACCTGACTGGATCGGTCAGGTAGATCCAGAGGGAAATTTGATTCTGTCGAGAAAAAAAAATTAAGAGGTTCGATCGATGCAAGACTTGAAGCTTTCCCCAGCAGACTTAGCTATCGCCGAAGCTGCGTTCGCGTCTGTCGCCGAGGAGATGGGTGAAAGTCTCACACGATCAGCATTTTCACCAAACATCAAAGAAAGGCGTGACCATTCATGCGGAGTGTTCATGGCCGATGGCTCTCTAATCGCTCAGGCTGCTCATATTCCCGTCCATCTAGGGGCGATGCCGATGACTGTTAGAACAATTCTGGACATGGGCCCTTTTGAAGAAGGCGACATTATCGCACTAAATGATCCATACAAAGGCGGTAATCATCTACCCGACATCACCACAGTGGCTCCAATTTTTTACAAGCAAAAACTTCTGGGTTTCACAGCTACGAGAGCACATCATGCAGACATTGGAGGTATGGCGCCTGGTTCAATGCCGGTCGCGACTGAACTCTACCAAGAGGGATTGATTATCCCCCCTATCAAACTAGTTGAAGCCGGGAAAATCTCAAAAGCTGCATGGTCAATCATTCTACGAAACTCAAGATCTCCGCACGAACGTGAAGGTGATTTGCGAGCCCAATTAGCGGCGACAGCGATGGGCATTGAACGAGTCCAGTCCTTAACGGAGCGCTTTAGTCCTGAGGGTGTCCAGATTCGCTTCAATGAAATGTTGCTACACGGCGAAAGAGTCATCCGTGAAGTAATCGCCGAAATTCCTGATGGTATATATCAAGCTGCAGATTACCTCGAAATCATTGAAGGGGGGAAAATAAATCTTTCAATAGAAGTTAAAGGCGATAGTCTATATTTTGACTTCGAGGGAACTGACACAGAATCACAAAGCACCTCGTTGAATGCCGTTGCACAGGTTACTGAGTCTGCTTGCTATTACGCTGTGAGAGCATTAGCCCCTCTCGACGCACCAACCAACGAAGGTTGCTATCGCCCTATCCACATCAGACTACCGAAAAAGTCACTCGTTAACGCATCAGACCCTCGGGCGGTTTCCGCTGGGAATGTCGAAGTGAGTCAAAGAATCACGGACGTTGCATTGAGGGCACTCGCCAAGGCATTACCAGAAAGAATCCCTGCGGCATCATCAGGCACGATGAATAATATAACTATCGGTGGATATGATTCCCGTCGAAAGCGATCATATGCATATTACGAAACGCTAGCCGGTGGTGCAGGCGGAGGGCCACGTCAGGCTGGGCGATCAGGAGTACACACCCACATGACCAATACTTTGAACACGCCGGTAGAGGCAATCCCACTCGCCTATCCTTTCTCAATTGAACGATACGAGCTACGAACCGGGAGTGGTGGTGTCGGCAAGCATCCCGGTGGTGAGGGATTAATAAGAGAATATTTGTTTTATGAGGCTGCGACTGTCACAATTATTTCTGAGCGACGGGAATTACGGCCATGGGGCTTAGCGGGTGGACGCGACGGCGCAAGTGGTGTTAACCGACTCATCCGAGCAAATCAGGAAGAATACAAGTTAGCGGCGCGAGATACGGTTGAAGTTCAGGCAGGCGACCGCATAATTATAGAAACTCCAGGTGGTGGAGGCTTTGGTATACCAGACAGTAATTAGAATGACTGTCTTTCAGGACCTATCGGAATATAATGGACTAGTAACATCGAGCATCAATCTTTCGAGAGGACTAAAGTGAAAATTACCTCCCTCGCACTAATCACATTGCTTGTCTCCGCCTCAATAGTTGCTTGCAGCGCCGACTCCCCGCCGAGTACGCCGCTTTCTCCTGCCCATTCGGAATCTCAGCAACCACGTACTCTGTCGATATCGGGTACTGGCACGGTCGAAGTATTCCCTGATTTGATAATAATCTCAGCGCAGGTCACAGCAATTGATAAATCCGTCTTAAGAGCAAGAGAGCAAGCCGCGCAAACAATGGACTCTCTTTTGAAATCATTAAAAGAAAATGAAATAGTTGACAAGGATGTATCAACTACCGCATTTAGGGTCTCTGAAAGGACTATTTGGCGAGATGGCGAATCGGTTAGGGTCGGCTTTGAGGTCACAAACAGNCTNCAAATCNGTGTTNCANCNCTTGATTCAGCNCCAAAAATTCTTGACGATATGATTNTGGCCGGCAANGANGAAATCCGTATAAATGGTTTCGATCTNACNATTGCTAACAAAGAACAATATCTTGAGGCTGCGCGNAATAAAGCTGTNCAGNATGCNAAGGACCAGGCGGCGACTCTTAGCNCTGCGACCGGTGTAAAACTTGGTAATATCATAAGTATAAACACNCANGCGCAGATACCCACACAATATCCGCGATTTGGGGTAGCCTCTATGGAGGCCGCNCCGATGGGCGACACGAGTACNCCCATCGCATTTGGGACACAAAATATTGCGACAACGGTCATGATTGTGTGGGAAATTGAATAACGGACTTCTTAGTGATAGAGATATTCGTAGCGAACTGGAGTCAGGTCGTTTGGTGTGCGCACCCCTNGCGGAAAGNGCNATNCAACCNGCNTCNATTGATGTTCGACTNGGNAANCAATTNCGTGTGTTTGTAAATCATCGCCATGCNTATATAGATGTTAGAGANCCACAAGCGGACTTAACNGAACTNGAAGTGATTCAAAGTGATGAGCCATTCGTGCTTCACCCAAGCGAATTNGTCCTCGCTAGTACNGTAGAGCTGGTCAAAATTCCTAATTATTTAGTAGCGCGTGTCGAAGGAAAGTCATCCTTGGGTCGATTGGGCCTCCTCGTTCATGCCACCGCTGGTTTTGTAGATCCAGGCTTTGAGGGNCGACTNACTCTAGAGTTATCTAACGTCTCATCGTTACCAATCCGACTATATGCGAACATGAAAATTGGCCAACTCTCATTCCANCATCTGACGTCTCCCGCAGAACATCCGTACGGNCATCCGGCTCTTGGATCAAGATATCAGGGTCAAGATCTACCGACCGCAAGTCGAATGTATCGTGATTTTTCTCAACCCTAGGATTGCTATTAAGCATGCGNCAGTATGACTAANACTACTTATCCAAATGAAAATNTGCCGTCGAAATGGATGCAAGCTGCAATTGACTTATCNGTCCGGGCGCTACCTAAGGCATCACCACGACCAACTGTTGGAGCAGTNGTAATTCAAGACAACAAAATAGTCGGNCAAGGTGTCACGCAACCAAATGGTGGACAGCACGCCGAAGCAGTAGCACTTCAAGATGCAGGAGCAGCAGCGCGAAACAGTCAAATGTACGTGACATTAGAACCACATGGTTACCAAAGTACTCAACCCCCCTGCACCGAAGCGATTATNCAAGCTGGNGTCTCGAGCGTAACGTTTGCCGTTAATGATCCAAATCCTAGGGTGGCAGGCACTGGTGCTAAGCAATTAATTGAAAATGGAATTGATGTGCNAGTCGGCGATGGCGNACATCAGGCTAGCGTGCTTCATGAAGCCTTCTTNCATTTCATTCAACATAACAAGCCTTTCGTNTCAGTAAAATTCGCTGCNACATTAGATGGCAAGATTGCTTCCTCGAGCGGAGATTCACAGTGGATATCTGGCAGCATGGCTCGTAATTGGTCNCATCAGTTGCGAACAGAGATCCAATCAATCGCAGTCGGGTCCGGAACTATTCTTGCTGATAATCCGAAGCTCACAGCCAGACCCGACGGAAACTTAGCCGATGGAACTCTCCAACCACTTCGTGTCGTATTTGACTCAAGAGGTCGAATCTCTACTCATTCAGCAGTTCTTGGTGCCAATACGCTTGTGCTAACTACCGAATCCAGTTCTGACGCATGGCGCAGTAACATTAGTGANAGTNNGAGCTCGTTGCTAATCATCGACAAAGATGAGGCCGGAAAAGTTGATATGAACTCAGCGCTTGAGAAGCTTGGATCCCTGCAAATTCAGAATATCCTTTTNGAGGGNGGTGCAGAGATTTTAGGAACACTCTTNGATCTAAAATTAGTTAATCGGGTTCACGCAATTATTGCGCCAGCCGTCATGGGTGGTTCCACATCACCAACTGCCGTTCATGGTCGCGGTGCTTCGATAATGAAAGAGATCACTCGCTTGAACGAACTCCGTATAGAGNCACTTGGTGATGACATTTATGTCACAGGCATACCCTATTGGAACGAAAGCAAGTAAATTACAAACAATATGTTTACGGGAATAATTACTGAAGTTGGAACAATTCTCCATAAGATCGGTGGAGAACTTGANNTTAGCTGCGNNCANATTAGAGACGATGCGAAGCTAGGNGATTCCATAGCGGTCAACGGAGTAGACCTAACGGTTCGAAAAATTAATCCGAGTTCCCTAGTCTTCGACGTGATGCCGGAAACTTTNAAACGATCAAATCTTAATCAAGCCNTCGCAGGAAGCNCAGTAAATCTTGAGCCCTCCGTAACTACTGAAACNTCGCTCTCTGGGCATATCGTNCGAGGTGTCGTCGAAACTACATGCACGTTGCTATCACTAACNCCAGATGCTGATGCCCTGATCGCACGGTATCAGGTCGATGAAGAATATTTACAATATATCGCAATGAAAGGCCCCGTGTGTGTTGATGGTGCGTCTCTGACGGTAATGGCAAAAGATGAAAATTCGTTTTCAGTCTCACTAGTCCAATATACTCAGGAGCATACAAATCTGATTAAACGAGCGCCAGGTGACCTTATAAATCTAGAAACAGATATGATGGCGCGGTACATAGCACAATTTATGCAGCCCATGATAGAAGCTGCGATAGAAATAGAATTAGATAAACGGGGAGTTTCTTAATATGTCTAGCCACGATTCGCTGGATTCAATCCACATTAGTGTTGAAGAAGCGATTGAAGAGCTCCGACTCGGGAAAGCCATCATCGTTACAGACGACGAAGACCGCGAAAACGAAGGCGACATAGTAATAGCCGCAGAATTTTGTTCCACGGAAATTGTAAATCTGATGGTTACACATGCACGAGGTTTGATCTGTGTGCCACTTACCGAGAANCGTGCCGATNAGCTTGANCTCCCNCCAATGGCCGAAAAAAATACCGCACCACTAGGTACTGCATTTACAGTCTCGGTGGAAGCNAGAGAAGGTGTNACAACNGGNATCTCTGCGGCTGATCGGTCNCGNACCATTCAACTATTAGCAGATCCNGATGCTACTGCCGATGATTTTTCTCGACCTGGNCANATTTTCCCNCTNCGTGCAAAACCNGGTGGAGTGCTCGTACGAGCCGGTCANACAGAAGCNTCGGTAGATCTTTGCNGATTNGCCGGTTTAGAGGANGTGGCCGTCGTTTGTGAAATAATGAATGATGATGGAACTATGGCCCGNATGCCTGAACTAGAAGTTTTNGGNGANAANCATGCGTTNAAAATTATNACGGTAGCTGATNTGATATCNTACAGGCTCGCAAANGAACGACTTATCGAAAGAGTCGAAGAGACNTCGCTCCCAACCATACATGGCGATTTCAGNGCNGTNGGATATCGGACGCTAATTGATACGAAAGANCANGTAGCCNTGGTTATGGGNGATCTTGACTCGCCTGATCCAATATTGGTTCGTGTNCATGATAAATGCCTCACAGGAGACTCCTTCAGTTCGCTTCGTTGTGACTGNGGTGAGCANCTAAATTCAGCTATGAATTTAGTTGCTGAAGCTGGCCGAGGTGTAATTCTTTATATGGANCAAGAGGGTCGAGGAATTGGCCTTCACAATAAGCTCAAAGCCTACCGTCTACAAGAAGAACAGGGAATGGATACTTTTGAAGCCAANGAAGCACTCGGNNTACCNGCTGAAGGCAGAGAGTACGGTATTGGAGCTCAAATCCTNGTGGANCTCGGTGTNCGAAAAATGCGTCTAATGACCAATAGNCCNGTAAAAATACAAGAACTTGAAGCCGTCGGTGCAATACGTGGCGCTGGTTTNGATGGATATGGACTAGAGGTCGTTGAAAGAGTCCCGATCGAAGTAACTGCAAATCCACACAACATCAGTTATTTAGCAGCAAAGCGAGACAAGATGGGTCANATTNTNGAACAACAGATGCCTGGCAGNGGAGTCTAGTACGATGCGNACNCATGGCTTNGANNATTTCTCTGCGGCAGGACTNNGAGTTGCTATTGTAGTCCCNCTTTTNAACGATCAAATAACAAAGCTTCTTAGTGAAGGGGCTTCTGCNACNGCGCTNGAACTAGGTGTTTCTGAATCTGANATTGAGGTNTATTGGACCACGGGTGCNTTNGAACTGCCCCTAATAAGTCTCGAGCTAGCAAGCTCCAANAACTTTGATGCGATCTGTGCNGTCGGTGCCATAGTNCGAGGGGGCACTCCGCATTTTGAGTTCGTAGCGACAGAGGCTGCCAGAGGNNTTATGAAAGCTACNACAGAAAGTCGTGTNCCCGTCTCATTCGGAGTTTTAACCACNGATAATCTAGATGACGCACTGGAACGTGCAGGCGGATCAGTTGGCAATAAAGGATCTGAAGCCATGTANGCAGTTCTNCATTCAGC
This sequence comes from Chloroflexota bacterium, assembly GCA_002701625.1. The sequence continues at coordinate 8,433 of NZWK01000014.1, forward strand.
CCATCTACTCNGGGANATCAGAGGGCGTGAGCATAATGGCAAGTAGTCCAGGTAATTCCGGCGGCGAACGTATCGAAGACGTNGCCCAAAACGCAATACGTTTGGCACATAAAACACTCGATAGATTTCCAGATGTAAAACGACGACATATGGTGGTGGCTGGAGGAGCCGCATTGTCCTCCGCAATAATAGCGGCGGCAGCGGTAGCCATAGTCCGGAGGGTAAGATCTGGATCCACTGAGGCTGAAGCAGTGGCTGAAATTACGGCAGACGAACTGGAGAATCCGAATCATAACGTGGACGATNACGACTCTNCCGCTAGTGACCCCGTCTAATCGCGTCNGAACCNAATTTGCCATGAATCTTCTCTATTGCCGATTCAATAGATTTATCGCGAATAATTTTTTCTGTGGGCCCAGACAGTAGTGAAAGCTGAAATTGCTCATCGCTAAAATTACTCAATCCAACGCCNAGTAAACGCACCCCTCGGCTTCGATTNATATCTAGTTCATTCTTCAAAAGATCTTTTGCNACTCGGTGTATCTGCTTATGNCTATGCACACTCTCGGNGAGAGTTCGTTGTCGAGTGATGATCTCAAAATTAGACCATCGAATTTTCANCGAGATAGTNCGAATCGCTCTTCTGNTATNACGTAATTCATTAGAAATCGATTCACACAGTCTGAACAATTGTGCGAATAAATCAGTCTNNGTAGACAAATCCTCAGCAAATGTTGATTCTCTGGAAATAGACTTTGGCTGCCCAGGTAGATGTCGCACTGCAGAGGTNTCTTTTGCTTGGGCTCGCTTCTTCGCTAATAACCCTTGCCGGCCAAATCGCATCTCCAGCCATTTTGAATCCGTATCAGCAAGTTCACCAATAGTATTAATTCCCATCTCCANCAGAGCGCNGTGAAACTTTGGACCNACNGATGGCATCATTNGAACAGGTAACGTCGCCAAAAATNTGGCATCGGTACCAANAGGAATTTCAATACACCCATNTGGCTTAACATATGCGGAACCAATCTTAGCAGTTGGCTTTGATCCCGCGACNCAAACCGANACTGNNAATCCAAGAGACCTTAAGACTGTACGTCGCAATTCCTGTGCTACCGATATCGGCTCACCAAGCCCATTAGCAGCCAGCACGGATAGATCCACGTATGCTTCATCAAGTCCAGCACGTTCTACGAGCGGTGTTCGATCGAACAATATTTTGTGAAATGCATCGGAATACTCTCGATATTTTGTGATGTTAGGGCTGATAACAATNGCTTCTGGACATTTTTGTAGTGCCTGNTGCATTGATTGAGCCGAATGACAACCNTATCGCCTAGCTTCATATGAAGCNGTTGCGACCACNCCGCGCANNCCTGGCCAACCNACTAANACTGGGNGGTTTCTNAGTTTNGGATTCTCNACNCATTCAACAGCAACATANAATGAGTCTAAATCAAAGTGCGCGATACGGCGGTCCATACAGTCATCCACAGCTTCCAGTTCATCATAGNCTACAGGCNNAATGTGCCNGATAAGAGTACATGGAATAAATTTCAAAAGTCGCATCTATTCCGGTGATCAAAANTCGCATTTCTGAGTTAGTATTTCTATGAAGTTTCGGATCAANCNNATACGNAGATTCGTCTTCTTTAACGAAACACCANTAAGATTCTTTGGAGTTCAGAATGGTCCGATTAGAAGAATCGCTCGAAAGCAGAGTCCGCCTAACAGTCGCCGCGAAGCGNCTCGGGGTCAATGCNTCCACATTGAGGCGTTGGGCAGACAACGGCCAAGTCCCNTCTTACCGTACAGCTGGAGGCCATCGACGCTTTTCGGTCAGTGAGCTAGACACGATNATTTCTTCTAATGGAAATGGTTCGCGAGCAACAATTAGTAGNGCAGTGGTATCNCGCGTNCGNAGATCGCTTGCACATAATCCGAAGGATGCCTCTTGGAATACTCAATTCAAAGCCGACGATCGAGAAGACTTCAGACGAATTGGATCTCGGCTTATTGCACTCGCTGATGACTATATAATTTCTCAACGAAAAAGCCCCGAGGTCGAACAAGAAATCGGATCGATCGGTCGTGAATACGGGATGCTCCTGTACAAACAAAATATGTCTCTCTCAAAAGCAGTCAATGCTTTCATCTACTTTCGAAGACAAATCGAAGAGACCACTAAGGAATTAAGTAGGCAAAAAAGCTTAAATNCGGTTGAGACCAGTCGTGCACAAATAAGAACCGGTGTGCTNTGTGACTTGGTTTTACAATCAATCGCAGACGTTTACAACATGCGAGATTAAGCCCTACAACAATTTCCCATGCAATCTCAATAGACCAACGTGATTGTAGCTATTGTTTTATTGACCTAGTATTAGATTGATTCAGGTGAGGCGAAATTCGGTGAGAGCCCGATACTGTCCCGCAACTGTAGATCCAGCAAACGTTTGTTTCGNTGGTCAGTCAGGTCGACCTATCTGAATTCATATCAAAAGACCACACCGCGTGGAAACGGGAGGCAATGATCCATGATCNNTGACTTAGTGCATTTAAATCCAAGAAGATCGCTTTGGTCGNTATTATTTATCGGCAGCTTACTANTCACCCTTGGGTGCGACGCTNNTGTAAAAAATGAAGAATCGTCGACACAAGCNTCNACCATGACACCAACTNCCCAATCAACCATGGCAAATNTTGTTGAGACTGCCACTGTAGCTCCGGCTCCTGCAGTTAATCTCACCTCGTCTTGCATCCCTGACGGCACATTNAATCCTNACGCTGACTATTTTCCTGATAAAGCCATCGTAAATTATGCCACTGGTTTTTCNNTTGAATATCATAATTCCTTNAAAATTCTCACAATAAAGGCTACCGACGGCACAGCAGATCAATCGTTCATGCTCGTCCAGTGCGGTGCACCCATTCCAGATNCAANTCTTCCTACTATCACAATCCCTATTGAGTCTGCATTTCTATCTTCAACAACTCAGTATCCCGGTTTTATTGAGCTAGGTTCTGTGGCNAAGATCAAAGGTATTGGTCAGGCNGCCTACATATCATCCAAAAAGATAATAGAGCACGTAAAGACCAACGNAGTTNTNGANTTCGCNGCCAATTTTGAAGTTGGAACAGAAGCCGTAATAGAGTCAAATCCGGATGTTTTAATGTCAAACGGATTCTCTGACCCTGCGTACGCAAAGTTAGCTGAACTCAATATCCCTGTAATTAATTGGATGGACTGGCAGGAAACTTCGGGACTTGGTCGCGCCGAGTGGATGCTTGTAACGAGCAGCTTACTAAATCAAGAACTCACAAGCGAGATTTTTATAAAGACAGTCACAAAAAATTATGAAGAAATTATGAACAAGGCGATGCAAACGAGCTCTAACATAACCGCTTTGGCTGGTTCAGCATTCCAGGGCACTTTCTATGCCCCCGGCGGAGCCTCGTACGTTGCAAACTTACTTANAGATGCCAACATTNGATATGTATGGAGTGANACACCTGANACCGGCTCNCTCTATCTAGATCTNGAATCTGTGATCGCNGAGGGNNTGAATGCTGACCTATGGATAAATGCTCCAACACAATGGACCAGCATTCAACAGGGACTTTCGGAAGATCCTCGATATGANGANCTNCAATCGATNNAGGAGAGCAACGTTTGGACTCATACNCTACTTGTNAATGAACAAGGTGCAGATGATTACTTNGAACGTGCTGCATCGCGGCCAGATTTACTGCTCGCTGACTTAGTGAAAATTGCCCATCCTGANCTGATGANTGAACACACGTTTGAGTGGTATCAACANCTGCCNAAGAAGTAAGCTGNTATGGTTGGGCACTATTCTTGNAAAAGTTCATNATGNCAAACCGAAGCAGAATTAGCGATGACANTGACNTNCCNAATTCAATGTTAAGNCAAGACACCTCAGTTGTACTGACTTTGTGCACNTGCATTCTCNTCAGCTTGGTCTTCTCTGGAATTGCCTTAGGATCCATAAAAATNCCGCTTAGCGAGATAGATAATATTTTACTGTCGAGAGAAAGTNCTCGAGAGGCTTGGAGCACAATAGTCTGGCAGATTCGAATACCACGCACTATNACTGCAGTTTTAGTNGGTGGCTCCTTAGGAGTCGCCGGNCTGCAGATGCAAACATTGTTCAGAAATCCNGTAGCCGATTCCTCNATTCTTGGGGTGACGGCTGGAGCNACNTGGGGAGTGGCCTTATCNGTACTAATTGGAGCTGCNGCNCCGGCNACTGATTTTGCGTCTGCGATCGGATGGCAACTTACGTCGGTAACAACCTTCAGNGCGATTCTAGGGGCTGGNACTGTCCTTTTTATCATTTTACTGGCAGCTCAGAANGTCAGNTCGGTNGGAATNCTTCTNATTATTGGGTTAATGACATCNTATGTACTNGGCTCGAGCGTCACNCTCTTGCTTGCATANGCTGATCCGGAAAATATTCAACGTTATATCTCTTGGGGTTTCGGTTCATTTCGATCGCCCGGCTGGCGAGGTTTATTTTGGNTAGCACCATTATTAATCCTCAGTTCGACAATCGCAATTACAAGCGCAAAGCAACTTAATGCTGTGATTTTCGGGGAAGCCTATGCGAGGTCAATAGGCGTAAATACTAAATTTCTCAAAACAATCACACTTGCCAGTGCTGCAACGTGCGCTGGTACTGTCACNGCATTTTGTGGTCCCATAACATTCATNGGAATTGCCGCACCACACATAGCAAGAATGCTTACNAAGACCTCAGATCATTTNATTCTTATNCCCGTAACGATATTNGTGGGTGCCATAGTGGCCACACTAGCTGAGATAGTGGCGCAGCTTCCTGGCCANGACTCGGTGCTNCCNCTNAACGCNATCACAGCTCTAATNGGTGCCCCGATCGTAATTTGGGTTTTAATCAAATATCAAACATCAACGNATAGTAATTAGAGTGAGTAAGATGAGTACTTTTAATTTTTATTCTCAAAACAATCCGATTTTGTTATCNACAGAAAAACTCGACATNGGCTACGGGNCCGACATCCTGATAAAAGANCTCACGCTNAACATTCGACACGGNGAAATAATAGCTCTGATCGGGGAAAATGGATCTGGGAAATCNACTCTAATTCGAACACTCGCCGGNCTTCAAAATCCACTAGCNGGCNGNATTGCGCTNAACNAGNTCCCTATANAGCAGGTANGCATGCACGATAAAGCCAAAATGATGGCTANTGTATCGANAATTACCACTGAAAATATAATGCTGACTGGCTATAAGTTTGTAAGTCACGGNCGATANCCNTATATNGGCTGGAACGGNCGATTACGGGCTATAGACCACGANGTGATCNATGATTCGATTNATCTCGTTAAAGCNANTCANCTTGCGCAACGANCNATTCACAGNCTCTCAGATGGCGAAATGCAACGTCTGGTAATTGCNAGAGCNTTGGCACAGGAGCCAGACCTAATNTTTCTCGATGAACCTACTGTATTTNTGGACCAGTCNACAAAGCTAATTNTGCTCAANNTACTACGAAATCTAAGNACAAAACGTGGNTTAGCTATTGTGGCTGCNACNCACGATCTTGAGTATTTCCAACAGATAAGTGATACCGTTTGGAATATCGATTCNAACAAANNACCNCACAANTTNTATTCGAGTAATACNGAAGATTACGCCNTGAAGCTCNGTCAAAATNCCNCTGNAGGCATCGCTTTANNCGTAGATCAAGTCATNCGCCCNAATAAGATTTTTATTAGTGCCCCCCANGNNTTNGAAATACTCGCNCAACAATTNTTTAATCGNCATGGNTGGGAAATTACNGACATCAAACTAANNTCCGACTATGNCATAGCANTNAGCNTGAATNCNGTCTCTCAAAANGGTCAAATTCACTGGTCAATAACTCATCAACNTACGCAAGACTATNGTCTCAGGTGATTCATTCGAAGAACTAGTTACTGCNACCAGTAGTCTCAGANANAATTCTGGCNAGATGCTGTAANTGCATGAACCTAANAAATCATANTTTCAGGCAGNTCCAAANAATTATTCTNCCTTNATTTTATNAATCATTNGCACTCGNCATCTATTNCCATCAATTCATTNCTTCNCTTGAAACGGAAGATCCTTGCCTCAAGGATTGCTACCATCACTCCATTACTAAGAATTTTTTTNTATAACGGAGATTATATGACTAGCCAAAATTCGCCAAACANCTCNCCGCACTCGCTCGACCACATTTTTCATCCAAGGGCTACGGCTCTNTTCGGAGTGTCGTCAAATGCAAAAGGTATGGCCAGCGGATTTCTCACCTCCTTAATCGAGCAAAAGTACCATGAACGTGCACCGCTCTACATTATCAATCCAAAGGCTGACGAAATTTCGGGAATAAAATGTTATCCAGACCTGCAGAGTGTTCCAGGGCCCGTGGATCACGTCATTTCACTAGTGCCCGAGAAAATTGTGCCGGCACTAGTCAAGCAGGCCATTGAAAAGAAGGTCAACAGCGTTCATTTCTTCACCGCAGGGTTTTCAGAAACAGGAGATCCAGAGCGAACCGCATTAGAAGCAAAAATTGTTGGTGAGTTAACACAATCGGGAATTCGTGTAATTGGTCCAAATTGCATGGGCCTCTATGTACCAAGCGAAGGATTAGCGTTTATGAACGGATTTCCAGAATCTGCTGGAAATGTGGCCGTCATATCCCAATCAGGCGCTAATGCTGGAGATATGATTCAGGGAATGAGCAGGCGTGGAGTCAGGTTCTCAAAAGGCGTCTCGTTTGGCAATGGCGCTGATCTAAAGGCCCATCATTTCTTTGACTACTTAGCTGAAGATCCTGAAACTGAGGTGGTTACGGCATATCTGGAAGGAGTGCAAGAAGGAAGAAGTTTCTTCAAGGCGGTCCAGCGATTATCGCAAAAAAAACCAGTAATTTTGCTCAAGGGCGGACTGACTGCTGCGGGTGCACGAGCTGCACACTCGCACACTGGCTCATTAGCGGGTGAAATCAAAATTTTTGATGCGATGTGTCGACAAACCGGAGCTTCTCGAGCAGTCACCATGGAAGACTTGCATGACTTCACCGTTGGAGCGACCACTTCAATGAAAAATATAAAAGGAACAGGTGTTGCACTTGTCTCCGGAGGTGGAGGATTCGCTGTGTTATCGGCAGATGCTATCGCAATGGCGGGACTCGATATACCACCGACGCCAGAAGCAACCAAGCTAAAGATGCGTGAATTTGTGCCGATAGCAGGCACCTCAATTAATAATCCAATCGATACGAACACTGGCGGAGACATAAAAATATGGGAAAAAACTATAAGAACGATCGCAGAAGCTGAAAATATTGATCTTGTATTAGGAACTCTACCATGGTCGTCGAGCGCTAATGGTCAAGACGAACTAACAAAAGAGCAACTCCAGAATGAAATAGATACCTATATCAAAATGATTGTTTCCATACAAAATGACACAGCTACGCCGGTAGCAATGCTCCTACGGCAACGGGGGGATGACCGTGCGGCCGCTCATATGTTCGAACTCGCTGCCTATGAAAACAAGATCCCTTGTTTCGCAACCGTGCCGAGAGCGGCACGTACCGCAGCTGAAATGCTCGCCTGGAGAAACCGAAGAGCAGGCCTACCCCTGCTCTTTTAACTGATTTCATATGACGCGTTTCATCTCTGATCTGTCCTTCCAAAATAAAAACATCCACACCCAGGATTGGGAAACACATCATCTCCCTCTGATTCTCGGTCAAATATCAGAACATTCTCAGCTACAGATCGACGGGTTCGCACTAGATTTCAGTAATGAGTGGTCAGCGATAGACATTAAAACTGTCGTTAAATCAACACGTACTATCACAAGCGATCAACCTTTATTTATTCGTTCACCTAGACCAGCTGCAACAGCGCAATTTCTAGAGCTGGCAGAACGCGAGGGTATTAATCGTCCACTTGCAGTTGGCGGGTTAATTACTGGTGGTGGTGGAGTATTTGGGTCCGATGAGGAATATCTCATACGTGCCGTGGCAAAAGCTCGTTGTGGATTGGTCATCACGCCATCCAGAATAGATCAACAAGGAATTGCGGGTGCGGAAATAGATTGGATAGTTCATGAGACTGGACGAGCGCTTGATTGGGCAATCACACGAGGAGCCCCAGGTCCTATATTTCTTGATGCACTCGCCTGGCCGGCAACAATAGATCCAGTCGGGACTCGTCGCTCCTTAAAATTAGTAAAAGCATTTAAAGCTGAATTCCCCGATGCAAACACACTTCTAGATTCCAAGGTTGTCGGATACGGTTCAGCCGCAGCGCTTCACTCTGCGTTATTGAAAATATATATTGCAGCTGCAGTAGGAACAGGAACCGACTATGTCAGTACGCCCTTCGAGTCGGCTACCACTCGACGATTAGTTTCAATCGCCAATCACGAAAGTGAGCCATTATACGATGATGAATTTTTCTTACAGAAGCTGATAGAGTTAGATTCATGGGAAGCGATAAGCTCAATCCTATCCAATGAGATTTCGCCAATCCTACAAGAGGCTGCGTATCAACTATTTCTGAGTGACCCATTATTAATGTCACTTTAACTAAGTCTTAGCCTCCATCGAAAGGAAATTCCACTGTTAAGTCCCGGCCGTAGACAGTACCTAGAATTAAAATCGCAGCATCAGGATGCAATACTGCTGTTTCGTATGGGTGACTTTTATGAAACTTTTGATGAAGATGCAGAGATTGCTTCACGACTGCTCGGCATAGCGCTCACTTCAAGGTCTATGAGCAAAGAGGAAGGAAAAATCCCTCTCGCAGGAGTTCCCCATCATCAACTTGAAAGATATCTAGATCTTTTGATTAACGCGGGTCATCGAGTCGCGATTGCAGAACAAACGTCTGTCCCTCCGTCACAGGGTGGATCGGCGGGTCTCGTAGATCGTGCCGTAACACGAATCGTCACTCCCGGCACTGTCGACACCGGCGCGTCACTGACCAGCGGTTCAAATAATTGGCTTGTTGCTCTAGCTCCTGCGCAGGACAAAGATGCAATCAATTGGGGTCTAGCTGCAATTGACATTACGACTGGTGAGTTTGAATTGCTGGAAGTTACTGAGACGCACTTAAGCGGTGAATTAACAAGAATTCGACCCAGTGAAATAATTTTGCCGGAAAACTTAGNGGNAACCTTGATTCAATCAATTGGNGGNGGGGCTCTAAAAACTCTACGACCCTCCAAAGAATTTGAAATAAAAGAAGCAGAAGCAAGCTGGGCTTCCTTGCTAAATCTCCGTAATGCCGAGAGTTTAGGGCTTGGGGATCATCCACTTGCACTCAGTGCATCGGGCGGGATTCTTGCGTATCTCCGAGATATTTGGCCGGATATTATTAAGACGATTCGTCGGCCTAATTTGGGGACAAATAACGAACACATCTTCTTGGACTCACAAACACGAGCTAGCCTCGACCTATTCAAAACATACGGTCGTGAGAGTGAATCTCTGATATCTACGCTGGATAGGTCCAGCACACATATGGGGAAAAGATTGCTTGAAGACAGGTTGTCTAGGCCGTCACGTAATCAGAATGAAATCGAATCACGTTTAGATCAGGTCCAAGAATTTGTGAATGATTCGCTCCTTCGGAAAAATGTCCAACATCACCTAAGACAACTTCCGGATCTTGAACGACTAGTCACTCGAATAAGATCTGGGGCAAGTAATACCAAGCACCTTGCGCAATTACGCGATGCACTCCTCCTTATCCCAGTACTCAGGGATAGCCTGCGTTCCACACAATCAGGTATAAGTAGTTCGATCAACAACGTCAATCTTTGTCAAGAATTGTGTAGTCAGCTTGAGACTAAATTAACCGAAGTTCCACCAACTGATCCGGGATCTGAGCCATCAATCAAACAGGGTGTCAATCCAAAAATAGATCAACATCGTTCTTTTCTAGACTCAATTTTTGTAAACCTAGCAAAATTAGAGGAGTCTGAACGACTTCGTACAGGGTTGTTGGTGAAGGTTGGGTACAACCGCGTATTTGGGTACTACCTCGAATGCCCCAGAGCACAAGCTGCGCAAGCTCCCGACGACTATGAGCCTCGACAAACACTCGCTAATGTTCAAAGATTTCGCTTTGCACCGTTGACCGCGCTCGAGAAAGATATAACTGTGACACAAGAGATGTTGGCAAATTTAGAACAAGAAGCCCTATCCGCATTATTTGATTTAGTAACCAAGTACGAAAAGGATTTAGCACAAATTTCAAGCGTTGTAGCGGTAATAGATGTAGCCGCTGGATTAGCTGAAATAGCTGAAAGGAATTCGTATTGTAGGCCTACCTTTAATAGTAGAAAGAAAATCGAAATTTTATCGGGTAGACACCCAGTCGTAGAAAACTCTATGAGTGCAGGAGAATTCGTACCAAATAACATTAATCTTGGTCCCCCTAACGAGAAAATTGTCCTGCTTACAGGGCCAAACATGGCAGGTAAGTCAACATATCTACGACAGTTAGCTATTATCGTGCTAATGGCACACTGTGGCTCTTTCGTTCCTTCGGAATCTGCTGATGTTCCGATCATAGATCGCATCTTCTCCAGAGTTGGAGCTCAAGATGAGATCGCAGCTGGCAGATCGACGTTCATGGTGGAGATGACTGAAACCGCAACAATACTTAATAACTGTACAGAAAATTCACTGGTGATTTTCGATGAAGTGGGCCGAGGGACATCGACAGAGGATGGGCTGGCCATAGCTCAGGCAGTCATCGAGTTTCTTTATAATAATGAGCGAGGATGCCCATTGACCGTATTTGCAACCCATTATCGTGAGTTAGCTGAACTCGCTACCCATATGAATGGGGTTGTAAATAGATCCGTAGCAGTATCCAACGAAAACGGCAAGATCACGTTCCTACATCAAATTATTAATGGAAGTGCTGATAGTTCTTACGGCGTGCACGTTGCGGATTTGGCTGGAATCCCGAACGAAGTTATTCAACGTGCACAGCTACTCTTGAATACCTCAGATCATTTCTATCAAGCAAAATCAATAATCCCACAAACTGTGACTAAGCCAGAGGTATCGCGCTCCAATGAGTCACGCGAGGCTCTTATAGAAAAACTGCAAAACATCACTCCAGATTCGATCACACCCCGTGAAGCTCTTGAAACACTGTATGAACTCCTTGAAGATGTGGATCAGCTACAAGCCTAATCATCTTCAAAAACCTGAAATGTACAGTCGCCTATCCATATGATTAATTAAACTCATTGAGCTATGATATTGATCATGGTTGCAGTTCCAAAAAAAATCAATCCTTACGGCGAGGACATTTCCAGTTCAAATGACTTGGGAGTCATTAAAGAACTCGAACAAGCTGTCGCTTCGAGAATTGCTGCAGGCGAAGTAATCGATCGACCGGCATCGATAGTTAAGGAACTGGTTGAAAATTCACTCGATGCAGGAGCGACAAGTATCGCTGTCGAAATCACCGAAGGCGGTACAAAGTCCATTCGGGTAAATGACAACGGCAGTGGGTTTCGAAGAAACGATTTACAGCTAGCTTTCGTTCGACATGCCACCTCAAAAATAACGACTGAACAAGACCTCTTCCGAATTGAGTCTCTTGGATTTAGAGGTGAAGCACTCGCCTCAATAGCAGCCGCCGCGAATTGCCAATTAATTAGTAGGTACAGAGGGGCATCTGAGGGCTTTCAAATATCAACAGAGAGCGGCAAAATTAGTCCGATAACTAAGGCTGCCTGCCCTACAGGCACAACAATTGAGGTTTCTGATTTATTCTCGCTACTGCCTGGTCGCCTGAAATTCTTGGCTTCGGTGAGAGCCGAGACATCAGCAATTAGTCGTACACTAAGCGAAATATCCTTGGCATATCCAGATGTAGCCTTCTCATTCACGGCCGATAGCCACGAAAAGCTAAAGACACCTGGTAATGGAAATCCAAAAGATGCGGTGGCAGCCATTCACTCAGCAGAAATAGCTAACAACTTATTACAGGTCGGGTATGAAGTAATCACTGATGAGGATAAATGCAGTGTATCCGGGCTCTGCGGTACTGCAGCCATTCATAGAGGGAATAGATCTGCTATTCATCTCATCGTGAACGGGAGAACTATTTTATCGAAAACATTGTCGTACGCTCTCGAACGTGCCTATAAAACTCTTATACCACTAGGGCGGTTTCCAGTCGCAGTGATTAAGATAACTTTGCCACCGGAAGATATTGACGTCAACGTACATCCCACAAAACTTGAAATTAAATTTAAGAATGAAAAATTTATTAGTTCTTCGATAAATCGCGCCGTTGTACAAGCGCTTAGTGCATCTACAATTTCTAAATTCCAAACCAATTATGATTCCCGCCTACCATCTGAATCCAATAAACCGAANATTGGANTATTTCGAAATCCACNAATCCATAAACCAAATGCAGTATCCAATTCGTTAGTCAATNAGGAGAAANCNGTAGCANCCAACTNATCTTTTAATTTTGTCGAATCACAAAAAAAGATGCCNTTCATCNCCGCCGATAGCGCTTCCGTGATACCCATCGGCCAANTNAAAAAAACATATATTCTTTGTGAGGGTCCCAAGGGCTTGCTNTTGATAGACCAGCATGCAGCCGATGAACGAGTCAAGTATGAAGAATTGCAGACAGCGTTTTTAAACTCGTCTATGAAGTCGCAACCATTACTTAATTCAGCGATGATTTCGACTTCNTTATCCATTTCCGANCATGCNGACGAAGAAAAANTTCTCTTGCAATCAGCTGGCTGGGACTTTGATATTCTGGGCCCAACAAATATTTTATTGAGATCAATCCCAGCACATCTTGCGGGGAAGAATCCGATNCAAAGCTTTATGAAATGCCTCGACGAGTTAGGCCAAGAAGAACGTCTTAGTAAACCAGATGCTCTTACAGCAACTATTGCCTGCCACTCTGCGATCCGAGCCGGCGATGTGTTGGATAAATATACTATGCAAACACTCATCGCAAATCTNACCCGATCAACACANCCNTTTACCTGCGCACACGGCCGCCCAACCATGATAGAANTCGANGAAAACGCNATTCATAAGCAATTCATGAGATAACTCATTATGAAACNCTACTGTCGCTTGAGTAACCCTCCTTTGCCCCTTAAAATTNCTTTAGNAGTGATTACGACTGGGAGCGTTTATGCCTTTAGAAACTGAGTCCACTCTTAGGATTCGTTCCATTATTAAAGACTTCAAGCCAAATAATGGAGATNTNCTNGGAGCGNTGCANGCGGTTCAGCATGAACTAGGATATCTATCCAANGAAGCACTTGAAGTTATAGCCGATCAATTCAAGATGTTCACTGCCGAAGTCTATGGAATGGCATCATTCTACGAAGAATACAGATTTGAGCCGCCGCCAAAAACAACAGTAAGATGGTGCTCGGGACCTGCCTGTCGTACACGNAATTCGATGGGAATTCGTGATGCTATNCTCGCNACTTTAGATTTAGATGAGATGGGAGAGCAAACTGANGATGGTGAATGTGGCATTGTTATTGGACAATGTAATGGTACGTGTGAAATAGCACCTATGATATGGATTGAAGAACANGAAGTCTATGAGCGACCCATTGGAAATCTAACAGCCGCTAAATCAATAAAACTAATNCGNGCCCTTCGGAGTGGNTCNGNGATNGAGGACNTGCTTAATGGTTAGCGTTGATTCGGCTACGCCCGGCANAGTCACNGCTGAAGAAAACTCAGCCACTAGNATTTATAATGAGCTGNATTCGAAGGCTACTGAGGAATTCAAGAGTTGGTTGAATCCTCAACAGCCGCGTATCGACGTTGCCAATGACACNTCAAGNTTAGCTAACGGTTCGGNCACNATTGAGAAAATCCTGACACAGCATATTAGTGAGTCCAACCTTGGAATCGACATAGGGCATGTACATGGCTACGGCATGCAAAGTGTTCACCCGACGGTTTCAATCATCTGGCCAAATGGAACAAAAGTTCTTTACGGTCCGATTACAGCCGAGCGATGTATCGACGTCATTAACGAAACTCANGATGGTCCGAATAGCNATTTGAAAGACTTATTAATTGGGCAAATAAGTGGTGAGANCAGTGAGATCCCATCGATACGTGATCACNCTTTTTTTTCCTCTGAACCTGAGGAACGNAGACTCCTCGCGAATCTCGGAATAACTGACCCCGATTCACTAAACCATGCGATAGCAACAGGATCATACAGGGCAACAGCTCGAATTATTGGTCGCCGCATGCCCGAAGACCGAGTTCGTGATTCACTTATCGCTGCTGGGCTTACGGGTCGAGGAGGAGCCTCGTTCCCGACTGGAGTAAAGTGGAATTTCTTGGCTGGTGCGCAAGGAGACGATCATTATGTAGTNTGCAATGCCGATGAAGGAGATCCNGGAGCTTGGGTCAATCGGGTCGTCATGGAGGGTGAACCGCACGCACTTATAGAAGGAATGCTCATAGCAGGTTTGGCAACTGGCTCGAGAACTGGATTTATTTATTTACGAGATGAATATCCTCTTGCGATAAATCGAATGGAGCANGCCATTCAAACCGCGATTANTAATCAACTACTTGGCAAAAATATACTCGGGTCTGACCTAGAGTTTAACCTTCGAGTAATACGAGGAGCTGGTGCGTATGTCTGCGGAGAAGAAACAGGACTTCTCTCGTCAATACAAGACTCCCGGGGTATGCCAAGAATAAAGCCACCGTTTCCAGCTCAGGTAGGTGTGTTTAATCTCCCATCAAATGTGAATAATGTTGAGACCTATGCCACCGTACCAATGATTCTTCGCCACACAGCCGAGTGGTACAAGGAGCTCGGCACTGAAAGTATGAGTGGAACTCGAATATTCTCCTTCTCGGGAGATATCGCACAGGTTGGATTCATGGAACTGCCCTTTGGGACTCCACTCAATAAGATTTTGGACTCATGNGGAGGAATTGTTTCGGCAAATGGGGAGCAAGGCTCGCTTTANGCTATCCAATCAGGCGGCCCACTGGGCTCNTTACTACCGAGTAATGCAATTGATGAATTAATTCTNGAAAACGCNTCNTTTGGACCATGGGATGCAATNATGGGTGCCGGCGGAATTGTTTTTATTGGAGAAGGTACTCATATCCTCGTGCTAAATGAACTCTTTTCTGAATTCGTCGAGGAAGAATCATGTGGTCGCTGTACNACCTGTCATGGCGGCAANCAGAGACAAACTGANATTGTACGAAGAATCATCTCTGGCGGNGGGCGACGAGANGANGCACCCAATCTCAAACTGGTNGATGATTTGCTGCAGCATTCAAACTGCGTCCACGGTCAATTTTCTCCGAAGACAATGCGNAANACCCTNCANCATTTTCGAAATGACTATGAAGATGCCATAGCGGGCTATGACCCNACNTTGACTCTCTCNGGGATGTATGAGCTCGAAATCGTTGACCAGGCAGATCCATTGCTAGATGANGCCGCGGCNATTTGTCCCAANGATNTATTTGAAGGAGAAGCTGGNGNTTGGTCAATCAACATGNNTGGATGTATCAGGTGTGGTGCTTGTATGGACATAGCNCCNAACGCGATTCACAAAAAAGCTTTAGCACGCCCNCCTCGTGTTATACCAATTGGGTAGNAACAAATTCCNGNGAAAGCCGTTAAGCTAGACTCAATNAANTATTAGGAGATGTNCATGCCACATTATNTAACAAGACGNGCCCCATGGATTCTGCTNGCTGTTCTTGCTGTNGCTGCTTTCGCGGCTTGNCANTTTGGAATTGCNCCTTGCAGCTGGGGGAAACCACTCGGTCTCACACTTGCNCTAGGNTCAGCTATAACTTCATTCCTCGATACTCCAACCTTCTCTAAGAATAGTTAACTCNNNGNATCAGCTAGATCTGCCANAATCAAGTCNGCAGCCCGAAAACCCATNCGAATGGAATAATTTTGTCCCCGATCTTCNGGATAGATTTGAGTATTGTTAGCTAGATATANGCCTTCAACAGGCGTNCGATGNGGCGGAATTCGCTCATGAAACAAATAATCGACTACAGGTTGTCCTGCTCGATCAGTAAAAAACCATTTGGANCGGATCCATTCTTCGTCAAATTCAGGATTAATCCGCTTTATATAGGGCGTATATATGTCAAGGACCTCTTCGACAGACAATTGCATAAGTGCATCATCTGGGTCAGCATAGTTCGAGAAATAGACAATATGATTACCGTCGTACTCGTCCGATGAAATAAAGTTTGTATGCTCTACAGTCACTACAAATGGCATATCTTCATCAGTCATCGTCAACCAATAAATATCTGANAATGGTCTGTCCAATACTAATAANAANACCGACGCCCATTGNTACTGCACCGTATNCAATANNTCACCATATGGTGANTCAAGGACTGCTGGTGGTGCAATATNTTGAAAAATATTAGTTGGTGTCGTTACCAANANNGCATCACATGTCGCATCGTTAATTANGCCATGTCGNGAATGCCGCAGTCCTGTAACTTGGTTNTCAGTAGTCAATATTTCGTCAACTGCAGTCTCNGTTANGACAGTACCTGATGCTTTTTGGATTGCCTCGGCGAGTGAGTCGATATACTTACGGAACGAACCCCGCAANTAACCGAGCTTTTCCTTTGCCAAAATTCCATCCCGTGAGGCAAATCTGAGGTAAATTTTGCCCCAGAACCAAGCCATAGAGATGTCCTCAAAATGCGCTCCGAATTTNGAGCGCAGCACNGGGCGCCACACCGCTCGATAGCCAGAATCTCCAATCCATTTCTTAATCCANNTCGATGCCCGTTTACCCTCGTATTTTTGCCAATTTGAGTCATAGCGNAGCCAAAGTGCTGCTAAACCTAACCGTAATCTGGAAAAAATCGATACTTTATTAAAACGGAGTAGGTCGAGAGCGCCNACGAATGGATAGATTTTTGTCTCGCTATGCATTGCGCCAACAGATGGCAACCAAGCCAAATCATCGTGATGGCCTAATTTCTTTATTAGTTCAATCACAACCGTATCCGATCGAAACAGGTGATGATAAAAAATTTCTACTTGGTTTCCACCGACCTCGATAGTTCTTACTTGACCACCTAGAGTCCCACCTCTTTCATAAATTGTTACATCCACACCATTATTAACAAGGTGGTACGCTGCGGCCAATCCNGTAACACCACCGCCAATGACAGCGACCTGCTTATTTTTTAATTCTATGTCGGTCATTTTGTACGCATAGCCTCTCCATCCTGCCTAGTGATCTTAAGAATGCTCAATCCGCGAATCCAAGCNAAAAATAGTCCGACAAGACTCACAGGTGCTAAAAGTAAGAAATGGAGTACTACAGCATACACCGCGGCATCTNTAACNGAAATATCACTTACGAAGGTTAATGATTCCTTTGCAAAAAATTCGAATGGNCCAATTCCACCTGACGTTGAGGGTACNGCAATTGCTAGATTAGAAGCTGATGTTACGATCGTGAAGTGAGTAATATTCAAAAATATTCCTATTGAGGCCCCTACACACAAATACGAGATCGATTCCAGAATCCATATTAACGCAGAGATCAGCACAACCTTGATCCAAATTTGATTCGATTCTATCGTCCCGAAGCCAGATTGAACTCGTGAAANAACACCCGAAACAATTGAATTAATTCGATCGGGCAAGAAAAACAATAATTTCAATAATCGACGAGAAATGCTNCCGTTGACAAGCACAAAGAGGAGATTAGCACCAAGTGTTAGTAGTACTATCGCCCCGACAATTAAAAATGTGGATCCCTCTTGGTTCAGCACGCTCAACGCAATCGCAGCCAGTCCGACAAGCACTAGCGTATCTAGAATTTTTTCAAGCAAAATAGTTCCAAGAACAGTCAATGTCGGCATTCCCGTCTCACGACTGAGAATNCCGGAGCGCACTATTTCTCCAGTTCGCATCGGTAAAATATTATTTGCTGACATACCTATGACAACAAGTGAAATNGAGTTCCGAGTAGAAATGNCTGTCGAACTCGCNAGAATCATTCGCCACCTTATCCCGCGAAGCNCNACGCCNGCNCTGTAGAGTAGCACCGCGGACANCAACCAGACGAACGAAAAATGCAATCCACGGGCNCGGACATCACCAAGATTGATTTGTCGAAAAGAGAAATATATGAAGATTGNACTCANTATCAATCCTACTAAAATTTTCAATATTTTACTCATCGCTACCTTCAGTATTTATTTTGGAAAGCCAATAAATGCCCCAACGCCGTGTGGTGTTTCNCCTCGGAATCTCAAAAATGAAACAAGTCGTTTTACCCNATCGGGCCAANCACTTATTACAAAAACATGTTGCCACGTCACTTGTCTATANTCATTTTCACTGAACCACCACCTATGCATATACGGTTNCACTAAACCATGATTCTTCATAAGGTCATATCGCTGATAGTTACTCAACTCAGTTAGTATCGCGATCTTCGTCGGATCGATCTCATAATCNCCCGACTGTAGTTCGCTACCAGGGGTATATTGCACATTACGCCCACGTAAGTACCACGCCCACGGCCATGACAAGGCCAAGTCAGTGTCCAAGATAATTCCTGTACTAGAACCATTCTCCAAACTTTTAATNATGCGTGTTGCTAATTGCGGTACCTCTGGAGAAGTCTGAGTATAGATCATTGGTTCGAGTGGTGTGTCTGAATGGCGAACATTAAGTCCTATATTTGTCCACATAGTCAGAAATATAGCGAGTATCAAGGGAAAGCCAACTACTATTGTTACAAGTTTTCTAACACGCGTTAGTCTAACTTTTATCCGGATAAACAGAGAAGCATAGTATGCCGCTAAAAGCGCGAATGGAAGCGCAATGTGCGTAGTCAGCCATGGCATTTTTTCACCCGCCAGACTAAGCCCGACAAACATCCCAAATCCCCAGACTAACAACAATCCAAGAAAACCATCAATTTTTCTACGCACTGCAAAATATATTGTTCCAATTAATGCNGGTANAAGCGCGAGAAACTCGTAAAGCGGTACAAGCATGAGGTAGTAAAACCAAGGTTGAGTGCCACGNTTTACTTCTTGCTGATCAATCCAGTAGGACAAGGAATCCCAGAAAAGACTCTGTGCGCCGTCCATATTTAACCCAAAAGTCGTATAAAAAAGNAAAAGTAATGTATAAAATATGGTTGCACAATNGATCCAGAGCCGAGCATTCCANGCAAGTCCTACTAATGCTGCCATCACAAAAAGAAAACCTACAATAGGCCAGATAAANTTTGACGACAGTTCGGGCTGCGCTATCCGGANAGTTGCGCCGAGTAAAGGCAGTACTAATGTGCCTAGTAACACTAAAACATCGGCTTCAGGTCGTGTTCGCAANCGAAGCCGATAGCGCGTTTGATCGAGAAATGGCCAAACACTNGCAACTATCCAACTTCCAGGAATTAGCCAAATACCATCCTTAACTCGGTGAACAAAGGTTTGTTTATTGCCATGACGCTGGCTCGTCCACTCATGAGCCAANGCAAAATTTAGATAAAGTAAAAGTAAAGCAACAATCATGTAGGACAACTCTTTAGTCAAGAAAAGTCCACTTAGGGCCACCACAAAAGTCACATGCCAGATTGAGAGCTTNGATCGAATCTCGCTCTGCCGGAACCATGGCAGCTCCCTTGGTCTAATCAATTTCCATACAGATACGACTANTAGAAATGTGAACAAAGTCACCAACAGGTCATTGCGAGAAAATCTTGAGTAGTAGAGCAGCGAGGGCGATATCGATAAAAGCAGGGCACACACACACACACCTGCCGAGCCGAGTTTTTCTCTGAACAGCAATGGACACAATACTAGACACGATCCCGCCAGTGCGAACGGTAATCGCGCGGTGAATTCAGAATCGCCAAACAAATAAAACGCAGCACCTATCAAATTAAACAACAATGGCCCATGCATCATCGGATCGTGCTGATAGCCGAGTCCAACCAAATATCGCCAAGCGAATTCAGCGTGTAGCGATTCATCATGATGCATTGCTCTATCACCAAGATTTACTGTTCGAAGAATGAACGCAAAAATAGCTATACCTAGAACCACTAAAAAAATGGGGTTGTGAACAAGGAATTTAGCCAACTGACTGATTTTACTTCGGGCTTGATAAGTCNTCAGNGGATACATTAGTAGATTCTATCCGAGACTATTCGGTTACGGATTGATTTAGCTGATAAATCTTTATGGTCGAATCAGACGACNCAAACACNATCTCCCAATCCTCAAATTTTGNTACCACATCAGCGCCATAAANTCTTTTCTCAAANTCTCCAATAAGCACATGACTAATATTATATTTTCTAAGAGCTGCGAGTCCTTGACCAGTGGCTCCATCTTGGTAGACATGATCTATAGCAGTTCGACGTTCAGTTTCCGTAATATCTCTGCGCCACTGTCGCTCATGATTCGGCCAGGCTAATACAGTAGNAATTCCGGTCAAGGTTGAAAACATATTTCCACCTTGATACGACTCACCTACCGCCTGCANTACCAGATCTTCGTTCNAATCAAGAGTATTTCCAGCCCATCTCACAGCTTCNGCCAGTCCAGGTCGTTGCACCTCAATGTATTTGGTAGCATCCAGACCACGCGTCTGCCCCTCCCAAGCTCGACTAATCGCCATCGAAGGGACAAAGATAATAGAACTAAAGGCAAAAAGACACAGTACCNCTAATAAAAAGGTAGGTACCCTCTTATTAGTGGATAGAGTTCCNGTCGAGCGGAGGACAACAGACGTTCCATAAATACCGCCAGCAGCAACTGATGCGATGCCCCAACTAATAAACCAGCCTTTAAATAAGGTATTCAATCGACCTGGAAANGCATCCTCAATCCGTAGTAGTTCTGTTCCAATGAGGATCAAAAGCGCTAATCCCATAATCCAGTAGACATGCCAAAGTTGATCATTGCTTTTAGCACTAGCNAACCGAGCTAGGAAAATACCACAAGTTAATAAACCTAAAGTCACCCAGCCGGTAGCGCGGCTAAAGATTTCGGTAGCGTTACCCGTGAACAGTAAGGCTACGATCCAGATGAGTAAGACAAGACATGCCCACTTCATAGGTGTATACAAAACCGCGTACTCAACGTCATTTGTACGCCAGTTCAGTAATACAGACGCAATAATTACAGAAAAAACAGGGCCCCAAAATAATAGTAATTGTGCCAGATTCGTGTGTTCGCCAATCACGAGCGAGATGCCCGTGTCCGGGGGAGTCAGACTAGAGAGAAATGGATACAGAATGATACCTAATAAAACTATGATTGGAACTGAAAAGCTCANAGTCGACTTCAAAGAATCAATATATCCTCTTTGTTCATTCCTTTGGCAAAGCCAGACCACCCCAAGTAGTGCNGCAAACGAAATAGGTAAGTCCCATACATTGGTCATGCAAAGGGAAGCTAATAAACAGGTCACAAAAANCAANCTAAAAGGTCGACTAAACCAGTATTTCACACTTAGTATGGATTGANTCTTNGAGATGCTGAGTCCAACCGCAAGCAGCGTGAGGACTATTGGTAGTCCGTATACATGCGCATGAGGATCACCGAGCAAAAAGGTGAATGCTGGAAATTCAGCAAAGCTGTCGGCNAAAATTCTAGTTGTGTACCACCACCACCACCATTGATCTGGAATTCCATAGCGAACATCAGTGACAAAGGGAAAGTTCTCTACATTCAACCAATTCAAGTTGATGTTCGTCAAATTCCCNTTAGAAAATATAATATTCAAAACACCAATCCAAGGTGCCANGAGAAATAGCGTACACANCGTTATAANNCCNGTAGANACGATAACCAATANGCGTTTACGTCGATTGAATACAGATAAGTCTGGTANNAANTCGATCGCAAGTACGGCGGCGACNGTACCTGCTGTTGCAGCNGATGANGCCAATGCNAGGTTNAANANCATGCCTATCGATTGTTGAGATAATTTACCGATGATAACTGCGGCTAAATGNCCGAGATGATGATAAGAAAGTGGAACGCCGGAAAACCANGGATCGGGAGGNGGAACAGCTTCACTCCGAAAAATACTTGTAAGTATCATTAAGTCCATTGGCTTCTCAGTCGCAAGGGCGTCAGGTGCGAGNGATCTTGCNAATAAAATAATGCCAAACAAATGAATCCACATCAGTTCTACGACCAAAATCTTTCGACGCTGTGCCCATAATCGCTGCAGGATNGAAAAATCGTGGANAATAAACCATGCACTTAACAGAAAGAATATTAATANCCAAAAACAAGAAGCCGTAATGACAGANATATTGACTCCGAATCTAAGAGTCATCCACACTAACAGCGAAACGAACGCAACTCCGATNACTCGTGCGTATGCAAACCCTTGAGATCTACAAGATCGAAAAAACTCCATCGTGGGAACCACGACTGAAAATGAAATTACTAGCATAGCCAAGTACCAGAGAAGTAGATGAGTCATTTAAAGCCTCTGCGTAAAAGTCTCAGTCATCCCGATCGAGCAGTAAGGCTTCCACAAAAGCTTCTGGAACGAANGGAATTAAGTCCGAAGCNTGCTCNCCCACTCCGACAAACCTAACTGGTAAACCATACTCTTGCGCNATAGCGAAAACTATCCCACCNCTGCCCGCACCGTCAAGTTTTGAAAGTGCAATTGAAGTGACGCCAGCTTCTTTCGTAAAGACCTCAGCCTGTGCTAAGCCATTCTGTCCGGTCGTAGAATCAACCACAAGTAATACTTCATCCGGCTCTCTGTCAATT
This sequence comes from Chloroflexota bacterium, assembly GCA_002701625.1. The sequence continues at coordinate 31,305 of NZWK01000014.1, forward strand.
TGCCTAGTGATGACTCNCTTAATTTTTCCAAGCTCTTCCATCANNCTTGACTTGTTTTGCAATCGTCCGGCCGTATCGACAATAATCANATCANAAGCCCGTGCTTTTCCAGCGTTAATTGCGTCGAAGGCTACCGCGGCAGGATCNGCNCCAGGTTGCTGCGCAATCACATCAAAACCTATTTTTTGNCCCCACGCTTGCAATTGATCTATNGCTGCAGCTCGATAGGTATCGCCCGCAGCAGCAATNACACTATAGCCCTGCTCAATATAGAGCGATGCCAATCTTCCNATNACAGTAGTCTTACCNCTTCCGTTNACACCAACAACTAAGACAACAGCTGGAGGATTAATNNTTTCCGCATCGGGCCACAGTTCATTNCCGCGCCATAATTTTCCTGTTGTTTCCTCAACNGACTCNAGTATTTGGACTAACGAGTGTCNCAACGCCTTCTTNAGTTCAAGAGGAGTCTTGAATTTTTGGGTTTTCAGANTATCTAAAATNTCGAAACTTGTTTTTACTCCGACATCAGCACTAATCAGAATTTCTTCTAANTCTTCCCAAAAATCCTCAGTTATCGCNTCAGCGCCAAAGAGTCCGGTTACACGACTGAATACCGATAGGCGAGTTTTCTTTGTAGCCTCTTGAATTTTGGCGTGATCTACATCACCGACGTCAGATTCCTTCTGCGATCGACGAAATCGCATTTATGATTCCATCATGCAGCACTTTGAGCNTCGGNGTGACCGAGTTGTATTGATAACACCTGGCTCGTAGAATCAGNGCCCATCGATATGCCATATATCGAGTCGGCTGCCTCTATAGTAATNCGGCTATGAGAGACCACTATNAACTGTGTTTCCCCNGTAAAGTCTCNNACAGTTTGAACAAATCGTNCAATATTTGCCTCATCAAGAGCNGCGTCAACTTCATCNAGGACAACGATCGGAGATGGATTAACNGANAGCAGTGCAAACAACAGAGCCACCGAAGTCAATGATCTCTCACCACCCGATAACGCCGCAAGTCGAGTNATCCGNTTATCGGGAGGTTGAGCATAAATTTCCACACCAGCTTCGCCATCNGCAGGTAGTANGGAGTTATCACCACCCAAGACACCNNNACCNNCATCTCCTTCNGNAACTTCATCNGGCNCTNCCTNCTCGCTCNNCTCAGGATTCAGAGTCGGCTTTTCCGGCTGGACCAACTTAAGTTCAGCACGCCCTCCGCCGAAAAATCTAGTAAAATATTCTCGAAAATGCATGTTTACCTGCTCAAATGTCTCCACGAAGGCAGTACGTAT
>NZWK01000015.1 GCA_002701625.1 Chloroflexota bacterium
AAAGCCGACACTCTACATCTGAAAGGTTGGCCAAGAAGATTGATCGCAATTTTGTCATTAAGTATTTGTTTGAGTTTATTAACTCGCACATCACAATTACATTGGAAAGAATGCGTACCTAGACCATAGTGTATAACTTACGGTGACTGAAATTATGCTTTCAAATGGAGCGATTACATGTCCAACGTCGTGGCTGTCAAAAATATTGAAATTTTCATAGTAGCTGTGACTGCTAAGACTAATTGGATATTTTTACGAATGACATCTTTTGATGGTGTCGAGGGGTTAGGTGAAGCGAGCCTGGCTGGTAGGGAAAGCGAAGTAACTGATGTGTTCTTGGCAGCCAAAGACAATCTTGTGGGAAAATCTTTTGATGTAGAGAGCGTCGAAACGCAATTGGAGTTTGATTCTCTCCCCAAGGCTGCATATTCGTCCGCTGTTATGCAGTGTTTCTGTGACATCGTGGCTAGGAGTCACAGTGTTTCATTAGCTGAATCTCTGGGAGGTGTTAAGCGATCATTCGTTGAAATCTACGCAAATATAAATCGACGGACTGTCGATAGATCGCCAAAAGGATTCGTAGAGAGTGCATTGCTTGCTCAAAGAAATGGTTATACAGCGTTTAAACTGGCTCCGTTTGATGAGGTCTCTCCGGGTCAATCGCGACACGAGATGCAAGAGTCAATGACAAATGGTTTGGAGCGAACTCAGGCCGTATTTGATGCCCTTGGGCCGGATTCAAGACTGATGGTTGATTGTCACTGGCGCTTCAATTTCCAAGGAGCGCAAGATTTGATAAGAGCATCAGAGTCACTAAATTTATATTGGATTGAATGTCCCATTGTTGAGGATTTGGCTTCAATACCAGATTTGGTTTTGTTGAGACATCAGGCTAATACGGTTGGTGTGCGCTTAGCTGGACTTGAAATGAATGTTCGCCGGTCTGGCTTTCAACCCTATCTCGATGCAGGAGCTTATGACGTAATGATGCCAGATGTGAAATATGCGGGTGGCCCGATGGAATTACTGAGAATAGCGGACTTATTTAAAAATTTCGATGTTGATTTCTCTCCACATAACCCGACCGGTCCGATTTGTCATTCTGCATCAATTCAAATCTGTGCCGCCGCCGGGAAGACTGATTTATTGGAGCATCAATTTGATGAGACCAGCTATTTTGCTCAGCTGGTTGGAGGAAAGCTGCCTGTAGTTTCTGAGGGTGCGGTGGAGCTTACCGCAAGCTCTAAAGGGATTGATGTGGTGCTCAAGAATGAGGTCTTACAGGCACTAGCAAGTTCGCCATTAACCTGATAACTATTTTATCCAGTCTACTGGGTATCCTTCTGCCCCTGTCGAGACTACGTTTGTACCGTCAGAGTTCATAATGAAGATTTGCTCATCTCCATATCGATCGCTCGCAAATGAAATTAAATTTCCATCACTCGACCATCTCGGATCAAAATCACCAGCTGGATTGTTGGTAAGTTGGCGAACTTTTGTGCCATCAATATTTGCACTAAATATTTCATAGTCACCATCTCGGTCACTATAGAATGTGATCTGTTTCCCATCGGGCGAGAGGCTTGGGAAGGCATCTTCAGCATCGTTAGTCGTAATCTGTCGAATATTAGATCCGTCAGTATTCATTGTGAATATTTCGGTATCCCCGTCACGGTCACTCGTGAAAAGGATTTGCTTGCCATCGTTGGACCAGCCGGCAGGTAGATCAATCGCGTCATCGTTGGTAGTTAACTGGGAGACATCGGTTCCATCTGCATTCATGGTGAAGATTTCAAAGTCGCCATCTCGGTCACTGGAGAAAACTATTGTATTCCCATTTGGTGACCAGTAAGCCAGAAAGTCAGTATCGTTATTACTGGTGAGTTGAGTGATTTCACTCCCGTCTGATTTCATAGTGAATATGTCTGTGTCGCCATCTTGATCAGAATCGAAAACGATCATTTTTTCATCAGCTGACCAGTCGGCTGATATTTTTGGATGACCGTCGGAAGTGAGTTGGATTTTTTCCATCCCATTAGCGTTCATTACCGAGATTTCCTCATTATTCACGAACGCGATACGTTCTGGCCCTCCCGAACACCCAATCAAACCGATCGAGATGACGGTGGCTGCGGCCAAGGTGATTGCATTTTTCATCGTGCGAGATTAACAGATCTTTTAGTTAGATGAAAAGCTTAAATGTTGAATCTTGTATCATTAATCGTACATGAATAAATTTATTCGCGAACTGATGATGATTCTAATTTTACCTGCGGGATTGGTTCTTGGCGTGGTCTGGTTGGTGAGTGATTACTCTTCGTCACAAAAGACGGACATGGTAATAAACGTCCTTATGAGGTGTGAAGTTGAATATGGTGAAAATCCTGTCAAAGCGTACGAAGGTGATGACTGCGCGCGGTATAAAACTTATGTCGATGTAGGTATGGAAAAATGGGATGGTAGCTTTTGGCATGAAATTAAAATACTCACACCTGAAGGAGAAAAATATTTTGTAGATATACCGTGCCCAGTTTCTACTGATGGTTCGAGCAAACTTTGTACTTTTGAGAACAATCTTCCGGAATTTGGAGACTCGTGGCCTGATTATTGAGGCACCTCTTTAAACAGAACTAACGTAACGAGGGGCCCGGGATTCCTCTATCTCCTCTTTTATTCCTGCTGCCACGCCGGAAAAAGCGAACGTGATGATACCAATTTACTCAGCCATGTTTACAAATTCAGTTAAGCTCAACGCTGGTTATCAATTTCATGAAAGCGATGATTATTCTTAGACAGTTCTCGACATAATTTCTTTAGCAAATTTTATGATACTGTTTTCAACGCAGAAGTGAGAACGTCTCACGAGCTTGAGTTTGGATACAGGAAAGAAATTAGTGAATATATATTGTGGAAATATCTCTTACAGAATGACCGAAGACGACCTTAGAGAGTTGTTCGGTGAATACGGAAACGTCGATGATGCAAATGTGATCATTGATCGCGACACAGGTCGTTCGAAGGGCTTTGGATTTGTCGAAATGGCAAACGACAGTGAAGCTAACGCAGCTATCAAGGCTCTTGATGGACAGGAAAATGGTGGCCGACAACTTCGAGTTAACGAAGCTCGCCCCCGTGAGCCAAGACGCTAGATAACACTCGGTAGCCATGGGTAAATTTGTACCCTTTGGTGCTTGGGAATCCCCGATTTCCGCANGTGAAATTGCCGCTGGAGGCACAAGCCTCCAGGCACTTTCTGCTTCCGGAGATTCGGTTTATTTGATAGAGTCNCGTCCATCGGAGATGGGCAGGCANGTNCTNCTTCGNCTNNCATCNNNNGGTGATTNCTCAGAATGCACNCCNAGTANCTTTAATACNCGTACTCGTGTNCANGANTACGGAGGNGGAGAGTANTGGGTACANGNNGGTGTAATCTTCGCNGTGTCTTTCANNGACCANAGAGTTTANCGAATTGANGACGAAGAATCNGAACCNGTAGCNATNACTCCTCGNTCCTGAAANANCNAATTCTTTGCGNTATGCGAATGGCACNGTNAGTNCTGACGGATCAACGNTCTATTGNGTNCAAGANAANCATNTCGANCCGGANCANATNCTNAATCANATTGTGTNTTTCCCGTCTGACGGGAGNNTNGNNCCNCGNGTAATTTTCTCNGGAACAGATTTTGTTTCATCACCCAAAATCAGNCCNGACGGCCTCACNTTGACTTGGTTGAGTTGGGATCATCCAAATATGCCATGGGATGGTACNCAACTTCATATGGCTCAAATTAATAGTGATGGAGGCCTGTCAAACAGAAAACTGATTGCTGGCGGAAGTGAAGAATCAATTACCCAGCCCACTTGGAGCCCANATGGAGTCTTACACTTTATTAGTGACCGCTCAGGTTGGTGGAACCTTTATTTCTTTGAGAACGAAGAGATAACTCGGCTTGTCGAATTGGATGCCGATTTTGCTGGGCCGGACTGGCAATTTGGATTCTCATCATATGACTTCATGGCTGATTCATCTGTTATTTGTACATATAAAGATAGAGACCGTGACATTCTTATAAAAGTCGGACGCGAAGACTCGGTACCCGAAAAAATACAAAACGACTACAGTTCAATTTCAGACGTATCTGTGTTAAATGATGTCATTTATTTTATTGGCTCGTCACCGGTTGTCCCAGCGGAACTTGTGTCAATATCTTTAGCTGAAAATACCATTAATACGCTGCGGCAGAGTCGTGAAGCAACTATCGATGCTTCATTTATATCCGAAGCAGAATTTATTGAGTTCGATACAACTGAGAGTGCTAAGTCGTTCGCTTTATTCTATCCACCNAAGCACGCTCATAGCCAAGGTGCTCCCNATGAGAAGCCTCCTCTATTAGTGATGAGCCACGGGGGACCTACGTCGGCAACTTCCACCTCATATAATCTCGCTATTCAGTATTGGACCAGTCGTGGAATCGCTGTTGTAGATGTTAATTATCGTGGAAGTAGTGGATTTGGCCGTGCTTATCGAAATGCTCTGCGGAATCAGTGGGGAGTATTCGACACGGCTGACTGCATAGCTGCTGCCAGATTCCTAGAACAAAGAGGTGATGTGGACGGAAGCCGCATGGCGATTAGGGGTGGTAGTGCTGGAGGGTACACTACCTTGTGCGCGCTAACGTTCCACGACGTGTTTCAGGCCGGAGCGAGCTACTACGGAGTCGCAGATGCAGAGATACTTGCAACAGAGACTCACAAGTTTGAATCGCGTTATCTCGATCAACTGATGGGACCATATCCTGCTGCTAGAGACGTGTACGTCAGTCGATCTCCAATTCACTACGCTGATCAAATTCGTGCTGCGGTGATTGTTTTTCAAGGATTGGAAGATCAAATAGTTCCGCCAGCACAGGCAGAACTAATGGTGNACGGCTTANTTCAAAATAAATTACCCCATGTCTATATGACTTTTAGAGGCGAACAGCACGGTTTTCGGCAGGCCGCGAACATCATAAAAACACTCGAATCTGAGCTTTCTTTCTATGGTCAGATACTTGGATTTTCCCCGCCTGGCATAAGTCCGATAGAAATTGTTAATCAGAGCACAGTGTAGNAATTTAATGATCTAGNCATGAGTTAAATTTGTTATTGAGTAAAAAAAACTCTGAGTTGTATGATCACGACAACCCACCAGATCGAGACGACTAGTATCCAAATTCTAAATTTTCGTACGCCATGTATATAGGCATTTCTTGCGATCCAAAATGAATATCCAATTGCAAAGATACTCATAATTATTAGAGTAATGGCTGAGTCAGACAAGTTTTAATTCCTAACATTGATTACCATAACAGCTTAGCAAATCNAATTANTTAGTTATTTTACGTCGATGATTATTTNAAGGACTCATAGATGAATGAACCTGGTTGGCTTGAATCGCGTGAGGGTGAATTGGATCCTGATCTCACAGAGGATTGGTGTGATGTGACAGCGGATCACTTTGAAAAGCCCAAAAACTCAAACTGGATCATTGGAGTCATGTGTGGCGGTCTGCTATTCGCGATGGTNTTCCCTATGATTTNTTTTCTATTTCGTTAGTCTGATTTCTTCTAACCCAGTCATTCTGGACTATCCATTGTCGAATGTTTCCGGCTAAGATAGGGTTGTGCCGAAGTGGCGGAATTGGCAGACGCGCGTGATTTAGGATCACGTGCCGAGAGGCGTGTGGGTTCGAGTCCCACCTTCGGTACCAGTAGTTTTTTTAGAAAGACTACTCACGGGGCAGATTTTGAGGTACTATTCTGCGGATAGAAATAAATTTGGGGGGATTGCGGCTCTCTTNTTAGCCGCATAAGCAGGAGGTTACATGGCTAGACTGTTAGAGGTTGAAGATCTACAGACCTACTTTTTTACTGATGAAGGAACTGTGCGCGCAGTGGACGGCGTGTCCTGGGGAATTGATGAGGGTGAAACATTAGCCCTAGTCGGGGAATCAGGTTGTGGTAAGTCCGTGACTGCGATGTCGATCTTACGCTTGATTCCTAACCCACCAGGAAGAATTGTCGGTGGTTCTATTACATTTGATGGACTTGACTTGCTTAACGTGTCTGACGCGGAGATGCGGGCTATCCGAGGTAACCGAATAGCTATGATTTTCCAGGAACCGATGACTTCCTTGAACCCAGTATTGACGATTGGCCAACAAATNCGTGAAGCTGTTCAGCTTCACCTCGGCATGAATGATGAGGAAGCAAACNNGAAGGCAGTAGAGCTCCTGCAAATGGTTGGAATTCCAGAAGCAGAACAGCGCATTCAGGATTACCCACATCAGTTTTCAGGAGGAATGCGACAACGAGTTATGATTGCGATGGCACTTTCTTGCGATCCAAAACTTTTAATTGCGGATGAGCCTACTACTGCTCTTGATGTGACGATTCAGGCTCAAATTCTTGAAATCATGGCGAACTTGTCCAGTGAGCTGGGTACAGCTGTGTTGGTCATAACACATAACCTTGGTGTGGTCGCACGATATGCCGATAGGGTGAACGTTATGTACGCGGGTCAGATTGTTGAGTCAGGTTCGGCTGTCGATATCTTTAAGAATCCCCAGCATGCCTANACACGTGGTCTCATGGCATCTGTGCCACGACTTGATGATACGGAGCATACTCGACTTGCTACTATCGAAGGGCAACCACCACTACTTGTTCAAGAAATAAATGGTTGTTCGTTCAGACCAAGGTGCACCCGAGANGGTGGTTGCAATTGTTCAACTACGAAAGAAAATAATCCTAAGCTGGTTGAAGTTGAGCCGGGGCATTGGGTGGCAGATTGCCCNTGCTGTATGAATGTTAACTAGTAACAAGAAAAAATCAGAGCAGGAAATTTTCTTGCATCATAATCAAAAAATATTGGATTAAAAATCTGAGGTTAATTGGAGGCTTATCGTGACTACTGAAAGCGCAACTACTCAAGGTCAATCGACAGCGAAAACTGGAGAAACATTACTATCGGTGCAAGGAATGAGAATGTACTTCCCTGTCACTTCTGGGCTGTTTGTTCAGCGGAAAGTAGCAGATGTGCGTGCGGTGGACGGCATTTCATTCGACGTCAAAAAGGGCGAAACACTCGGCTTGGTCGGAGAGTCAGGTTGTGGAAAATCGACAACTGGCCGCGCAATTCTTCAGTTACACAGACCCACAGAGGGATCAGTGAACTTTGACGGCACAGAGCTAACTGAATTGAAAGGTGCGGGCCTGCGACGCTTTCGTCGACGAATGCAGATGATCTTTCAAGACCCTTTTTCTTCGCTTAATCCGAGAATGAGCGTTGCGCAAATTATTTCTGAACCTCTTGCGATCCATGGACTCTACAAGGGAGCTGAACGCCGTGATCGTCTCGACTATATTCTGAACGCGGTGGGTCTTAACCCAACATATGCAAGACGATATCCTCACGAGTTTTCCGGAGGGCAGCGTCAGCGTATTGGTATTGGACGCGCGCTAGCTGTTGAGCCAGACTTCATAGTTTGTGATGAGCCTGTATCAGCGCTGGATGTATCGATTCAAGCTCAGGTGGTGAACCTCTTAGAGGACTTGCAAACACAATTTGATCTCACNTATCTATTTATTGCTCACGACCTGTCAGTGGTAAAACATATTAGTGACAGGATCGCAGTTATGTATTTGGGACATATCGTAGAGCTCGCTGATTCTGAGGAACTGTACTTAAATCCGATACATGCGTATACACGTGCATTGCTTTCAGCAATTCCGATTCCAGATCCAATTGTTGAGCGAGATCGAGAGCGTATTATTCTTGAAGGTGATGTTCCGAGCCCGCTAAATCCACCAAAGGGATGCGTCTTTCGAACNAGATGTACCAAGAAAGATCAGTGTAAATGCTCGGACACGGTTCCTGTCCTCGAAGAGGTAGAACCAGGCCACTTTGTAGCTAACTGTTCGTGCTGCATGACCAAATAATTGAGCGTGCAGTACNGATGTGCTTGTCGCAATCAGTTGCGAGGCTATTNTNNCGGTTCTNNGTGAGGTCTTGGAATTAGAATAACCTGTGGTGTATCTCTTAGCCGCGGTTTTTCATCATGGCAAGAAATGCGTCCTGTGGCACCTCAACGTTGCCAAGTACTTTCATTCTTTTCTTTCCNGCCTTTTGTGCTTCGAGCAGCTTCCGTTTTCTGCTGACATCGCCGCCATAGCACTTAGCAAGAACATTCTTNCGCATGGCCTTTACGGTTTCACGGGCGACAATTTTTCCGCCTACCACAGCTTGGACGGGGACCTCGAACATGTGTCGAGGNATNTCTTCTTTAAGTGCTTTTGCCAATTTGCGACCCTGTTCTGCTACTGCATCGGCAGGCACAATCATAGAGAGTGCATCAACTAATTCTCCGTTCACTAGGACATCAAGTCGGCTTACCGATGCNGCTTCATACCCGGTAATGTCATAATCCATCGAGGCGTAACCCTGTGTACGTGACTTCAACGTATCGAAGAAATCCACAAGCATCTCTGCTAGTGGTAAAGAATAGTTTGCGAGTACTCTCGACGTGTCTGACCCTGTTGATCCATCCTGTCGATCAATGTATTCGATTTCTCCGAACTCTCCTCTGTGTTCTGATACGAGACTTGCGACCGCACCGATATATCGGGCAGGCATCGTGATCGACACTTTGGCCCATGGTTCTCGCACTTCAGCGATACGATCTGGGGTAGGCAGTTTGGCAGGGGAACCCACCAGAATTTCTTCGTTAGTTCGNAACGTAACTTCATATTCTACAGAGGGAGCCGTTGCNATGAGATCAAGATCAAATTCACGTTCTAGCCGCTCCTGCACTATTTCTCTATGTAAGAGCCCAAGAAATCCACAGCGGAATCCAAATCCAAGTGCATCACTTGTCTCTGGTTGCCATTGCAGAGCTGCGTCGTTNAGGGTTAGTCGTTCTAAGGCTTCTCGTAGTGCNGGATAATCTTCTGAATCCGAGGGATAAATACCCGCATACACCATNGCNTTNGCNGGCTCATAACCAGATANNGGCTCNCTTGCCGGATTTGNCTCAACTGTCAGTGTGTCGCCNACACGNGCCTCNGCGACACCCTTAAGTCCGGTTGCAATATAACCAACTTGGCCAGCTATGAGTGAATCAGTCTTCTTCAACATGGGCTCGAAATAGCCAACCTCAACGCTTTCGAAGCTACTATTTTGCACCATAAAGTGGAGTTTTTGTCTTGAAAGAAGAGTGCCTTCCATTACCCGCACGTACGCTAACACCCCCTTATAGGCATCATATGTAGCATCGAAAATAAGGGCCCGACATGGACCGTCGACATCACCTTTTGGGGCTGGAATCCGATCTACAATAGCTTCTAGAAGTCCGTCGGTTCCTTCACCTGTTTTGGCTGAGACAAAAATCATTTCTTCTAATCCAAAGCCAATTATGTCGGCTAATTCTTGAGCGACTTGTTCCGGTTCGGCACCTGGCATATCGATTTTATTGATCACTGGGATTAGATCGAGGTCGAGTTCTAGTGCTAGATAAACATTTGCAAGCGTTTGTGCTTCAATGCCTTGTGTAGCATCCACAACGAGTAGTGCACCCTCGCAAGCGGCGAGTGCTCGAGACACCTCATAGGAGAAGTCAACATGACCGGGAGTATCGATTAGATTAAGTTCATATGTAGTCGAGTTCGGGGCGATGTAATTCATACGTACGGCTTGGGCCTTGATTGTTATGCCTTTCTCTCGCTCCAAATCCATTGAATCGAGAACCTGTTCCCGCATATTTTTTGAGTCGATTGAATTGGTAATTTCAATTAGGCGATCTGCAAGCGTAGACTTCCCATGATCAATATGGGCAATTATCGAAAAGTTGCGGATCAGATTTTGCTTCACGTAATCAGTGTAGTCGGCC
>NZWK01000016.1 GCA_002701625.1 Chloroflexota bacterium
GGCAGCAGCAGCAGCAGGCGCTATGTGTCTGGCGATTACAACTGGGGGGACATTACAAGCAGAAGCTCTCAGACTTGGGCAGCCCTGTTTGACATATTCTTGGAGCGGTACGCCGCGAAGTGCAATTGGATATGGTGTGTTTTTGCCTCTGGCCATTCTGTCTCGTTTAGGGCTGTTCGAAATCAGTGATGATGATATCCAATCAGTGATCGCAGATCTTATGCAATTGTCAGACCAGTGGGAATTATCGGTGATAGATGATGCTGTTACTTTACCAGCATTGATCGCGGGCGAGATGTTGGAAAGGATCCCTTTAATAGTTGGCTCAGGCTTTCTTGAGGTTGCAGCTCGTAGGTGGGCGGGTGAATTAGCAGAAAATTCCAAAAGACTGGCAGTTCCCGTTGCAGTTCCTGAGTTCAATCACAACCTCTTGGAGGGGGCAGTTGCTGACGCGCTGCGTTACCAAACAAATGAGGTGTCAGATCCATGGTTTGTGATATTACTTGATGCCAGTCCCGCCCACCCGCGCAATCGTTTGCGAGTGAGTATAACGAGAAAGCATTTCGAGAATGCGGGCCGAAAAGCATGGCATGTAGATGTGGGCGGAAAGACGCCTCTCCAGTCCATAATGNGGGCGTGCTCTCTAGGNTCATGGGTNTCATTTTATTTGGCGTTATTTTCTGAGGTTGATCCGACAAAAGTAGANATNTTGGCNCAGTTTAAGCGTGATATTGCTTTAGCTAATGAGGGNNNTTAGATTTCTNGTTAAATAATTAGTTTCANTTANGAGATTTAATTAGTGAGATTTATCGTAATCGCTAGCGTAAACTCNCTTCAAAAACTATCATGAGCGCTCTAAGTAAATAATTGGTTGTAACAAAGAGGACGAATTANCNAGGGGGCTAGGCGATGAACACTGCAGAATTTTTGACGATAACTAATGCGATAGTNCCAGATCGNATNGCTCTCGCAGGACCGGATGAGCGACTTACATATGGTGAGTTGCAATCNCGGGTCAANAGATTGGCGCAGTCGCTGCAAGCGCGCGGTGTAAAAAAAGGNCACAATGTGGGCGTTATGGCNGTCAACTGCTTGGAATATGTCGAGATTTATTATGCGACAGCATCACTAGGGGCCACGTTCATACCACTTAATTTCCGAGCGAAGTCCGATGAACTGCAGTACATGATTGAGTCNACTGATATNCAGACNCTTTTTGTTCAAGAGCGGTACATGCCCATCTATGAATCAATTGAAAATTCGCCAATAAAGAATGTTGTGACACTTGATTTTGATAAANCTCCATATGACAAATACGANGCTTTCCGTGACGCGGGTGAGGACATCCCAGTCTTTGTTGATATNGAAGAGAGTGATATNACTCTAATTATTTTCACATCGGGTACGACTTCATTGCCAAANGGTGTTGAGCTTTCTTATCAAGCACTTACTGCGTTGGTAGTNAATACACAGTCACCGCCNGATCCGGTNTCTGATCAACAAGTNATGCTNGTGTCGGTTCCNTTTTTTCATATTGCTGGTGCTACCACGATGATGTCTGCGGTATTTTCTGGCCGTCGTTTGGTTTTGTTGCCTGCTTTTGATCCTAGTGCTTGGCTTGATATGTGCCAGACGGAGGGNGTAACCCACTCATTTGTAGTTCCNACTATGCTCAAGCGAATTATGGAGGCAGATGATTTTGAANAATATGATCTGTCAAAATTGGAGCTTATTACATATGGAGCTGCTCCGATGCCTTTCGAGGTAGTGAGGAGAGCGGTCGATGTATTTAGCCCTTCGGGTAAGGACGTTGGCTTGATGAACGCTTTTGGTCAAACCGAAGCGACTGGTTCAATTACNTTTTTAGGCACTGACGATCACCGACTAACGGGTGATGAAGCATCTGATATTAAAGTGATAGAACGACTNCANTCAGTGGGTAAGCCTATGGCAGATATTGACGTAGCAATAATGTCGATTGAAGGGGATGTTCTGCCATCAGGAGAGGATGGCGAAATNTGTATCCGTGGTGACAGAATCATGCGAGGNTATCATGGTAGGGAAGATGAGACAGACANTGCATTGCAGGATGGTTGGCTCCATACGGGAGACGTAGGACGTATTGACGAGGGTGGTTATCTCTTCATAACTGGCCGGATAAAAGACATGATTATTCGNGGTGGAGAGAATATTGCTCCAGCAGAGGTNGAGCATGTACTAGAGGAACACCCTGCTGTTGCTGAGGCAGCGGTTATTGGTATTCCGGATGTNGATTGGGGCGAGGTGGTAAAGGCTGTATGTATAGCGANAAAAGANNCAAGTGGTCCTTCGGATGATGATATGACTGCGTTTGTCAAGGCCCGTCTCGCCTCCTANAAGGCNCCTGCTTCTTATGAGTGGGTAGATGAGCTTCCCAGAAACCACNTGGGTAAAGTATTAAAGACAGATNTACGAGAAACNTACAGTANTTGAAACAANGTCATNNCAGAGAATGATCAAGATTAGGAAAGTATTTTGACTCAAGCCACCTCTAAAAAATCAACCGACGATCTGCAGTCGAAAACGTTTGTTGGTTCGGTAAAACTACTGGGNGCATGGTGGGCTCCAGCTTTATGGCTCTCNGGGATCGGCGTATTCGCTAGTTCGAGAGCNGGTGATACTCCTGGCAGAGAAACCTTTTTTAATATCAACCAGCCATGGATTGTCTATGTATTCATGGCNGCCTTAGTTGGATTACTGACCTATGGTTTCGTTCGACATGCATCTTTGTGGATGATTGGTCGCCCCACTGATGGNGTGTTTCAGAATTTTCGTAATCGGCTTCAAAATGTGGGNCGATTTGGCCTAGGACAAGATAAGGTACGTCGTGATCGATATGCCGGAATAATGCACTGGTGTATTTCAAGTTCGATAATCGTGNTGACTATTGTNACTGCTCAGGTTGCAATTCAAGACGACACGCCGCTTGATTTTTTGCACGGCCCTTACTANCTCTTTTTCTCGTTCTACGGCGATCTATTTGGCTTAATTGGCCTTATCGGTGTGGGCATGNCTCTTTATCGACGATACTTTGTCTCTCACCATCGGATTCGTTGGGACGAGAGACTCGANGATCATTTAATCATNGTTGGTCTTGGANTAATTCTCATTTCCGGATTTGTNGTTGAGGCAGCACGAATTATTGAAACTGAACTAGTNTCTCATCCAGATTGGGCGCGCTGGTCCTTTGTTTCTTGGGTCTTGGCTCATCTCATCAATAGTTTTGGGTTTAGTACTGGTNGCATCGATAATCCCGAAAGTCAGATACTNNNTCTNCATAAGTGGTCTTGGTGGATTCATGTAGTCCTTGCNTTTTCTTGGCTTGGAATGATTGTATTTACAAAACTCGATCATNTNATTTTTGCGCCGATTAATGCCTTCTTNTTGAGNACCGATTCTCCGGGAAGACTCAGTGAGATTAAGGATATTGAGGAACAAGANGTTTTTGGAGTTGGCTATATTCAGGATTTCACATGGAAGCAATTATTTGAATTGGATGCGTGTGTTCGATGCGGAAGATGCACAGAGGTGTGTCCGGCAAACATAGCGGGACAACCGTTGTCTCCTATGCATCTGATTCAAGATCTCAAGGGACATCTTGCCGAGGTAGGTCCGTCTGTTCAGGATCATGGACATGCGACTGGTGATGCTGGTAGAGACGTGTCACCTATCGCGATGGTTGGTGATGTAATTAAAGATGAATCTTTGTGGGCCTGNAGAACTTGTGGAGCGTGTGTTCAGGAATGNCCGGTNCTTATCGAGCACGTTCCTACGATCGTAGACATGAGACGTTTTCTAGTNATGAATGAGGCTCGTTTGCCTGCGAATGCGCAGCAAGCTTTGGAAAATATTGAGATGNGNGGCCATCCNTGGAAGGGGACNGCACTNGAACGAACAACTTGGATGGATGGACTTGGCGATGTCCCACTTTTCGATGGATCACAGGAGTATTTATACTGGGTCGGNTGNTCTGGATCGTTGGTCGAACGTAATTTGCCAATCACAAAGTCTGTTTTCAAGTTGCTNCGAGAAGCTGGNACNTCNTTTGGCGTGCTAGGTCAGGAAGAGACCTGTAATGGTGATCCTGCTCGTCGATTNGGNAACGAGTATTTGTTCCAAATCCTGGCTCAGCAATTAATNGAAACGTTCAAATCTAAGGGAGTGCAACGAGTGATCACGAATTGCCCTCATTGCTTTAATACCTTTAAGAATGAATATCCGCAATTTGATGGAAAATTCGAGGTTCTACACCACACNGAGTTTCTTGCAAAGGCCTTNTCTGAGGGTGANTTGAAGCCNAAATATGCNGTCACNGCTGATATTACTTATCACGATTCATGTTATTTGGGACGTATGAACGGCACATATGATGCTCCTCGTCAAATTATTGAGCTCGTNCCCGGCGCCAACTTAGTNGAAATGAAGCGAAATATGAGTAGAGGACTATGTTGTGGGGCAGGTGGCGGCAACATGTGGCAAGANGAAATTGGTGANCGACGTGTGAACCATGTTCGAACAGAGGAAGCNGTGTCGACAGGNGCNAGTCAGGTAATTAGTAATTGTCCTTTTTGTATTCAAATGTTTGAAGATGGAGTTCCGTCAATTCAACCTGAGGAAGAGGGTAGAATTAANCCNTTCGATGTTGCTGAATTACTTGAGACCGCCGTCTTTGGCCCTCCGAGCACNGAAANGTCTGACCCTGAGGAGTAGGCAAATTTATTTAGTTTTCNNCCGAATNACTGATACTCTTCCGATACTTGGTCCNGNACACTAAAATACTTGTGATTAATCCAAGAATCCGCAGAATCTAGGGATGGACACAAGGGTGAGCTGAGATATCATCGTCCTATAAGTTAATTCGTCTACGAGACCACATTTGGTTGACAAGTAGACTGGATATGCAGAAGAAATCAAGGGGGAAAAATGCATTTAGTAGTATGTGCGAAACAAATACCAGACCCTGACACTCCGCCGTCAGCTTTTAAAATAGATGAGGCGAGTAACTCAGTTGTTCCGGCACCAGGAATTTCACCAATTCTTTCTCAGTTCGACGGCATAGCTGCTGAAGCAGCGTTGCGGATAAAGGAAGCCGGCGGTGACGACGCTAAGGTCACGGTCATATCTATGGGCGCTGATTCTGCACGTGCTGCTATCAAGCAAGTACTTGCTATGGGTGCCGATGAAGGTGTGCTTTTGAATGATGATGCGTTTGAAGATGGAGATTCTTACACGACAGCTAAGGTGTTGGCTGCGGCCATCAGAGAGCTCGGTGATGTAGATGCTGTATTTTGTGGCCGCCAGGCTGCAGATTGGGACATGGGACAGGTAGGTCTGCTACTAGCTGAGGAGCTAGGTTGGGCCTCGGCAATTATTGCTAAGGATATTAGTTATGCGGATGGTAACGTTTCAGTTCAGCGTGTGTTGACTGACGGATTTGAAACGGTTCAAATGGCCTTACCTGCAGTGATGACTGTTTCGAACGAGTTTGGCGAACCACGATATCCAAAGTTGCCTCAAATCATGGCAGCTGCGAAGAAGACGGTGACGCAATATTCGGCAGCCGAACTAGGTCTTGATGCATCTGATGTGGGAGCATCGGGTTCAAGGTTAAAAATTGAGAAGTTATTTATTCCTGAGACTGATTCGAATGTTGAATTTATGGGTGGTGACACCCCTCAGGAACAGGCCGCTGCGCTTGTGCAAAGATTGCAGGCGGATAAATTAATTTAAGTGAAATTGCAGTAACTACTTTTAGTGATGCAGAGAAAATGGAAGAGTGAAAAATGTCACACAATATTCTAGTTATAGGTGAATTAGACGAAGGATCGGCAAGTGCAACAACGCGTGAGCTGCTCGCGGGTGCATCTGAAATAGCGTCCGGCGGAAACGTAAGCGTCACATTGTTGGGTGCAGGCGCATCCCAAGCTGTGGGAGCTTGTGCTGGAGCAAATACAGCTTACGCCAGTGATGATGCCCAGTATGATGACTTCCGCGGAGATCAATGGATTTCGGCAATACAGTCAGCTGTTGAGGCAGAGAGCCCAGATGTGATTTTGGTTGCCCAGAGTATTGTTGGTCGTGAAGTGGGGCCCAGACTTTCTCATAAACTTGGAACCGCTGTTGCAATGGATTGTGTGTCTATCTCTGAGGAGGGAGGCTCGATTAAAGCAACTCGTCCTTGTTTTGGTGGGAATGCGATGGCTACTTATGGATTTTCGACGAGCCCAGCAATTGCTACGGTTAGGGCGAAGTCATTTGAGGTCATAGAAGGAGGTAGCGGTCCATCGACGTCGACTGAATTACCTGCTGCAAGTCAATCAAGAACTGAGATCATAGCCACGGAAGCGGCTACCTCTGAAGGTTTACAAATTCAGGACGCTACGGTTGTTGTTTGTGGCGGCAGAGGTTTAGGCGATGCCGAGGCTTTTGGTGAAATGGAATCGATAGCATCTGCAATCGGGTTAGATAAGGCTGCGGTTGGCGCATCTCGGGCTGCGGTTGACCTAGGTTGGTATCCACCAAGTCAACAGGTGGGCCTTACAGGCAAGGTGGTGACACCAGATTTGTATTTAGCAGTTGCTGTTTCAGGTGCAAGCCAGCACATGGCAGGTTGTTCAGGTTCTAAGACCATTGTTGGAATTAACCGTGATGAAGAAGCTAATATTTGGTCATTTTCTCGATATGGAATCATTGGTGACTATAAGCAAGTAGTTCCGGCATTGATAGAAGAACTCAAGAAAGCTTCTGGCAATTAGATTTTATTTGGGAGTGAGTTAATACTAAAGGCGAGGATTTATGACTGTAATAGGACTGACTGGGGGCATCGCGTCGGGTAAAAGTTTGGCGTCGGAGCATTTTGACGAACTTGGTGCTCAGATTATCAACGGCGATTTACTTGGCCACGCCTCTTACGCACCAGGTACGCGAGGTTTTGACAAAGTAGTAGCGGAGTTTGGTGATGATATCGTCGGTGGAAATGGGGAAATAGATCGTGCCGTGTTTGGACCGAGAATTTTTTCATCTCCTGATGGCCTCGAGAAACTTAATGCGATTGTGTGGCCTGAAATTAGATTATTGGCCGAGGCAGAAATAAGTAGAATTAAGGCAGAAGATAACGATGTGGTAATAGTTTTGGAGGCAGCCGTTCTTATTGAAGCTGACTGGCAGGACTTATGCGACGAGGTATGGGTTATTAGCGTACCGGTTGATATCACGAGATCACGCTTGATGGAACGAAATAATTTAGATGAAGATTCAGCTCAGGCGCGCATTGATTCGCAAATGTCTATGGAAGAACGAGAAGAATTTGCAGATGTAGTCATTCGTAATGACTCATCAGTTGCCGAATTTAATAATCGGGTAGAAGAAGCGTGGATTAGCTTGCTTGAGAGGGTGGGCGCGTAAGCGTAAGGCTGGTTAATATAGCGCATCAGTTGGCGTTTATTTCGGTTGAGAGTAATTCTTCTCCGGGTGACTTATTGACATGGGAAATTGATTACGGACAGAGGCGAAATGACTAAACAAAATGAAGGTTACACTCAGCTAGCAGTTGAAGATTTTAGGCTAACAGAAGAGCCATACTACTTGGAAATCAATGATGAAGTTAGTCTTTTTGAAGCAGCCTATGAGAATAATATTCCTGTTCTTTTGAAGGGTCCTACCGGAGTCGGAAAAACTCGATTCATCGAACATATGACTTGGCGACTGCAAAACAGTGCTGGGGAAGCCTCCTCAGATGGTGTNCCGCTAATAACAGTTGCATGTCACGAAGATTTGACAGCATCGGACTTGGTTGGCCGATATCTGCTTGAGGGTGACGAAACCAGATGGATTGATGGCCCGATAACGCGGGCAACTAAAGCTGGAGCAATCTGTTATCTTGATGAAGTTGTTGAAGCTCGGAAAGACACGACTGTCTTAATTCATCCATTGACGGANTATCGACGGCTGTTGCCAGTGGAGAAGCGCGGCGAATTGNTAGAGGCCGCCGATGGNTTTCTGTTGGTGATGTCATATAACCCGGGTTATCAGTCGGCGCTTAAGGACTTGAAGCATTCAACTCGGCAACGGTTTATATCTATTGATTTTGGCTATCCTGATCGCGATCAGGAGTCGGCAATTATTGAGGTTGAGTCAGGGGCATCACCTGAGTACTCGAGAGATTTAGCCAAGCTTGCTGAAAAAGTCAGAAATTTAAAAGAGCACGGNCTCGGCGAAGGTGTATCTACTCGATTACTGGTCTACGCGGGTAAGCTTATTGCGGCTGGGATTTCACCTCGCCGGGCATGTCAGGTTTCGGTTGTCTGGGCTTTAACTGATGACATGGAGGTTCAGAGGTCAATTGAAGAAGTAGTAACTTCTATTTTTGACGAATAATCAGTATGTTAATTATATAAATGCTTGAGAATATATCTAAATGCCAGAATCTTATGTAGATGGATTAGTAGCTCGTTATGAGGAACAGCTCCAAGGCTTTGGGGCATCTTTGCCGGAAGAATTTAAGAAGAGTGCACAGCTTTTAGGTGATGTTCTTAGTGAGTCTGAACTTGATAAGTGGGCCGAAACCGGAATTGGACTTGCTGGTCAGAGTCTTAGAGCTTGGGAGGCTGCCACTGAATATTTTCGTGCCAGTCCAATTATACATGGGACAATAGAATTCCAAGGAATCATTAAATGGGCTGATTTGGCTGCAAATATTGCGGAGAAGTCGTCGTTGGTGGCGGCTTCTTTTATTAAATATACTCCCTCTGTTTTGGAATACCTGAGCTTGGATGAGCTTGAAGAATGGTCGTCTCAGGGCGATAGACTATTTAGGGGCAATTGGAAGTCCGGAACGCTATCCGCTGCTTATTTTGAACACACTCCGGCTTTGTTAGAATTCTTACCGCTTGCTTCCATAGAGAAGTTAGTAGGCATTATTGATGCACTTACTGAACGGTCCTATGAACTAGCTAGCACATGCCTCGAAAGCGCTACCCGAATATTCGGTGAACTCGAGTCATCTGACAGAGAACCATTTCTTGGCTTTGCTCGAGCCGTCACGCGAGCGTCGTGGGCAGACACCAGACTTTACTTCGAGCGAGGCCCGTCATTAATCACATCTATCAGTCCAGAGCATCGAGCAAACTTTCTCGATCTTTCCGCTAAAGTTACGAGTGAAGTCGGTAGGCAAGCATTTCCCCTGTTCGCAGATGCGGCCGAGTCATTAGGTCAATTATCTGAAGATACGCATGCCGAACATATTCTTTTTGCCTCGAATATTGCGATAGGTAGTCCAACTGCTGCGATGGAGTATCTAAAGATCGTACCATTTGTGAATAGTCGACTGACTCCTGATCAGTTACGGAGGTGGTCAGCGGTTGGTGAAGAAATCTTGACAGTCGAGAATAACGCTGAGGGTGCGGAAGCATTTTTTCGACTCGAATCGACTAGAGCAGAAAATTCACTGCAAGAACTATCATCGCGAATAGAGCTTGCTTCAATAAACACATTATTACGCATGTATGCTAAAGCCCTAACTGGTGAGCAAGTTGGTATTTATTCAGTTGAAGAACTTGTCGATCAGAATATTGGATGGGTGCAGGAGTCGGTGGCAACGACTGAAGGTTCTTCTATATATTTACCGCCCTTTGTAGCGACGTTTGACGAGCAGGAAGCTAATTTCCAATCATATAAGGTATTTGCTACCCATCAGACGGGAAGGATAGAGTTCAACTCGTTTGGCTATAAGTGGAATCAGCCTGGAGTTTATACAGGTGCCACTCTTCTTGAGCGCGAGGAATCTGCTCAGTCTAGTGTAGAAGAGCCATCAGAATCAGATGAGGTGTCAGGATCTACGGCACTTACTGCGATGCAAAGATACTTCAATGTATTTGATGANCGCACTCTTATTTCAGGTATTTTCACGGTGGTAGAGGACACTAGAGTCGATGCATACGTAAGTCGCGAATATGGTGGAATTAGAAAATGGCTTCGACAGTTGCAAGCTCATGAAGGTAATCGTCGTCCACGAATAGAGAATATGCCACTGNGNGCGGCTTTTGTCGAAAATTTACTTAGGACATCTTTGGGAAGACCAGAGACCATGCGTTGGCCAACCGTGTACAGGGAGTTTCTGGAAAGTGGTCTGTCTGCGTTGAAAATTGTCGAGCAAGACGACGCAACTATTCAGGATTCTGCCGAGGCAGCAGCAGCTATTTTCGATATCGCCCAGCGAATTCCAAATGTTACCCCTGCCATGGCAGACGGTAAATTTGATTTTGATTCGCCTTCTGAAGATATGNTGAGTATTCAGCCGGCAATGCCCTCGGGTGATGGCCCGCCGTTGGATATGCAGTCAAATGATCAAGAAATTGAATTTGAAAATCCACCACAACCTGAATTTCGTGGTGATTTCAAACCTGAGCTTGTGCAATTATTGGCTCGACTCAAGCAGCAGCAAGAGGGCCAAGTAGACGGCGAGGGTGCTCCTCTTACNAAGGANCANCTGAAAGAATTATTAGANAATTCAGTAGAAATCACTATTGCCGAGTGGGCTGAGGGTGATTTAGATGAATCCTTNGGNATGTTTCTGGAAAATCTTGAGCAGGCTGCTACACCTTCCGGTGAAGGAAAATCTGATGACGACAGTGAAGGGTCGGATGAGTCATCAGGCGGTCCGGGTGATGGCGACGAGCAGGAATTACCGATGGAAATAGACTGGTCCTACTACGATGAGTGGGACTTCAGNGCTTCAGATTATCGTCCTCGATGGACNCGAGTTGGACANAGATTTCATGAAGCAGAGGAAGAACCNGAATTTTACGAGGAAACACTTCGNCGTCATCANGGTCTTGTCATGGAAACNCGTAAACAATTCGAGATGATGCGACCAGAGGTNTTTAAGAAGATTAANNGAGTTGAAGATGGCGATGAGCTTGATGTGGATCTTGCGATCGAGTTTCATATTGATAAGAAAGCTGGTATCGGTCCAACGGGAAGAGTCTACAACAAGCGGAATAAGATGGAGCGAGATGTTGCAGTAGCATTTTTATTGGATATGTCTGCATCNACAGATGAAGAGATTGAAAAGCAACGTCAATCTAACTCAGGTGATGATGANGACGATGATTTTGACGGAGANCCAAGAAAATACTTTCAGTGGCTTGCTGCTCGACGTGCGAGCCAGATGATTGAGCCNCCNAAAAGGATAATTGATCTTGAAAAAGAATCGGCAGTTTTGATAGTTGAGGCACTCGAGGCCATTGGAGATTCNTATGGTATCTACGGCTTTTCAGGTTATGGCCGCGACAACGTCGAGTTTCATATCATCAAAGATCTAGAAGAATCTATGGGGCCACTAGTTCAGCGTCGAATAGGTAAAATTGAACCGATACGATCCACTCGAATGGGACCAGCGATTAGGCACACTATTCATAAATTGAATGAGCATGACTCTAAGGTGAAGATTTTAATTATGGTTTCTGATGGNCGCCCACAAGACCACGGTTATGGAAAAGATCGAACTGAAAAAGANTATGCTGTTCACGANACGAAGCNAGCNCTTCTTGAGGCGAAGCGTGACGGAATCACTCCTTTTTTGATTACTGTTGATAAAGAAGGTCATGACTATTTGCAACAAATGTGTGATGACATTGGATATGAAGTGGTCGATGATATCGAGAGTTTGCCAAGAAGACTACCCACTCTTTATCGTCACCTAGCGGTTGAGTAGACTCTATATGGCTGTTGGGTAGTTTGATACGTGTTGTAAATCTGAGTGCCCGATAATTTCAATCATTGCCTGTACAATTTGCTGATTCGANACNCNNGGGAACATCAATTTGGCGATCATATANGTANTGAGGTCTTCGTTATTTTNAAGTAANGAGTTGATTCGNTCCCCTCTTTTTTTATGGTGTTTTAGGAATCTGTGGAAAACANGATCGGGNTTATTAATCTGGGGACCGTGTCCAGGATAAATAGTACTNATTTGTTTCTTTTGAATTTCAGTAACTGATTGTATGAAGGCTGGCAGTGATGGCCAGCGCTTGTAATTTTGAACGGCAGCGCTAGTGTTTTCGGCCTCAGCCTCGACAAAATGAAGGCCAGAGGTAGGGATGGTTTTTTCCAGCAATGTATCACCCGAAAATAGAGATGAATCCTCTTTGATATATGCCACTAGATTTCCTCGGGTGTGTCCGGGCGCTGAGAGAATTGTAAGTTTTTTGTCTTCGGCTAGATCTATTTCATCTAGATGATTTATCGTGGCAATAGCCGAGGCAGGGCAGGGTTGCCACCTCAAGGTAGGGACAAGGCTGTTCTCATTTAAGTCTCTTACTATTGAATCAGGCAGGCCATTTTTTCTGAGATATTCAAGTCTTCGCGCTCGATCCGTTGCAAAAGCGGCATCACCCTTAATTAACTTATTTTGCGCAAAAGGGTGTGCCAATATTGTTGTTCCGCNTGCTGCCCATTTATATGCTAGCCCGGCGTGATCAATATGTTCATGAGTGATTANAACAAGGTCGACATTTTCAGGAGAAATGTTCTCTCGGATCAGAGCTTCATGCATTAGGTCCCAAGAATACGAAGGTTCAGGNCTGTCAATCTCAGGGCCAGCGTCGATNAAAATCCATTTATTTTGTTTAGCAAGTGGAAGCGCCCACGAGGTATTTGATCCTGACGATAAAGGAATAGGGTCCATGCTTTTAGTGTATGAANAGGTGNGTAGTAGTCACAACCGTTCACTATATATTTTCTGCAAGCCNTCTATTGTGTCCTCGATAGTTGTGAATGCTGCTTGATGGAACATGCCAAGAAATGGTGAGACTTTGCCGGGAAATTCACATAAATACACAGGTATGCGAACGTCACGTGCATGGGACATTTCAGCAAATACCCCTGGCGAGACTAGCTCTGTGGGATAGTAGACGACAACCATATCTGCCTGATCAACCCATTGTAGATCCCTCGAAAGTATTTGACTCTCGATATACCGATTAGCTTCTTTNGCCTGGTCAATGGGTGGGTCGTTCTCCAGGAGTANAAATTCACCAGTTTGNGGTGAATTAAGATCTTGTATGCTCAATGGATCGAATACGACAAATCCGATATCNGTTAATTTGTTTGCGAATTCAGCTGCGCGATCNAGCAACGCTGCGTCTTCCTCTAATATTGACGTGATTGGATATGACAGATATAGACTTGGAGCGGTAGGAGACTTTGTAAGTCCTTGAATTGCTCTAGGATCCGCNCGACGTGCGAGTTCGACAAATTTTACATCCAAATATTCTGCCAGCATTCGTGTAGTTGCGCTTTCAAATGTTCGCCAGACCACCACATCCGCTAGGCGNAGTTGTCCCTGCCACTCTTTTCTGCTCTCNAGATTAGACCAGATGATATTCGCATCGTGAGAGATGGTGAGAAATAAATCTATCTTATCCGCAAAAAACTGTCTTAAGAGATTCATATCCATTCCTGAAACGAGGCGACTNCCTCGNAGAAATGCAGCATGCGTAGAAATAATTTTAATATCTGCGTCTGAGGTATTAATCTGAGACTCTAGCTCGTTTAGAGCCGATAATCGATGCAACCTCAGNAAGTCTTCGTTCCCATCCANCAAATCAGTAGGATTGTCGGAGTGTCGGAGATGCTCCGGAACGGCATTTAGCATCTGTCCTACATCAAATACTTCTGCGGTTCTGGGATCAAGGAGATCTTCATTAATAACTTTTGCGGCAGATTCCAAGTATTCGGTTCGCTCAGATCCACTTATACCAGTGCACCAGATGAGCATTGCTAGTTCCGCTTCATTAAGTGTTGTCTGAGCATTGTTAATGCAGTGAGCACTGCTCGGCGTTTTGCTGCATCACGTCCTTGGTAGTANCGGGAGTGAGAATATGTGACATTGTTTTGTTCGTCTGCTAACGCAATATGCATGGTTCCTGGTGGTTGACCTTCCACTTCTTCGCCACCAGCGATGCCTGTAATCCCGATTCCAATATCAGACCCTAGCTTGACGCGAGCAGCGATGGCCATTGCTGTAGCTGTTTCTTCAGAAATAACTCCAGACGTTTCGATTGTCTCGGAAGATACACCCGCCATAATTTTTGCTTCGGTCGCATATGTCACGATTGAGCCCTTGAAGTAACTTGATGAACCATCGATATCAGTTAGTGATGAAGCCAGTGCTCCTCCAGTGGCCGATTCCATCAACCCCAGNGNGAGATTATTTTTTTTCAATAGTCTTCCGATAGCACCACTTAGCGATTCATCATCACTACCCCATATGGAATCTCCAAGTATTTCNCGAGCTTCCTTTTCAACCGGTTCTATTAGNTCTAGGGCNTCCTGTCTGTTTGCTCCTTTTGCACTGATTCGAACGTGTACACCATCAACCCTTGCATAAACACCGATTGACGGATTAGTGGAATGAAGCAAAGGACCAATCATTTCATCGAGTGTCCCTTCACCNATACCTGATGTTTTGAGCGTTCGTGATACNAGAATTGAGGTNGCCTTTTCTTCCAAATAAGGCGCGACTTCGTGTTCCCACATTCGAGTCATTTCTGAGGGNGGGCCAGGCATTACNACTATTATTTTATTTTCCCGCTCAACCCACCAGCCCGGAGCTGTACCTCTGGGGTTAGGTATAGCGCGCGCAGATTCTATTAGTTGTGCCTGTTTAAGATTCCGCTCAGGCATATCACCGCCTCTACCTTGAAAAAAATTACGGAGAATGTCTGCCTGTNTCTCATCTTGATACANCGTCTCGTTAAGCGNTTTCGCAATTGTTTCTCTGGTTAGGTCGTCCTCTGTTGGGCCTAAGCCACCCGTACAGAAAATAATATCTGACCGTTTCCATGCTCGTTCGATTATCTCGCTGAGNCGATCAGGATTATCACCGACCTGNCTNGTGTAGAGCATATCNATTCCGAATTGTGGCAAACGAGAGGCTATGAATGCAGCATTTGTGTCAACTATTTCACCTAGTAGNATCTCAGTTCCAATTGATATGACTTC
The DNA here is from genome assembly GCA_002701625.1 of Chloroflexota bacterium. The sequence goes on from NZWK01000016.1 coordinate 15,043, forward strand.
GGCTTTCATATGAACTCCATCTTTTAAGATATGTTTTTTATATTTATCTCTCGCTACGTTTAATCAAGGGATTATTATCGTCCCATGTAAGAGTACCGGTTTCGTTGAAGGTATTTTCNTTCGAACAGTAGTCTATGTCATCATCGAACTTTGCTACCACTAAACGTTGACCATGTTTTGTNTTTCTAAGAGCTGTACTCAAGGACTTAGGGTTTTCATAATATGCNNGATACTTTTGTCNANTGTNATTNANTTCANTCGATAGACTAAAACCAAGNGTCTGNAAGCGTTCCGCTACTAAGCCAGCTGCGATTAAGTCATCTTCTGCCGATTCGCCTTCAAATCCAGAGCAGACTATTAAAATATCTTGTTTTGCGGCAGTCGCTTTTTTTAGCGAGGCTCCCAAATTTAGAGGGGCAATTGGCATAGTCATTGGAGCATCTTTACAAGCTAGCAGAGTGGGAGTTCCATTCGTAGTCACCATTATGACAGTAGAGGGCAACTGTGAATTGTGACCACGCTCTAGGAAATCAAGTGGTGAATTACCCCCATCAAAATCATCTGGGGGTACAGCGTCTNTTTCTCCAATCAGTAAGAGGTCTCTATTCGGTCCTAACTTNTTTTTGAGTGCNCGAGCAGCCTCAAANGATTCGGACAGATATATTTCGTTGACACCGAAAGANAGCAAAACAGCCATTACAGATGTTGCCCGAAGTACGTCAATTACNAGNCAGATTTTGTTGGTATCTATGATTTGATTTCGNGTTTCTGCGAGAGTTGCTCTCATCTATCTATTTCTCCTTATCAGTATGGAAGAGCATCTGGGTCATCTGATATTACACGTTGATCTTGCTCATGCTCCTGCTGTTGTTTCATTTCATTTNCTAGGGTTTCCAACCAACGATCTTTTTCTATGTCTTCGGGCTGTCTCGCAGCCTNAANGAATTCTCGCAATGCGTCAGTAGCNGGCATTTTATCTTCCCAAAGTTCCAGCTTTACCTGAGCAGTTATCACGTCGTCAGAGTTGGGATATTCGCGACCATACCTTGCCTTATCAAACATNCGTGCGATGGTAAGCGCAGGAGTTTCAAGTCTTTTTTNGTGCTCGTCAGCATATTCAAAAGGGGTTTGATTTTCGAAGCGTGGCATTCCTCGTGACGTACCACTGCGNTCAAGCCGATCCCAGAGCTGATATATCTCATGCTTGTCAATCCAGTCTCTTGATTTCCTTTCGCGAACGGGAAGTAGTGTGTTTAGCAAGTCACTTAACGTGCGTCCTTCACCGCTGGTGGTAAATCGTTCGGCATCATCATCTTCGTCGTCTTTGCTTGTCCTTCTCAGACCAACTATAAAAAGAGTTAATTTGTATAAAAGATAACTTCCGACAAATAGTCCGAAGGCCTTAAGCGAGGTACCTACCCATGCTGGAAGAGACGACGNTACGCTACCTTCATTGATTGGNGGCGGCGCTAGACAGGTTTGATATTCAGTATTGAGTTGNTCGGCAAGTATGGTATCTCCACGTCTNGAGGCTTCATTTGCAGCTTTTAACAACTCACTGCATTGATCTTGAGACACGTATTGGGAATTCGCGGGACCGATCAGGTCTAAAAGTATCTGAAAAATCCAAAATAGCGGAGTGAAAATCAATATGAGAATTTGACTAATTATCGATCCGACTACACTAGTTATTGTCTGAATAATTGGCGAAAGATTCAGCANTGTAACGAGTGAAAATANGCCTCCAATAAGGCATAAGACCAATATAGTTCCGGCAAGNGAATACGCCCANGGCGTNAGTTTGCTGACATTATTNCGNTCAGGCCTAACTCCTGTTTGATAGGCAAGAGAAAGAGTTAGCGCACCGAAAATGAACTGTAGTGCTACATATAAAACTAAGGAAATATCTGAGATCCCNCTGACAAAAAGAAATAGAACGCTGGCGATGAAACCGAGACCCCATGACCGCGATACTTTTCCAGTAGTGATATTCCCAGATCCAGCGAANAGGAAACGAATCCATACTAAAGTGAATCCCATTAGTACTGACGTNAATTCCTGCTGGGCCAAATATTTTTCTAGATTAAGTGGCTGAGTGGTCTGCCGTATTACATTTTCTGTNTTGAGGCTTGTTTGTCCAAATTCTAAACCTTCCACTATTGGNGATACGTCCCATATGTTCCAACTTGTCAGGTGCATATGCAAGGCGAAATTTATCATCACTACTGATGCCATCAGAAGAAGAATTGCGGCGAATGGTCCTNGAATTTGTAAATAGTTNAGTAATCGCTTGAAAAGGAAAGCTGTCGTGGCAAGGCCAATAATAAGAAATAAGTGTGGGCCGATGACAATTGTGTTGAGCTGATTTGTGAAAAGTTCGACAGTAGAGAGGCGGATCTCATCATTAATTAATTCCTTTGATANCGAATTTATTTCGGCTGTTAGATTTGATAGATGATCTCGGGCAAAAAAAGTAGTTACGAGTCTCATTGCCATGAACCACACAAGACATTCGGTAACGATATANCACCCATCAATAAGATATTTAGGTTTAAATATCATGCTGGTCACTCATTATTTCTTCTGAATCGTTAGATTTGTCCTTCTCTGAGGCTTCTGCACTGTATTGATTTGAAATTTCTTGGTCAATGAAGTTGAGCTCATCCATTCGGTCAGCCATTTCATGAATTTGGATTCTTTCGAGGTCGTTAAATCCCAGTGGATCCCAGTCTTCGTCAGATGTACGAAGCACATTNACCGTATGTCCACTATTACGAAGTTGGTTNAGNGTGTAGGAGAGTTCAGGAGGCATTTGGGCAGCTATCGTCACGATCGTGCTACCAATTGGTAATGGGTGTTTTAGTTGATCTAATTCATCAGAAAGTGGTCCTGTTGTGAAGATAGTCACTGCAGCTAATGCTTCTAGAATTTGAATTAGTTGTTCAGGTTTATTGCCTGCTCCAATGCGAATGGTTTGATCAGCGTTTGGTAGGGCGCCGTTGGCTACTAATCCAACAGCCAGTTTGTTCTTAGAGGCCCANTAAGCGATCGATGCNGCAAGAGAAATTGCTCTCTCTAATAGAACCGGATCAGATCCCTCCCAGGATTTTCTGAATGACGGCACATTNTGTCTAAAGGTNGGAATATTNAGNGCAATTATCAANGCATGAGACCTGCTTGGCTCGTAAATTCGACTCTGNAGTTTGTTTGTGCGAGCAGTNGCCGCCCAGTCGATNCGGCGAAGATTATCGGTGGGTAAATAATCTCTAATTCCGGAGATAAGCACGGGGTCTTCAAATATTNTCATCCCACCTCGAAGATCNCCNAACGGCCGGCTCGAATCTAATCCAAATTCTTCCAATTCAAATACTCTGGGGTAGACGACGACTTGCGACGTGGGGTGTTCTAAAATTTCCTCTCGCTGGAAAAAACCAAAAAGATCGCCGGTACGAGCTATNGTAGGCCCTATTTTATAGAAGCCTCGACTTGTACCCAGTAGGGAGATACCCCAGCGAANATTCTCGTTTGGATTNAAGCTGGTTACGCGTTTCAGTATTTTTGAACCAGTGGGCCCCGGAATAGTCCGAAGGTCAGTACTCATTCCAGCCGGTAGACTTTCCCTAATATCGATCCATGGGGCTGGTAGGACCTTGTTNTTAGTTATTGTTAGTTCGACTCTGATTGATTCACCNGTAAATATCTTCATGGATGAAAGGTGCCGATTAGCCGTGACATCCGNCAAGCTGATTCTAGTCCAAATTCGAGCAGCTAATGACAAGCCGAAAATAAGACTAGCCAAGATCACTAGTGGCATAAATCCTGAGGCAAGACCAATCGTGATTAGCGCCAGTGGAGCAACTATCCATGATTCAGTCATCAGGACTTTCATTGAGTATTTCCTAAACTTTCAGNCTGATTGTTTTCTTACTCATCAGCAATCGGGACGGGTATTGTTTGGAGGACTTCGTCGATTACTTCCTCCGAGCNCCGGCCCCGTAATCTTGAATTCGTAGATAACAACAGCCGATGTGCAAGTACAGGTGTTACCAATTTTTTTACATCTTCAGGATTTACATAAGTTCTTCCGTTGATAGCGGCAGATGCACGCGTCGCCTGGAAAAGAGCTAGTGTCGCTCTTGGGCTTGCTCCGAGCTCAAAAGCAGAATGTTCTCTGGTAGCTCGAGTAATGTCGGCAATATAAGAGCGGATAGAATCATTCACATAAATCCGAGAGAGACTTTTTTGCAGATTCACTANCTCTTCAGGTGTGGAGACAGTATCGATTGTGTCCANNGGCGATTTTTCCTCAAATCGTCTGAGNATTTCGATTTCACCNTCTTCATCTGGGTAACCAACATCCAGACGTATCAGGAATCGGTCNAGCTGAGCTTCNGGTAGCGGNAAGGTGCCTTCCTGCTCAACAGGATTTTGAGTCGCCAAAACAACGAATGGGATTGGTAAATTAATTGTATCTCCGTCGACAGTGATGGTTCCCTCCGCCATGGCTTCGAGAAGTGCNCTTTGGGTCCGTGGTGTTGCACGATTGATTTCATCGGCAAGNATTATGTTTCCGATTATNGGCCCAGGCCTGAATTCAAAAGATCCATTTGNTTGAGAGAAAAAGTTAATTCCTATTACGTCCGAAGGCATTAGGTCAGGTGTAAATTGNATTCTTTTAAAGTCACCACCAATTGCTCTTGCGAAGGCACGCGCCATGAGCGTTTTNCCAGTGCCTGGTACGTCTTCAAGAAGAACATGTCCTCCTGTGAGCAGCGCAATCAATACTAGGTCAATGGTNTCTTCTGCACCCACAATTACCTTTGAGACCTCAGTTTTNATACGTTTTCCTACCAGTGCAACATCACTTTCTGTATTCTTTATGAACTCGGACATTTCAACTCCAGAACTCTATAGGGGACTCAGTTACNTTCGCGGTGCCTCATAGCATAATCGACTAGTATTGCTGTGCGGAACTGAGCATGGAATAGCACTGTAATNACCGTTTGTTAAAATNACTGAATAATAGGTTGGCTGTTCTCTTGTTGTCTTATATTCTGTNATGCATCCTAGGGTGTCTANTTAGTTTGTNGANTCAATGAGTGGTGACTTTGTTAAATTTAAGCCCATTAGCGCTGATGCATTTATTCTTCGACAGGAGGCTTTAATTGTCTGAATGGATTGATCTATCAAATGCNTGGCTGAGTACAAGGCGTGAGACANTAGCTGTGCTCGAAGAAGTNGCAGAGACAAAACTTTCACGAACTGCCACTGAGAGACCTGGTTGGACGTTGAGACATTCAGTTACGTTTCTNACAGCTCTGGACGCGGAAGTTTTACAGATAGCTACTGGTGAAGAATTGTTGGAATGGGACNTACGTCGCCTACGAGGTGAAGCGATGTTCGCAGCTCAATATTTGCGGATGCGNGATTTGCTTCCACACTTGGCANATACTGCACAGCAAGTTGANGATTTTATGATCGCTAACGAACCGGATGATATCGACTCAATCAGCTNTGCAATAAGAGGTAAGCTCGAAGAAGCTAAAACTATTTTGGGGATAATAAGAGAAGCAAATCAATAGAGATTAACGGTGTCCACTCGAATGGACTAAGGTTGATATACTTCACACACACGAGGCTCGACTAATGAATGAAGTTATAGGTACGCATTCCCAAGACGGAAATCTGGTTCATGATCGTCTTTCAATACCCAGACAGAAAATAGAAAAACAAGCTCCGACGGAGCGGGTCAATAACTTCGACGAAACTTACATGTCGATGACTATGGATGCGGCTATTGTCGAGGCTGCGAGNTGTATCGATTGTCCGTCTGCCCCTTGTATGGATGCGTGTCCGGTCCACAACGATATCCCTTCGGCGTTAAAAATGCTGGAGAATGATGATGTGTTGGGAGCTGCTTCAAAATTTAGAGAAACCTCGACATTACCTGAGATGTGCGGAAGACTTTGTCCGCAGGAAATTCTTTGTGAGGGTGCTTGTGTTGTGGGGTTTGCACTCCGGACCGATGGCTCAAAGCATCCGCCCGTTGCGATTGGTCGTCTGGAAGCATTCATCACCGATCAAGAACGNAAAATTACCAACAAATTTCCGGTTCGTTTTGTTGGTCCGACAACTAATCGTNGTGTGGCTATTATTGGTTCAGGTCCTGCAGGATTAACTGTTGCTGAAGAGCTTCAGGTGCGAGGCCACAAGTGTACAATTTTCGACCGNTGGCCTGAGGCGGGTGGTGTGTTGCGATATGGNATTCCAAATTTCAAGATGAANAAAGAAATATTAGAAGAAAAATTGTCGTCTCTNCGTGAAATAGGTGTCGAGTTCAAGAACTCTGTTGAGATCGGAACGGATGTCACTCTGGAAGCGNTAAGGAACCGNCATGGTTTTGANAGTATCTTTTTGGGTAATGGNGCAGGTATAGGAAACTTACTAAAGACCGAGGGTGAAGATTTGACCCACGTATATCAGGCTACTGACTTTCTAGTACGAGGTAATCTGGATGATTTTGAGCTTCCTGAAGATCAACGCGGCCTGCCGTTTGTTGGGGATGATGTTGTAGTTGTCGGGGGTGGTGACACTTCAATGGATTGTGTTCGGACTGCTGTTCGTCTGGGNGCTANGAACGTAACGTGTGTTTATCGNCGGACTGAAAACGAGATGTTGGGTCGGACNGAAGAGCGTGTCCATGCTCGAGAGGAGGGTGTTAATTTTTCNTACTTGACCACTCCCACNCGATTTATTAGTNACGAAGAGGGTAAGGTTGTGAGCGTTGAGTTGGTGCAAATGGAACTCTCTGAGCCAGATGATAGTGGNCGCCGNAGACCTGTTCAAATAAAGGATTCGGAGTACACCATTCCAGCTTCTGCGGTGGTTATAGCAATTGGGTATAACGCTGATTCAGATCTCGGCGAGAGCTCAGAGGTAGAGACTGACAACTGGGGTTTAATTCAAGTCGATTCNAGGACGGGCCAAACAAATGTTCCGTACATATTTGCAGGTGGTGATGTAGTCAATGGAGCCGATCTCGTGGTTACGGCTATTGCAGATGGCAAACGTGCAGCCACCTGGGTGCATCAATACCTACTGTCGTTGGGCGTGAAAGATTCGATTGATTGAGTAATCTATTCTCGCTTTTNTAGGGTGAGAGAGCAGGTGNTTGATGTCAGAGAGTGAGACGACCCNGCCAGGCCCTTTGACCGGAGTCAGAGTGTTAGCTTTCACCCAAATTGTGGCTGGACCATTCGCAGGAGTCGTATTATCAGATTTCGGTGCGGAAGTGGTCAAAGTTGAGCCGATTTCTGGCGAGTATTACCGAAATGTGGCAGCNGTAATTCCTGATCANGGAAAAAGATGGCAATCGCTCAACCGAGGNCAAAAGTCGATAAGTGTTGATATTCAGGATCCCAAGGGCGTTGGTGTTATCCATAAAATAATTAAGGGATTTGATGCGGTGGTCATCAATTTTCGTCCCGGCGTNGCTGAGCGNCTGGGTATAGGCTATGAGGATCTTTCGAAGATTANCCCNCGGCTTATTTATTGTTCGATAACCGGATTTGGCCCCACAGGGCCTTGGGCAAATGAGGCGGCAACTGACTATGTCGCTACGGCTTTTTCAGGTCTCGTGGCAGGCGATGGCAAGACTGACGACAATGGAGTTCCTGTAGGGATGGTGCCCTCCGTGGCGGATTACCTAACTGGTCTGGCAAGTGCTGGTGCAATTAGTGCAGCACTCTTTTCCCGGGATAAAACAGGCCTTGGTCAGAAGATTGACGCGTCACTACTAAACTCATCACTGTCAATTCAGGATTCTTTTGTTATGCGAGAGCCAGCCAGCGACTCAGTTTATCGAGATCCAATGATGCAGCGAGTTAAGGAATCTTTCGCTAAAGGAATTCCGTATAAAGAAGTTTTAGCAGAGCGAGTAAAGTATCGTCAGCAGTCAGCAGGTCTTCCAAGACTTTATTATGGTGCATATCAGACCATGGATGGCGCGATTATGCTCGGATGCCTTACTCCAAAAACCCGTGATGCTGCGCGTCTCGGGTTGCAGATGACTCATGAACTAACTGACGATGAGAGTTTTGACCCAGATGACCCTAAGTATCAGACCCAAGTGGAAGTATGGAAGTCAGAAATTACTGATCGTGTTAAGCAACAGTCGACTGAGTATTGGTTAGCAGAGCTGAGGGCTGTTGGATGCCCTGTTGCTCCGGTTCAATTTCCAGAGGAATTAGCTGACCACGAGCAGGTTAAGGCTATGGGTGTAATGGTTCCACTGGAACATCCCGTAACTGGCCCTCAGGAGGTTGTTGGTCCGATAGTCCAATTTTCAAGTACGGAAGCTAGGGTGCAGGGTCCCTCGCCATTGATCGGCGAACATACTAACGAAGTGTTACTGAACGGCGGATTTGCGGAAGACGAGATATCAGAACTCTCTACTGGCGGGGTAATTAGATAGAAAGTGTTAGGAAGACCAGAGACCAACTTGGGGCGCCTCGGATGTGTTTAAATTCTGGGGTGGTACCAGTCCGATGTGGTTATAGCCTGCTTCTGTGAGAATTCTACCTCGAGGCGAACGAACGATGAGTCCTTCTTTCAATAAAAAAGGCTCATATACATCCATGATTGTGTCCGCTTCTTCTGAGATTGCCGCTGCGAGTGTCTCGAGTCCGGCCGGCCCCCCATTAAATCTATTAGCTAGGGTTTTTAGTAATTCTCGGTCCATTCGATCAAGCCCGATCTCATCGATTTCTAGTCGTTCTAGAGCTTCTCCGGCAGTCTTTTTATTGATTTTGCCATCGTATTTTACTTGCGCGTAATCTCTAACACGTCGCAACAGCCTATTGGCAATCCTTGCTGTACCTCTTGATCGTCTAGCTATTTCCGCCAAACCATCTTCATCTATCTTACAATTTAAAACCTCAGCAGATCGATTCAGGATCTGAATTAATGCAGGTGGGTCATAGAATTCCAGTCGGAATGATGAACCGAATCGGTCACGAAGGGGTTGAGATATTAGGGAGAATCTAGTAGTCGCTCCAACGAGAGTGAAGGGAGCAACTTTCAGTCGCACGTCTCGGGCCTTTGGGCCCTTTCCAAGTATGATATCTACCGAATAATCTTCCATCGCAGGATATAGAACTTCTTCTACCGCAAGCGATAGGCGGTGTATTTCATCGATGAAGAGAATATCACCGGGTTGTAATGAAGTTAATAAAGCCGCTAAATCACCTGCGCGCTCTAGGGCAGGCCCCGAGGTTATACGAATCGACACATTCATTTCAGATGCCAGAATCATTGCTAAGGTTGTTTTTCCCAGTCCTGGTGGACCGTGAAACAGTACGTGGTCGAGCGGTTCTGATCTTATTTTGGCTGCATCAATAGCAATTTTAAGATTCTCTTTAACGCGGTCTTGGCCGAAATAGCTCGGAAGTGTTTGGGGCCGTAGAGATTTCTCACTTCCTAAATCTTCATCATTAGCATCTGGGCTGATAGTGGTGTGTCTAGAGGTGTCAGAGTTAATCGGAGTTTCCTCAATATGGTGATCATGAAACTATCTCTGCGTCGAATTTTAGCACATTTGTTTCATTTCCATCGAGGCAGGTTTTTTAATTCTTTTTTCAGAGTCAGTTTTAATTTTCCGGTAGATTGACCTCTTTGATCTGCTAAATCTTGAACTGCAAGCGACACGAACTCACTTAAGTCTTTGGCCTTGTGAACATATTTACCGTTTACGTAGCAGGTAGAACAATGATTCTCTGAGCGTGATTTATCTTTTTCACTGCCGTAATCATCTGGTCGTCTCATATCAAATCCGCATGAGTCACAACCAGCTCGAGATCTACCATCTTGAAAGCTTTGCATGTATTCGCGGCTACCACCGCCACCTTTTCTCGAAATCTTTGCGGCATCTTCTGAGTTTTTAGCCATAATCATCTCCAAAAAGTCTACTAACAAAATTTAGCATACTGCAGCTATGCTAGAACGAGCGGGTGGTGCAGTATTTGGTGAAGTAATTGAAGATTACAGAATCCACGAGATCTATAGAACAATTTGCACGTATTGACGTTGGGATTATTGATTCAGGCGTCGGTGGCTTGTCGGTCGCTCAGGAATTGAAGACATTAGGTCCAAATCTAAGACTCGGTTACATAGCGGATACGGCCCTATTTCCCTACGGTGACAAAACTGTTGAGACGCTTATTCCCCGAATGCGATATTTTGTATCTTTATTTAATGAAATTGGGACACGAGTAGTAGTAATCGCTTGTAACACGGCGTCATCAGCAAGCTTGAGAGATCTTAGACATCATTTTGATGATTCCGTAAGCATAGTGGGCATGGAGCCTCCTCTTAAACCTGCGGCACAACATTCTACAAATCGCTCGGTTGCAGTAATTGCTACCAGTGGAACAGTGTCTGGCGATTCCCTTACCGGTCTAAAGGAACGTTTTGCTTCTGATATAGCAGCTAGACTTATCGCGGCTCCGGGGCTTGCTGATTGTGTCGAGCGAGGGCTCATGACTGATGATGATATTGATGTACTTATTGCACCTATTGTTAACGAAATTATTGCCCATGATGTTGACACCGTAGCGCTTGGGTGCAGCCACTATAGTTTTTTAATGCAAAAAATTAGCGATAGATTCCCTGCGAACATAAAGTTTTTCGATGCAGCTCGACCGGTAGCTAAGCGAGCAATACAGTTATTTGGTGAGCTGCCGAATCACGACAGCAATGTTTCTGAGCAGTCTGGCCCAGTAAAGGTGTTTTTGACGGGAAACGGAAGTTCATTTGAGCAAACATTGAGTAAATTAGGCGAAGCAGGCTGTGTTCTGCCTGAGATAAGAATTCACTTAGATAAACTGGTGGTGCCGAATGTCTAACTCTGATCATTTTTTTGAAAAGCAGCGGGCCGCATCGATTCAAAATAGATCTCGATTGTGTGTTGGGCTTGATCCCGATCCTCGCAGACTACCTGACGGCGTAGATCTCAGGGATTTCCTTTTTTCTATTGTTGATGCGACTTCTGACTTAGTTGCGAGTTATAAGCCAAATGCCGCGTTTTTTGAAAGAGAGGGAGTAGCTGGATATAAACTACTTCAAGACTTAATTGAAATCATTCCTGAACATATTCCTGTCATTTTAGATGCGAAGCGTGGNGACATCGGNCATACTGCTGCTGCATATGCAGAGGCGGTATTCGATTACATGAAAGCAGATGCGATCACGGTTAATCCTTACCTTGGAACCGACTCAATTAGACCCTTTCTTGATCGTTCAGAAAAGGGTATTTTTGTTTTATGTAAAACATCCAACGCGAGCGCNGGTGAGTTNCAGGATTTATTAGTTGGTGACGAAAANATACCGCTGTATCTCNGAGTTGCAGAGCTCGCAAATGAGTGGAATGAGCATTCAAATGTTGGGCTGGTGGTTGGGGCAACATATCCAGAGGAGGCTGCAAGAATAAGAGCNACTGCTCCNGNTCTTCAATTTCTTGTCCCNGGTGTNGGTGCNCAGGCCGGTGACCTTGCGGCTGTGATTGATGCGTCAATTGACGGCAATGGTGAGGGATTTGTGATAAACAGCTCTCGAGGTGTTTTATATGCTTGGGAAACTGGTGAGGCTGGTGACCCTGGATGTGCACCTGGTGGTTGGCAAGACGCCGCGCGAGAAGCTGCTAATCATGCTCGGATAGAGATTTTGAATGCTGTAGATTCTCGANACAATGGGTAGTTTTCAAAAANAGTCAAGTGCGATCTAATACTTCTCCGCAGAGTGNTTNAATAGAGTTAGAGCACCTNAGCGTTTTTGCCANGCCTGCNGTTTACATGTGATTATATTGAGAGCATCTTGCTTNAGAAAACACTAATAACTGATATGGCATATTCTTAAACTTGAAATATATTTTGNNGAGCTAGTCTTTGTGCGGGGANTATTTTGGAAAATAAAGAAGTTTGGCTAGAACTGATTGTAGATTCGGTGCGAGTAGGCTTGCGTCAGCAGCGACCTGTTGTTGTTTTGAAGGAAAAAACTGGTGAGCGTTATTTAGCAATCTGGATAGGGTCTGATATGGCCCAGGCGATAACATTGGCTCTACAGGAGCAAGAGACTCCTAGGCCGATGACACATGACTTATTTCTTTCGACGGTGACTCTGATGCAGGGTGAAATTTCGGAAGCTCGGATAGTTGACCTGAAGGAAGATGTTTACTTTGCCAANNTTCTTATTGAATCNCATGATGCAGNTNGTGAGGTTGTTTCNCTGGATGCACGTGCGTCAGATGCTCTTGCTCTTGCAATTAGNGCGAAGGCGCCCATNACGGCNTCNGAGGGTGTTATGGAACGNGCAGNAATAACTTTGCCTGCANATGTCGATTTAGACGATGACGATAGTGCCGAATCTATTAATCCAGTAACTGACGAAGAATTGACTAAACTTGCTGCTTTTCGAGACCTTGTTGAGGGACTGAATCTGGATGATCTGGGTGATCTATCGGAATCTTAGAATCGAAATCAACCAGAGTAGACTGATTTAATATACAGTTGTTGCACGCAGGTTTTGTTGGTGATAATTTCATCGCTGATGGAACTTGTCACGTAGGAAAGTTGTATCGTGAATAAGTCACCAGCCTTTAGGCTGATTGGAGTAGGAAGTTCACTCGCATTTTGGATAATTGGGTTTACTCTGGGTGGCCGTTGGCTAGATGGACAGTTAGACTCAGATCCGGTGGTAACGGTACTGGGACTCGTGGTGGGACTCATTATCGGAATTACTGATGCGATTCGAAGGTTATTAGATGTTGTGCGTTATCAAGAACGCCGAAATCGACGGAAAAATGAAGCTAAGCGGGAGGGTCAGTGAAAGTTAAACCAGCTCTAATTGCCCTCGGTGTTATCGCATTCATGGTTTTGGGTTTCCTCTTCATAAAGACCCCATCGCCGGTTATCGTAGTTGCCCCTGAAAATATTTGGTTTACGGGCATTCCAATTCCTGAATCGTTGGGTACAGGTGGTGAATTTCGTATAACGAATACGATGTTTACGTCTTGGGTTGTTGTAGTCTTTTTGATAATTGTTGCATTCTTTGTTCGACGCGGTATCGCTCTAGTGCCTAGAGGATTTGCTGGTGTGGCTGAGGCCGCGGTCATGGGATTTTACGGATTTATCGAACAGGCGGCAGGCCCAGAAAATGCTAGAAAGTTTTTTCCACTTGTGGCCACCATATTTTTCTTTGTGTTGGTTTCAAATTACTCGGGTTTGCTACCGGTTTTTAATGTTATTGGTCGAGCGGTTGATGAGGATCATGCGATTCACGCCAAAACAGTTACAGAATTGAAACAGGCAGAGATTGCGGGTGTACAACTTTCGATTGTGCCATTGAAAGCTAACGATAAAAAACGAGTTGATTCCCATGGCGATGACCACAGTAAGGCGGTGGGTGATAGTTCGGTGAGCGTGAGTGCCAAGCCTGACACAGTTGCACCCTCTTTAGGTCGTATAGCAGATGACGATGGGGTCACTTACGGCGCCATCGAACCAGCCTTGCGATCAGCAATGTCTGATATGAATGCTCCGCTAGCGATTGCAATTTACTCGTTTATATTTGTCGAGATATGGGGTCTCCAGGCTCTCGGCATTTCATATCTTAAAAAATTCTTTGCTTGGGATTTCTATAAAAAGGGCGGCTCGGGGGTTATTGATATCTTTGTCGGCATCTTGGAGTTCGTAAGCGAATTGTCACGAATTGTGTCGTTCACTTTCCGTTTGTTTGGAAACATATTCGCTGGTGAAGTTTTGCTATTAATGATGACCTTTTTAATTCCATTTTTATTGACGGATGTGTTTTATTTGCTTGAATTGTTTGTCGGTCTGGTTCAAGCGTTNGTCTTTGCAATGCTNACCACGGTATTTGCTGCAACCGCAGTGACNGCTCATGGNGATCATGATGATCATGATGAAGANCACGGAANTCAGCCCCGTGTNGAACAGGCTTTGACNGTATAGGCTGANAAAATAAGTAATTTACTAGTTGAGCAANNNTTGNTTAACTGGTGAGTAAGTTGAATAAGGTAAGAAGATTGTCGGTTGCAGAAGTAGCTGACGCAACGGTAGAAGGAGACAGGAATGAAGATTAGAAGCCGAGCGTTTTACGTAACTATGCTTTCAGCAGCGATGTGGTTGATTGCCACAGCGGTGGCAGCAGCTGAGGGNGAAGCAGATAATGCTTCGACTGAGGCGTCCATGAAGTTTCTTGCGGCTGGAATAGCTATGGGTGTTGGAGGACTAGGTCCGGCAATNGGAATNGGTATGCTCGGGTCCAAGGCTATGGAAGCTCTCGGTCGAAACCCTGAGGCTGCAGGAGTAATTCAGACGAACATGATTCTNGCAATNGCCTTCGCTGAAGCTGTCGCAATTTATGCGCTTGTTGTNGCGATTCTTATTGGATTTGTGTTTTAGGAATAAATCTATTGGTGAGCCAATAGTCGGGCTGCAGAGAATGCATATTTGATTATTTGGTGGTACTGATTTGTATGGGAAGGAGCCACGGAGAATGACGGAAATCAAATTTGATTTTTTATCGTGGCGTCGGCGAGTTGTNATCGCCGCTGTNTTAGGCATNTTTTTTGCTGTCACTCCTCTTGGCGTTTTNGCTGAGAGTGGCGGCATTGGAGCCTTAGGNATCAATGTTCCGGGGCTCATAGCTCAGNTAGTCAANTTTGGAGTGCTTTTAGTAGTGCTTCGTTTTTTGGCGTGGGGTCCCATTATGAAGATTGTGGACGAGCGTCGAGAGAAGATAGAGGCAGGACTTAATGCATCTCAAGCNGCATCTGAATCTGCAGANAAGAGCCAAGAAGAGGCTCGAGCTGCGTTGGAGGAAGCCCGNGCTGAGGGCAGACAGTTAATCACTCGGGCTCAGGAGACTGCTGCGCGNTTGAGTGAAGAACTTGAGNCCCAGGCTCGAGCTGATGCTGAGCAGATAGTGACGCGTGCAAGAAATGAAATTGAAACAGAANGGCAGCAGGCNATTAATTCTCTGAGAGCTGAATTTGCTGATTTNACNGTGAATGCNGCTGAACGAGTGATTGGTCAGTCGCTTGATAAAAATGCTCATCANCGGTTAATAACTGAGTCTCTAATTGGCACTTCTTTTAGTGAATCTCAAGATGATTAATAAAGGCGGACATNGATAATGTCAGGTACTCGAGACGTTGCAGGAAGAAGATATGCGGTAGCAGTTCTCGGAATTGCGAAGAGTTCTGGTGAATTAGNTAAGTGGCAAGAGGCNATTGAAAATTTAGATGTGCTCACTGGTAACCCCTCGTATGTTGAAATCCTCCAGGGTGATGGTATGACNGATGATACTTTTCAGAATATTGTCCGGAGAGTAATGCCAGATATTTCTGCTAACCAAATAAATCTGTTTAGGTTACTTAGGCGCAAGAATCGCCTAGCACTTGGACCATCGATACAATCTTTTTTTAAGGAACTGTTGGACGATGAGCAAAACGTGGCACGAGCTACTGTCACGAGTGCTGTCCCGTTAGATGAATCGCAGACGGTTGAAATAGCCGACAAATTATCTACTGCGATGGGTAAGAAAATAATTGTTGAAACGAAGTTAGATTCGTCGATTATAGGTGGGCTTGTTATACGAGTAGGTGACCGATTAATAGATGCATCGACTCGAGGGCAATTGGGTTCGTTGCGGACCCATATTGCGAGATCTTAAGACGAAGAAAAAGAATGAGGTGAACTGATGGCTGTTAGATCTGAAGAAATAGCATCAATACTAAGAGAGCAGATAGAGAACTTTGATGCCAGTGTTTCTAGTGCCAATGTGGGCACAGTGATAGAAGCTGGTGACGGAATTGCTCGAATCCATGGTCTGGGCGACTGCGTAACATCAGAGCTTATCGAGTTCGATGTACAAGACAGTGCAGGGCAACCGATCCGTGGATTGGCTTTGAACCTCGAAGAGGAGACGGTGGGTGCCGTTGTCATGGGAGATGCGTCCAACATCAAAGAAGGAGCCGAAGTCCGAACTACAGGGCAAGTAGCATCTGTGCCAGTCGGTGAAGCACTAATGGGCCGGGTAGTCAATGCTCTTGGCGATCCAGTCGATGAGCGGGGCCCCTTGGCGACTCAGGAAACATATCCTATGGAGCGTATTGCTCCAGACGTTGTATCAAGGGTTTCTGTGGACCAGCCGCTCCAAACTGGGATTAAGGCGATTGACGCTATGATTCCTCTTGGTCGTGGTCAACGTGAGCTGATAATTGGTGATCGATCAATCGGGAAGACTGCGATTGCCATTGATTCAATTATTAACCAAAAAAACAGTGACGTTATATGTATTTATGTATCAATTGGTCAGAAAGAGGCCAAAGTAGCACAGACTGCCGCGATTCTTGAGGAGAACGGTGCGTTGGAGCATACGATTATTGTGTCAGCTTCAGCGTCTGAATCAGCAGCACTTCAATATCTCGCACCTTATGCGGGTGTCGCAATGTCTGAATATTTCGTTGCGAAGGGTAGAGACGTGCTCATCATTTATGATGACTTATCGAAGCATGCTTGGGCTTATCGTGAGGTCTCACTTCTGCTCCGTAGGCCTCCAGGCCGTGAGGCTTATCCTGGTGATATCTTTTATCTTCATTCACGTTTGCTTGAACGTTCGGCCAGAGTGACTGAAGACCATGGAGGAGGATCGAGCACTGCGCTTCCTATTATTGAGACGCAAGCGGGTGACGTGTCAGCCTATATTCCTACCAACGTTATTTCAATTACTGATGGTCAGATTTTTTTGGAACAGGACCGATTTAATTCAGGTCTGAGACCAGCCTGTAATCCTGGAATATCTGTTTCGCGAGTTGGTGGTTCAGCTCTGACAAAAGCAATGAAAAAAGTGGCCGGCTCATTGAGGTTAGATCTCTCTCAATACACCGAACTTCAGGCATTTGCACAGTTTGGAACCGACGATCTTGATGATGCTACGAAACAGCAATTAGTGCGCGGTGAACGACTTACGGAACTACTTAAGCAGCCACAATATCAGCCTCTTTCACTGGGGCAGCAGGTATCTATTTTGTATGCTGGTGTGTTTGGACATCTAGACGACGTTCCTTCGGATAAGGTTGTTGAATTTGAGGCGGCTTTTCATGAATACATGGGAAGTGGGCACGGTGATTTAATTGCGAGCATCACGAGCTCTGGTGATTATGATGACAGTGATGAAGAATCTTTAAAGCAGGCAATAACTGACTTCAAAGGTACGGTTGCTTACTAGTCTTTTGGTAAATTAAAGACTGTAAAAGGAGACATAAATGGCTGGTGGAATTAGGGCAATAAAGGATCGAATTCGGTCGGTTGCTAATACTTCCAAAGTAACGCGAGCTATGGAGCTTGTCGCTGCCTCAAAAATGCGAAGGGCGACTGACCGCGCTCTGCAATCTAGACCGTATGCCGATCGTATGACTTCGGTGCTTAGTGAAATTGCAGATGCTTTGGGTTCTACTCAAGGTGAAAGCGTTCATTCCCTTCTAACTACTAGAACCGTGAATAATGTCGTCTACATCCACATCACAGCTGATCGAGGTCTGGCAGGTGGATTGAGCGCAAATATGAACCGATCTGGTGCATCCTTCCTTCTTGAGCACCAACCTAATGTCGAGAGCATGACGGTTATTCCTCTCGGTCGAAAAGGGAAAGATTTTTTTAGTCGAGCAGGAATGGTNATGGAAGATTGGCCAAGTCTTGGTGACTTTCCTGATTTTTCGGATGTGCGGCCAATTGCAGCTTCCGTCATAGAGCAATTTCAGAACGGNGAGATAGACCANGTATTTGTTGGCTTTTCACGATTNATTAATGCTGCTGTTCAGCGTCCTGAAACACTGCAAGTCCTTCCAATCGAACCACCGACTGAGGAGGAAGGTGCTGAAAAGACGTTATCGGGTGATATGTTGTTCGAGCCATCGCCTGTTGAATTATTAGATACGTTGCTACCGCGTTATGTTGAAATGCAACTTTACGCAGCAGTATTAGAAGCACGCGCGTCCGAACAGTCTGCGCGAATGGTTGCGATGCGTCAGGCAACAGATGCTGCCAATGACATGGTCGATAGTCTTACATTGGAATATAACAAGGCCCGGCAAGAAGGTATTACAGGTGAACTACTCGATATAGTAGGTGGTACAGCTGCATTAGAGAGTTAAGAAGAGAAGTTAGAGAATTNGGAATACTGAGAAGGAATATAGATAGAAGACGGAAGTTTTTCTTCAGACATATCTAGGAGGCAATCTTATGGCAGAAGGATCAGTGCGGCAGGTGATTGGTACGGTAGTAGATGTTGAGTTTCCTACCGGAGAATTACCTGAAGTTTACAACGCAATCAATATTGATTTAAATGGAGAGACACTCATTGCTGAGGTTCAGCAACATAACGGTAATAATTGGGTTCGTGCGCTAGCTCTTGACTCAACTGATGGACTAGCNCGAGGNGCGAAAGTCATAGACACNGGGCAACCCATNACAGTACCAGTTGGTCCCGAGACTTTGGGAAGAATTTTTAATGTTGTGGGTGAGCCACTAGATCCAGGTGAGGCTATATCTGAATCTCAGACTAGGTGGCCAATTCACAGGCCCGCNCCTTCCTTTTCAGANCAAGANACCAGTGCGGCAGTGTTNGAGACAGGTGTNAAGGTTATTGATCTTGTNGCNCCTCTGGCCAAAGGTGGAAAAGTAGGGTTATTTGGAGGAGCTGGCACAGGAAAGACNGTTACTAACACTGAACTTATTCGAAATCTGGCTACNGAGCATGGTGGATTGTCGGTATTTGCNGGTGTGGGTGAGCGCTCTCGTGAGGGTAANGATNTNTGGCACGANATGGAAGAATCTGGAGTTCTNGACAAAACAGCTCTTGTCTATGGTCAGATGAATGAGCCACCTGGTGTGCGCTTGCGAGTNGCTCTNAGTGGACTGACGATGGCTGAATATTTTCGTGACGAAGAGAACCGTGATGTGCTCTTATTTGTTGATAATATTTATAGATATACCTTGGCTGGAATGGAAGTATCAGCACTTCTTGGTCGTATGCCATCNGCAGTTGGTTATCAGCCAACGCTTGCGTCAGAAGTTGGNGTACTAGAAGAGCGAATNACTTCTACTAATAAAGGTTCAATNACTTCATTTCAGGCTATTTATGTTCCAGCGGATGATTACACTGANCCTGGTGTTGCAACGACCTTCGGTCACCTTGATTCGACTATTACACTCGATCGAGCCTTAGTTGAAAAAGGATTGTATCCAGCGGTGAATCCACTTACNTCTAACAGCAGAGTGTTAGACCCACTTGTTGTTGGTGAAGAACATTATAGTGTNGCTCAAGGTGTTGTTCAGACCCTCCAAAGATATAAGGATCTACAAGATATAATTGCGATTCTAGGTATCGAAGAGCTTTCTGAGGAAGATAAGGCAATTGTTGCGCGCGCNCGGCGGGTTGAGAGATTTTTGTCNCAACCATTTTTCGTTGGCGAAGTATTTACNGGGAATCCNGGTCGTTACGTTACAGTTGCTGAGACTGTTGAAGGATTTAAACAAATTCTTGAAGGCCAGCANGACGATCTTCCGGAACAGGCTTTTTATATGTGCGGAAATATTGACGATGCTATTGAAAAAGGCCGTCAGTTGGCNGAAGCCTAGTACAAACTCATATTTAAAAANCTAATTAAAGTGGAGTAGAAAGTTATGGCTCTTTCAGTAAANATTGTGACNGCTGAAGAATCTATTTTGGCACAAGACGATGTNCAGAAGATCGTAGTGCCNGCNAGTGATGGACAGATNACGATTCTTCCNTCGCATGCGTCATTGATGACTAGNCTAGCTNNTGGCAGTATGACGTTNTATGGAGCNAATGGCNTTGAGACGATACCTCTTGCGGGTGGTTTTTTACANGTTGTGAACAACGAGGTNAATATTCTTGCTGATGTTCCCGAAGATGAACCAGCATAACGGATTTCATGTAGTCTGAAGTAAGCTATCATTCGACGACGTATCGCATTCTAGACTTGATCTAGAGCCTGTGTTCTAAGGGGCCTAACGTGTCTGACGCTTATTTAATCACGGGATCCAATGCGTTGAGAGGTACCGTACGAGTTGCAGGGTCAAAGAACGCTGCTCTCTATGCCGTCGTCGCCAGTTTATTGACCTCTGATGAGGTGATTCTGCATAATGTTCCAGATATTGCAGATATAGAAGAATTGTCTGACATTCTGAGATCACTTGGGACGTTAGTTCGTCGGGAGAATAAATCTCTGATATTACAAAGTAAGAGTATTACTTCTACCAAACCACCAAGTGAGCTAGTTCAGAAACTGCGCGCATCTTTTNTGGTGGTCGGAGCTTTGCTTGGACGCGTAGGTTCGGCAGAGTGTGCTGCTCCGGGCGGTGATGTNATNGGCTCGCGTCCNCTAGACATTCACTTAGCTGGATTTAGAGCACTTGGGGCTCAGATTGAGCANGACGAGACTAACTGGATAGTCTCGTCNGAGTCAGCATTATCTGGTGCGTCTATATTTTTCGATTATCCGAGTGTCTTGGCCACGGTTAACGTTTTATTAGCTGCAGTTNTGACNAATGGGGTGACCGTAATTGTAAACGCCGCTGCTGAACCCGAAGTTGAGATGGTAGCAAATATGTTGAACCGAATGGGTGCAAATATTTCNGGTCAGGGTACCGCGCATATAANGATTTCTGGTGTCGACAAATTACACGGTTGCGAATTCACTATAATTCCAGATCGATTAGAAGCTGGAACTTTACTATTAAGTGCTATCGCTACNCGAGGNGAGGTACTTGTTTCNAATGCAGTCCCCGAGCATTTGAGCAGTCTTACTTCTAAGTTATTGGAAATGGGTGCAGCGGTNCAGACCGATGTTGAGTCTGATGATGGGTCTACAGGAATTCNGGTNTCAGGTGCTTCAAAACTTCAGTCAGTNGCNCTTCAGGCTGTGCCTTATCCCGGCTTTGCCACTGACTTGCACCCTCCTATGGCCTCTGCATTGACTCANGTCACAGGAGTNTCTTTTATTCATGAGCGTGTTTACGATAATAGAACCTTGTACGTNAGCGAGCTGAGAAAAATGGGCGCACAAATCACNCTNGGNAGNAGTTCTTCTGTCCTGATTGAAGGACCCTCCCAGTTACGCGGCACTCGNGTNAAGGCACTTGATATTCGTGCNGGTGCAGCGGTGGTNGTCGCGGCTTTGGCTGCTGAGGGNGTAACAACCCTCGAAGACATATTTCACCTTGATCGCGGATACGAGAACTTAGAAGGCACCTTATCNAGTATTGGCGGACAGATTCAACGGGTCTAAATTTATTGCATAGGTGATAATGGAGTTGGGTCCAGTCGAGTTACATTTATTTTTTCACGATCCATCAATTCTGGAATTTTTGGTCCGATTTCATCTTTCCAATAGTCGCTGTCATACACTTCTTTATACAGTCGTTCTCGCTCTGATTCATTTTCAAATCGTCGCATCCAAATNTAGATATTTTCATCTTCTTCACCCGTGAATGACCCCAGAATCACCATTCCTTTGGACACTTGGAACGGTATAATTTCANTNTCCATCAAGCGTACCCATTCATCTTTTTTACCGTCACGGATGTGATATTGTCTGAGTTCCCAAAGCATATTCAGGCCTTTCGTANCGAATTTGTCTATTNCGTTTGATTATAGGGTTTTCTGNAGCNCTAGTCCCNTTTATGAGAGATCNACNGCCGGTTCACTCCAGACAATCTGCGCTTNGCGNAACTGTGTAACAGCCTTTTGTTTATACCCAAGTTCTTCTAGGATGCTTGATGTTTGTTCTCCTGCCATTGGTGCAGGTCCTAGCGAATTTGGGGTTCNTCTAAGTCGAACAACTGGACCATGACGGNTATATGGACCATGTTCACCGTGTTCAACACTTTTCGTATANTCATTNACTTGAANATGTTTNTCTCGAAGCCAAAATTCACCAGGNGCATAGCCATCAGCCCGTACGCAACCCAATCCAGCAGTGGCCAATAATAATTCCCAGTTATCAGCGGTATCCGTTAGGAATAGATTTTCTAATAATGATTCGAGGGTAGACCTATTTTCTGCACGTGCATCACTTGTTCTAAATCGTCTATCAATTGCTAGTTCAGGACTTTCAATGATGTTACAAAATTGGTGCCACTCTTTTTCAAGGACTAATCCGAGAAATACCCAGCCCTCACTACACTTGTATAGTCGGTAAGTGGCACCTGTCCCCATTAGTTCGTCGTCTAGCTTCGGGCGATCAGGCTTACCGTCATACCAGATGAAGTCGTCAGCATTTGCCCATGCGTTTGCGCCCATCATATCTACAAATATTTCCTGTCCTTGACCGGTTTTTAGTCTGTTGTAGAGGCCCATCATCGCTACGGAGGTAATCACAGCTGTAGTATTTGGATCAGGATTGACCTCGTTTGCTCGGGTGAGACGTCGAGCGGCCTCTCGAAGATCATCTATATTGTCTGTATTTTCCTGAATATATCCGGCTTGATAAAAGGCACCACCAAGCGCTGCCCCAGGTATTGGGTGCGTGGAGGGCCTATGTGAGCTGGGTCCATTACTCCCGTATCCGTTCATGGTGACGTAAATAATCTCGGGATTCACCTTAATAGCGTCTTCATATGATATTTCTAATTTTTCTGGCACGCCCGGACGATAATTATGAATTACGATGTCAGCTTTTTCAAGTAATTTTGTAACAATGGCTCGTCCTTCGTCTTGTTTCAAATCGACGACGATGCTTTCTTTACCTGCATTTGTCTTCATCGCTGAGATACCCCCGCGACCCATGCCTCTAAAAGGATCGCCTCCTGGTTGTTCTATTTTTATCACTCGAGCACCGAGGTCAGCGAGATGAGCTGAGGCCAAAGGACCCGCAATAATTGTGGCGAAATCCAATACCAAAACCCCATCAAGTGCGGGCGCGCCTGAATGGTCGCCGTTGGTAAATGGCATCCATGGTGAACGGGGTGATTTCGCTTCTTTATCGAATACTTCGAAGGTGTGTTGCCCAGGATTGGGGATTATGCCAGTAATTTGGGCAGGAGATTTTGTAAAGCGGGCAAGTGGACCAAGTTGTTTCATAGGTGGACGATCTTGATCAGTCTCACCAAACATACCGAGCACGGCTTCAGTTACGGATGTGGTTGCCTTAAGTCGTGGTCCGCGTCCATCTGGGAGTTCAATTACATGTCCATTTTTTGTTAAATCCGGATCAGTGAGAGCTGATTGAGTTGTTTGCCAAGGATGGGCTACCACTCCGCCATGATCTGAGAAGATTTTCATCCATTCGTCGGTGGTTTTTTCCCGCATACGCAGCAGCATTGCATTTCGAAATTCTTCTCGCGCTTCTTCCGGCCACTCAAAAGGAGGGCCTTCGTAGCGCTCGTCTCCATAAATTTGAAAGAGCTCGGCTGCAACTATGAAATTTTCGAAAAGATGTTGAAGTAGATTGCCTAATTGAATCCAGTCACCATCTTTTGTTTGAACTGGGTGATAGTTAATCGTGGGCATAGCAACAGCGGGCGACGGAAACATATTTAGCATATCTTCCCAGGAGTCTGGATCTTTTTCTATTAGACTTTGTAGCGTCAGTCCCGCCAAGTCATAGGGGAGTAAACCTTGTAGCAGACTTGTTTCGACATATTGCCCAAAGCCAATACGTTCGCGCGCATATAGTGCAGCAAAAATTCCTGTAATAGCGGCTTGCGAGGTCGCGTGCGACGAGGCTTGTACTGCTGAGTACGTAGGGCCTTCTCGA
Organism: Chloroflexota bacterium; assembly: GCA_002701625.1. The sequence goes on from NZWK01000016.1 coordinate 38,900, forward strand.
GGAGTGAGGCCAGTAAATGCTTGCATTCGTCCAGCTTTAGCGGCCACTACACCCTCGTAGCCTGGATAACCTACGTATGGACCGTAAGGTCCGAATCCGGATATTTGACAGTAGACTAGGCCGGCATTTCGACTTGCAAGTACATCGTAATCGCAACCTAAATCTACGGCTGAGTGCGCACGGAAGGAGGTAACCACTACATCGGTAGTCTCTACCAGTCTATAAAGTCGTTCACGTTCAACTTCGCGCTTTAAATCTATTTCTACGGACCGTTTACCACGGAGCCACATTGGCGCATTAATTGCGGTTCTAAACGGATCTCCTCCTGGTCGTTCGACTTTGATCACGTCGGCACCAAAGTCAGCGAGGGCCATAGTCGCCATACCACCCACGGGACCGGATGACAAATCAAGAACGCGGAGATGTTTAAGTGGTAATTCCATAAGCGTAGCCTATCCTGAATAGCCTCAAAACGCGATCATTTTGAGTACATTACAGTACTTCTTCTATCTCAACGACCCTTTTTTCTTGAACTGATCTCTCTGCAGCCAGCCCCATCGCAACTGACCACAATCCATCATTGACAGTTACCTGTGGGGGGTGGTTATTTATGATTGACTTCATAAAGTCGAGGTGTTCATAATATGTTGCACCACCATGTCCGGATGCAATATCTGACGGGATGGGCACATCAATTGTTTTGATACGACTGGGATTCCGATAGTCTCCGAGTGTCCAGTCGGGCCAGGAATCTTCTCTTAGACCGATTGTTACGGTAGAGGATGGCTGGCGGCATTCTATTTTTCCAGCTTCACCTACAATTTGAATTTCTGTTTGTTCCGTACTTTGTTCGGCAAACATACACAAATCAAGCATCGCTCGGGCCCCCGAAACGAAGTCCACAATTACAAAGGCATTATCTAAAATATCCGGAGTTTCATTATCATATCTTTCATTTTTATGGTTTAGCCCAATGCTACCAGACGCGAATACTGAGACAGGATCGGAACTCAAGATATATCTCATTAGGTCAAAAAAGTGACAGCATTTTTCTACCAAGGTTCCACCGGTATTCCGGTTGAACCGATTCCAGTCACCTACTTTTGGCAGAAATGGGTGTCGATGCTCACGAATGGACACCATGTGGATTTGCCCGATCGTTCCTAGATGAGCTTCATTTATAGCGTGACTGACTGGAGGTGCATATCTATATTCCATACCTGTCCAGACGACCCCAGGATAATTGTGCAACAGATNTGAAATCATTNTNGCATCTTTGATNGATGTGGCCAAGGGTTTTTCAATCAAAATATGTTGGTTATTTTGAATTANTTNTGGAAGCATTTCAGCATGTGTGTNGTTTGGCGAGGAAATAATTAGAGCGTCAATNTCGTCTCTCTTGCAGAATTNNTCAAAATNGTCATAGGCCTNTGNAAANGGTATGAGCTCCGATGCTCGAGTGCGCGAGGTNTCATCNGGGTCGTAAAANGCGGTAACTTCAGCGTTTGGGATTANNGAGAGNATTCGNATGTGTTCTCGACCCATTAAGCCCACTCCTACGATTCCATACCGAAGGATTCGATCATTCATTTGCTAATCTCCGGTTCNTAGCTTTTGTCCAGTTTNANTGGTTTTTAGGTTGTCGATCTGGNCCCGGAGGGCCAGCAAAAGCTTGAGCTATTTTTAGATATTCNGAAGCACTNTCACCCTCACTTTTTATTTGNGTATCGTNTAGNTGTAATCTCCTTGTCACCACCCGACAAAATTCACCTGCAGAGCCGGTAATGCGATTCTTTGCTTCNGGATTACCCCATTCCCATATATCGCCNGACGGTGATANTAACTCCACTCTGATTTCNGTATTNGGCACATCAAGACCACGGTTTTGATAGGCAAATCCTCGNGTGATGACTCCAAGATGGGCTACGTGTAACAAACGGTCNGAGTCGACNGGAGTNATTTTTGCAGCATCGAGCGCATCTAGACCGTGCGACCAACACTCCATTAAGCGAGCAGTTGCGAAAGACCGAACGGACATGGGCGGTCCAGCCCANGGTAATCGATCCTTTGCATCAAGTTTCCGTAGTGCATCGTTCTGTTCTTTTCTAACTCTTCGCCACCAAGCCAATAATTCTGGGATTGATAAATTNCTNGCTTGTCTTTGCCGATCATTTTGAAGAGTGTCTTTGGGAGCATTTGCTTGATCAGAGGGTGTTCTGACNGGCATTTCTTTTTTTGTTGCGACATGTGCGGCAGTTTCGTCGACATCAGCAAGATGAGAGATACAGTCACGTAAGAGCCAGCCATCCGCTGGAGATTCATTTTCCCAAGTGTCTAAGTCTATGTCTGCGAGNGCTGCATCTAGGTAGTCNTGCTCGTCCTTNAGATCGTCCAGTAATTGAGTCATTGCGTCTTTATTTTTCATGATTCTGAGTTTAGCGCTGAAAGCCATTTTTCACATGCATTTATTTGCTGACGTACGGAACTTTTTTTGTTACTCTTTTGACGCAATGTATACATGAGGGATTGGTAGGTATTTAATGTCAGATCATCCGATGCGTGGAAGAACCGCAATATCAGGACTGGGTGAAACCAAATATTACAAGCGTGCGATGGCTCCAGATGGTGAATTCAAGATGTGTTTGGAAGCAATTTTATTAGCTTGTGAAGACGCTGGTGTAGACCCCAGAGATATTGATGGTTTTTGTTCTTATTCCAACGAACGATCTTCNCCAGATCGTATAGCGGCTGCTCTTGATATCAAAGAGATGCGTTTATCAAATATGTTCTGGGGTGGCGGNGGNGGTGGNGGTTCAGGNGCACTGGCTAATGCGGTNTCAGCAATTATTTCTGGCCAGTGTGAGGTAGTTGTCGTATATCGTGCCTTGGCCCAAGGTCAGTTTGGTAGATTTGGGCAGGGAGCCGTTGTAAACGAAGTAAATAATGATGGCAAATGGACTGCTCCATTNGGATTAATGTCACCTGCTCAATCATTTGCTATGCGTGTTAGAAGATTTATGCACGAAAATGGTGTTCAGCAAGAAGCACTGCGAGCAATTTCAATGGCATCGTATCACCATGCCCAGCAAAATCCTCGAGCAGTTATGCACGGTAGGGAACTGACAGAGGAAATTTATGATCAGTCTAGATGGATTGTTGAGCCTTTTCATCTGTTCGATTGCTGCATGGAGAANGATGGTGCTGCTGCAATTATCGTGACGTCTGTGGAGCGTGCTCGAGACTTAAAGCCGACACCCGCGGTGGTTTTGGCGGCGGCTCAGGGGTCGACCGCTCGAAATCAGGCTCCAGCCCATAATGCGGACATATATGCCACATCAAATTTCCAACATGTCGGGAAGCGNNTATACGAGATTGCGGGCGTAACTCCTNACGACGTNGACGTATCTCAGGTTTATGAGAACTTCACAGGCGGGGTTATGATGAGTATCGTTGAGCATGGTCTTTGCTCAGCTGATGAAGTAAACGACATATTTACCCTTGAGAATTTTAAATCCACAGGTAAACTACCTATTAATACAAGTGGAGGAAATCTGGCCGAGTGCTATATGCACGGCTTGGAATTGATTATTGAGGCGGCACGACAAATTCGTGGGCAGTCTCCTAATCAGGTATCGGATGCTGAGGTGGCTTTAGTTGCATCTGGCCCGATGGTGACTCCGGTAAGTAGTTGTATTTTGGGGGTGGATCGATGACGACAGGTGAACTTTCTCAGTGGCACGCTTCTGAACCAGATAACTATTTACCGCCTGGNCTTGCGGCTCCAAGGCCTTGGCAAGATGGACTAGATACCCCGTATTGGGATGCAATTGAACGAGATAGCTTGGTAGTGCAATATTGTGACGCTTGTGACGCTCATCAATGGGGACCTGAATGGATTTGTCACAGATGTCATAAATTTGACCTTGAGTACGTGGAGGTCGAGCCGAAGGGTAGGATTTATTCTTGGGAGAGAGTTTGGCACCCAGTACATCCTGCTCTTCAAGCGAGCTGTCCTTATATGGTTGTCTTAGTTGAATTACCAGGTGCTGATAATGTTCGTATGGTAGGGAACCTACTTGGTGATCCGTTACGACCTATAACCATCGGTGAGGAAGTAGAAGCAGTCTTTGAACATCACAAGGATGCTGATCCACCATACACATTAGTACAGTGGAAACGCGCTGGCGATTGAACAGCTCCCGAGTGTTGGTCGGAGAATTCCTTCGTTATGTTAGGTGCTCAGCCAGAAAAATCGACAGATCAGATATTGAATCTTGATTGATTTCATGTTGCATTGAGTATTCTTTCATTGTTACGTTGGCGCCTCGGTTTTGAAGCCTGCTATATGATTCCCGACCACGTGCAATGTCGACCATAGGATCATCAGTACCGTGTTGCACGAGTATTGGGAGGTCTAGGGGCAAATTGTCTTTTTGATCCAGATCGTCAGGTAACCAAGTTGATAGCGCTGCAACCGCAGACGTTGTAATCCGGTTACTGAATGCAAGTCGATAGGCGAGCGACCCTCCTTGGCTAAATCCTACAAGTGCTACTTTTCCTCCATCCGCAGCATATTTGTTTAAGGCGGCCGGAATAAAAGATTCAAGTACCGAGACCATTTCGTCTATGTCACCTTCTATTTTTTTACCATGCTCATCGCGCTGTTCCCAGGTAAACATCTGATTGCTAGAGGGAGCTTGGTAACCGGCGGGGACACTGACTGTATGAGGTGCTTGCGGACAGATTATCAATGCGTTCCCCTCACAGAGATGGGGCGCGAGCGGGAGCAAATCTAGACCATGTGCTCCATATCCATGTAGCAATATAATTGTAGGAAGTTCTATATTGGAGCTATTTTTCGGACTGTAAACTGCGTGGGTTAACAGGGATAAATCGTTTTCGTTGTGTGCCATAGGACCTCTAATCTCCTAGTATCCCTTGTGTCGGGTTTAGCTAGCTGTTGACTTGGTGTTTAAAGTATAGTTAACAAGGGAGTTAGTTATGGCGGTTGAAATTACCTTATTCAGTCCCGATATCACTTGTGAACATTGCATCGCGACTATCAAAGCAACCACGGATGCCATTGAGGGTGCCAGATTTCTAGCTGGAGATGCCGATAGGCGCTCATTTTCACTTTCTCTCGAGCAAGGCCTAATACTTGATCGGTTGCAAACTCGCTTGGGGGAGGCTGGTTACTCTTTGGGACCCGCAGCGCTTGCACCACTCGCAGGATCTTCTGGCACCAAGTATGATCCCAAGCCTGTGATTATTTCGACCGATTATGGTGCAGAAATTTTATATACGTGTCCATGTGGTAGTTCTAGCGAAAGCGTCGAGTTTCATCGAGCACTTAAGCAGCAGACTATTCAATCATGTTGTGATCATCACGCAATTGCTGAGGTTACTGCAGCTTGGCGACTTTTGGATGAACTTGGTTCGAGTTATCAAATTGAGAGTACTGAAGTTGAGATGCCATGGGGGCAGTCAATGGAATTTGCAATCGCTCGTTTGATTGCAAAGCCTTCGTAGCAAATATCTGTGCTGATGAATGAGATGAATTCAACTACCGGAACCGTGCTTAACGGGTCTGTCTCTGGGATGACTTGTGCGTCATGCGTGAGAAGAGTAGAGTCAGCCCTTTTAGAAATAGAAGGGGTAACTGTTGCGTCTGTAAACCTAGTTACGAACAGCGCAATAATCGAGATTGAAGAGGTTGTAGAGGAAACCGAGGCTACATTAGCGGCAGCAATTAATCAAATTGGATACGCATTAGATTTCCCAAGTGGTGAATCAAAGTTTTCGTGGCTGGAATCAGTTTTTCGCAGACAAGATAAAGAAATCGCAGTTCTTCGGTTTAGGACGGTCATAGGCGTCCTTACAGCCGCACCTATTTTGCTATTTATGTGTTCTCGTTTTTTTTTCTCGTTCGAAATTGTTGATCCATCTATTCGATTTTTTGATCTTGAGGCCACTAAGTTCATGTCCTTTGTCTTAGCTAGTATTTCTATCAGTTGGATTGCCGCTCCAATTCACACGGCAACCTTACGGTCTCTGAAAAACAGATCTGCGGATATGAACACGCTTATAACTCTTGGAATCACCACAGCATATATATACAGTGTAGTCGTCTTATTTATGCCTTTTCTGCAGGCATCGATAGAGATTTCGAATCAGGCGCTTTATTTTGATGCAGTCGTCTTAGTAGTGTTTTTCTTGTGGTTAGGTCGATTTCTAGAGGCAAGAGCCCGATATAACGCCGGACAGATGTTACGAAATCTAGCGTCGACTTATCCCGAGACAGCAAATGTAATCGAGAATGATGGATCGGAATTTCAGATACCGGCGAAAGCGGTCAGAACGGGTGAAATCGTGATTGTTCGGGCAGGTGAGAGGGTGCCTGTTGATGGGCAGATTATCGAAGGAGAGACTGCGGCTAATGAATCGATGGTGACGGGTGAGTCCAAGCCTGTCTTGAAGAAAGCTGGTGACTTATTGATTGGAGGGAGTCAGAATATCAATGGCACCGTGAAGATCAAGGCAACAACAGTTGGCGAAACAAGTATCTATTCAAATATCGCTCAACTTGTCGAGCGTGCGCAAGCATCAAAGGCACCAATTCAGGAACTTGCAGATAGATTGGCCTCGATTTTTGTGCCAGCTGTCTTATGCTTGGCCGTTTTTACTTTCTTTGGTTGGTGGCTTTTCGGTCCTTCTAACGGATTCACATATGCCATCATTAATTCGGTCACAGTTTTAGTAGTTGCGTGCCCATGTGCTCTTGGTCTCGCAACGCCGGCTGCTATTGCAATGTCAATTGGGCAGGCTGCAAAATCGGGAATCCTAATTTCCAATGCTGGCGTTTTTGAAAATCTAACCAAGACGAAAAAACTATTATTTGATAAAACTGGAACTATAACTGACGGGACACCTCGCGTGGCTGCGATATTTACTAGCGCGGATTCAACGTTAAGTGAGGAGGAGCTGATTTTTATGGTGGCAAGTGCTGAGCGAGGATCAAACCATCCACATGCGATAGCAATGTTTGACCTCGCTCGTGACAGAGACATTGAACTTGTTTGGCCTCTAACCTTCAGGGCTTGGCCAGGAAATGGGATTACTGCCGAGCTCAGCAGGGATGATGAGGAATACAAAGTCGTTATTGGAAATAGCGCCTTGCTTTTGTCACAAGATATTTCAGTGAGTGGTCTGAATGATATTTTTGAGACGTCCGTTGCAGATGGGCTAACTCCCGTGTTTCTGGCGGTCAATGGATGTGCAGTCGGGATATTTGGGTTGGAAGACCCTGTGAGAGTAGATGCCAAATCAGTCATTCAGGGCCTCAGACAATTTTCAGTGGTTCCTATGATGGTTTCTGGTGATATTGCGGTTGTTACGGATCTTGTCGCCAAAAAAGTGGGCATTGATATGGCCTTTTCAGAGATTAGTCCGGCAGAAAAGTACCAAATCGTAACAGCGGAGCAAGATACCCAAACCGGCCTCGTTGCAATGATCGGTGACGGTATTAATGATGCGCCAGCACTCGCTCAAGCTGACGTGGGTATATCTATGATGAACAGTTCTGATCTCACTCAAAGTAGCGCTGGAGTGAATTTTTTGCGTTCAGATTTATCAGGACTTTTATATTTACTAAAACTATCTCACGCCACGATTCGAGTGATGCGTCAGAATCTGGGTTGGGCTTTTATTTATAACTTGCTTCTGTTGCCGGTTGCGATGGGGGCAGGGTACGTGTTGACTCAATTATTTTTTGGTGATGTAGAAGTTCCCAAATCGTTGTCAATTATTTTTTCCGAAAATTGGTTTTTGAATCCGGCCGCAGCTGGCGCAGCTATGGCATTTTCGTCATTATCAGTCATTTTAAATAGCTTGCGTTTGGGGCAGTTACGGGTAGACTCTTAGCTGTCATTTGCAACTTTCTAAATCAATAAAAAAGTTACCGATCGATTAGACTATTGGGATAGTTTTACACTTTTTTGGAGGATTTTATGGACTTCAATTTCACGACTAAGCAGACGGAGTTTCGCACGACTGTTCACGCTTTTATAGAAGATAATTGGGTGAAAGGTGCGTGGGCGGCCCGCAGCGAACGCTGGAAAGCGGCTAGGGCATACGAGAGTTCTCTAGCCGATGGCGGCTGGCTGACTATGTCATGGCCTGAGGATTACGGCGGCGGCGGCGCCACTTACTGGGAACAAATGATTTTTAATGAAGAATCGGCATTAGCTAATGCACCTTCGGGTGGACAAGGGGCTGACAGAGTAGGTCCGGTGCTTATTATTCATGGAACTGATGCCCAAAAGCAGGAGCATTTGCCCCCTATCGCCCAAGGTGAAGTGATGTGGTGCCAAGGCTATTCAGAGCCAGGTTCGGGATCTGACCTTGCATCATTACAAACCCGAGCGACGCGCGATGGTGATGATTTCATAATTAATGGTCAGAAAATATGGACCTCAGGAGCTATGGAAGCTGACTGGGTGCATATTCTTACTCGGACTGACGCGGAGGCGCCGAAGCACAGAGGAATTTCTTACTTCATGCTTAAGTTGGATACCCCAGGAATCACCATTCGTCCGATTTCACAGCTACATGATGAGGGTGATAGTGACGGACACGGGTTCAATGAAACATTCTTTGAAGATGTCCGAGTGCCTGCGAAAAATATGATTGGCGAAGAAAACAGGGGCTGGTATGTCGCGGCGACCGCTTTAGATTTTGAACGTAGTGGAATCCATCGGATGGCGGGTGCTATCTCGCCCTATTACAGATTGTTAGAAAATGCCAAGGAGGTGAATTCAAGAGGTCGTGGCAGGAGAATATCGGATCACGCGCCTTCACGGCAGGCATTAGCTGAAACTCGTATTGAAATTGAGGTTGCTAGGTATCTTGGATATAGGGTTACGTGGATGCAAGCCTCGAATCTTGTACCCAATCAGGAGTCATCAATGTCGAAAATGTTTGGCTCGGAATTGCAACAGAGAACGGCTCGTCGTGGAATCAGCATGTTGGGACTATATGGTGGGTTGAGACCCTCTGATTCGCATGCTCCACTCAGTGGTGAATTTTGTCAGTATTACATGACTACTGTCTCGCTAACGATTGCGGCTGGTACGAGTGAGATACAGCGGAACATCATTGCAACTCGTGGACTTGGATTACCGCGAGGATAGAAAAATACACCTTTTCGAAGGTGGTTGAAATGTGTTATAACACTGTAAGTTGACGATTTATTTACTAAAAAAAATATAGTTGGAGTGACCTGATGACAACCGAGATTTCGATATCTACAGATGAGAGAATCGCCCTTATTGGGCATTTGATGCGCCGAGTTGGTGTGGGTGCCAGTCGCGACAGACTTGAATCTCTTTCAGAGAAATCGTACGAGCAGCTGGTAGAAGACCTGCTGAGCCCGAATCTGTATGCTGACCCAGATGTAGATCTATTGGACAGATACCTGCCACAATCAGCAAGTCCGGATACTGGCGCTACTTGGGCCGCCCGATGGATGTATAACCTTGCGCAGAGCGATCGCCCATTAATGGAAAAAATGGCACTGTTTTGGCATCATGTGTTCGCGACGGCATGGTATAAGGCTGAGAATGGGCCGGCAATAGTGCAACACATGGAGATGTTTAGAGAAGTTGGCCTTGGTAATATGCGCGATATCTTGTTAGCTCTTTCTAAAGATCCAAACATGATTTATTGGCTAGATAATTCTGAGAGCAGGGACGGTGCGGTTAACGAAAACTACGGGCGAGAGCTATTAGAGTTATTTTCGATGGGCATAGGTACGTATAGCGAAACTGACGTCAAAATGGCTGCTCGAGCATTTACTGGGTGGACTTTTAAACAACCAATACCTCTTTATCCTTACGGCGGATATGCTGCGGAATTTATTTATCGTCCGGAACAACACGATAATTCGGAGAAGGAATTTCTCGGAGAGAAGGGTAACTTCAATGGGGAAGATATTATCGATATTATAGTGAAGCAGGAGGCCTGCGCTCGTTTTATATCACGCCATTTGTACAATTTCTTCGTAGCTGATGAACCACAAGTCCCTGCGTGGAGTATTACACCACCACAGGACCAGCAGGCAATTGATGAACTCACCAATGTGTTCTTGGAGTCGGACGGCGACTTAACGGAGGTCATGCGAACCCTGTTGAATGCAAATTGGTTCAAGAATGCACGCTTCAAGAAAATAAAGAGTCCAGCAGAATTTGTTGCTGGAGCGCTAGTGCTGTCAGGTTTACCGGAAACGCCTCACCCTATGCTTGCTTCATTGAACGCCGCAACTACTGCCATGGGGCAACAATTATTGAATCCACCTACGGTTGAGGGTTGGCACACAGGAAAAGAGTGGCTCGATGCCGGCACACTGACCGAAAGAGTAAATTTTGTGGTGAATCAGGTCGCGGAGGTTTCGCTTCCTGGTGTGAGTAGCATTCTGTCCAGAATTGAGTCGCAAGGCGATAATTTATCACCGGAAGATTTGGTGAATTTGTGTTTGAATCTCACTGGCCATGTGGAAATTAGTGGTGATACACATTCGGCACTTGTTGATCTGGCGAGTCAGGGTGGACAGCTCCAGTTTGATACGGATGCGAATATTGCGGAAAGCCAAAAACAAATTATTAGACTTTTGCAGCTGATCGTTTCAGCGCCTGAGTACCAGTTCGCCTAAAAAAAGTATTTGACGAAGGAGATACCGATGACGACTAAGAAGAAAGATCCAGTTTTAGTTGTAATTCAGCTATCAGGTGGTTTGGACTTTATGAATACGCTTATTCCGTATACGGATGGTCGTATTTATGACTGGCGACCCACGGTCTCGGTGGCAGCGGAGTCTACTATTTCTCTTGATGATCGTCTCGCGTGGCATCCGTCTGCAGGTGCTCTATCTGAACTTTATAATGCCGGTAATGTGGCAGTTATCCAAGGTGTTGGCTATGAGAACGCGAGCCGTTCACACTTTCGCGCAATGGATATTATGCACACCTGCGAACCTGAAAAGGTAGCAACCGAGGGCTGGTTAGGTAAGGTGACCCGCGAATTAGATCCTAACTCAGAAAACCCGTTGACTGCTGTTTCGTTTGGAAGAGGTCTCCCAAGGGCGTTAGTCGCTCCAGGGGTAACGGCTACATCCGTCGGCAACCTCGATGAATTTGGCTTAATGACAAAGATTGAACAAGCTGATGAACGGGCAGCCAACCTCGATATTTTCAAGCGAATGTATAGCCCAGCAGTAGGTAATGGAATGGTAAATGATTACCTGGCTCAGACAGGGCGAGACATTCTGCGTGGCGCAGATATGCTCGCAGATGTCCCTTCTCGGTATTCCAGTGATGTGGAGTATGCCAGTAATCCGATTGCTCAGTCGCTTCGTGACGTGGCGCGTGTTCATACTGCGGGCATGGGTACCCGAGTGTTCTATACGCAGCATGGTGGATATGACTATCACTCCTTAGAGAATGAAGTTCACCCACGTTTATTGACTGAACTAACCGAAGCTATTTCAGATTTCATGACCGATATTAGAAATCACGATGCCTCAGAAGAGGTGACTATTTTAGTATTCACTGAATTTGGAAGACGGATAATGGATAATGGCTCCGGAACCGATCATGGCACTGGCGGCGGGGCGTATATCATTGGCGACCATGTATCCGGAGGTTTGTATGCGGAATATCCATCACTTGATCCAAAGGATTGGTTATATGGGGAAGACTTAACTCACACCATCGATTATCGAAGCGTATACACGAGCATTCTTGAGCAGTGGATGGGTATGGATGCTCAGCCAATTGTCGGCGGTACGTACGAGCAAATCAGACCATACAGCACAACAATGTTGGTTTAGATTACTGAACAAAGCGAGAAAAAGATATGACTACAGATACGAAGAAGACAGATACTGCGGATTATGAGGTTTTACTCAGGGCTGGTTTTCCGTATGAAAAAACATTAGGGATGCGCAGGATAACTTGGTATCCGATTGATATAGAAGTTGGTCCTAATAATGAGGTTTACTGTCTAGGTCGATTTGATGTTGGTGGCAGTATTAGGACTGTAAGTTGGGATGATAAAGATCTGGGTGGAATCGGTGGCGGCTGGACTTGGCCCGCTGGAATAACCAAGGACCAAGATGGTCTCTTATATATATCAGACGAAGGCGCTCATAATATTACGATGCTAAAGACAGATGGTGAAGAGATTGGCCGTTGGGGAGAATATGGGTCAGAGCCTGGTCAACTAAATAGGCCATCTCATATGGTCTTTGACTCTGATGGAAATATATTGGTGTCAGACACGCAAAATCATCGAATTCAGAAATTCTCTTCCAAGGGAGAATATATATCGTCCTTTGGAGATTTTGGTGACCAGCCCGGTCAATTTAATATGCCTTGGGGTATTTCAGTCACGCCAGAAGGGAACATAGTCGTTGCGGATTGGCGCAATGATCGAGTTCAAGTTTTTGATTCATCTGGAGTGGTATTAGAGGTAATAGGCTCATCGGGATCAGGTCCCGGACAATTATCTCGTCCAGCAGGTATATCAGTTGATGCTGATGGAGATGTATACGTGGTAGACCGAGGCAATGGTAGAGTTTTGCAGTTCGATCGGAATGGAAGACATGTGGAAGAGTTCATTGGAGACTCAACACTTGGTGAAATGGGACGAATTTATATACTAACTAATCTGAAGGTATTGCGGCTTCGTGATATGGCTGATCTCGAGCCCACGAAGAGATTTAAGTCACCAAGTTCAGTTAGAACTCAGGATGGCAGATTGTTTGTAGGCGATTATGGTTGTCACCGAGTTCAGGTGTATAAGAAAGAGGCATATCGACTAGCTTCAGAAGAAGTTATGGATTTACCCAAAGTGCCAAATTTATTTACGGTCTGAATCTATGCCAATAATGATTGGTTTTTCTCAGCATAGGAAGACTTTGCTCTCTGAAGAGCTAGACCGTGTTAGGCGAGAATTCCCTTCATTGGGCCTCATCAAAGTGTGGTTAGCTGGTGACTTTTCACGGGGCTATGTTGATTTTGATACGCCATTAGAATTTTTAATCGTGAGAGATACCACTGATCCGTATCCGAAAAGGGCAGACTTTTTCACAGATCATTTGCGGCCGCAAGTTGAAACTCATTTTCATGTGTACAACCCTGACGAATTTAGTCAGGGCGAGTATGAAGATCGATTTATAGAACTGACACTGAAGGCCGGCGAATTGATCTATGGTTAGGATGTTTGTGGATGTCGATTAATTCAAGTGAAAGCATCAACCGGCGGCGTAGACGAGAAGCTGAAAGATGGCTTACCCAGTCGGGCCATGATCTTGATTCAGCTCGTTTTCTGATGCAGTCTGGGATGTATGCGTTGTCATGTTTTTTATCTCATCAAACTGCTGAAAAGGCGGTTTCAGCATACTTATACGCGCGAGGCGTCGAGATGTTGTGGGGTCATGGTTTGGCTGACTTATGTGAAGATGCCATGGCATTTGAGCCATCTTTTGATTTGATTAAATCAAGTGCGGTGCAGCTTGATAAGCATTACTTGGGTGCACGGTATCCGAGTGTTCTTCCGGCAGGGGTGCCCTTTGAATCTTATTCATCTGAAGACGGAGATCGGGCTTTGGTAATTGCTCAGGATACATATGACTTCGTTGTTGAACAGTTGAATCTATTCATGAACGATGGCTAACGAGTTTGCGTGCAGACCGAAGATTAGTATAAACAATTAATTTAATTATTTTTCTTTATCAAGGACGGAAGCTGCAATTTGTTCGAGTGCACGTCCTTCGATTGGAGGATTAAATAGTCCGCTTCGGACGTCTCGAAAGTATCGTTCCAGTGGACGAGATTTTTCAAGCGCCGCACCTCCAACAATACGAATAGCTAGGTCTGTGATTTGAATTGCGGAATCGATAGAGCTTAGTTTGGTCATGGCAATTTGTGGTAACAGATCCGGCCGGTCTTCTGGATTGAATTCCCAATCTTCGGCTGTTGTCAGCAGTGTATTTTTTGATAATCTGCGGAGTGATTCCATTCGTGCTACTTGTTCACGGACGTGTGGGATCTTGGAAATTGGTGCTGGTGCTCCAGTAGGCTGTCTATTTCTAGCAAAGTCAATTGCATAGTCACATGCAGCGGACGCAACTCCTAAATTCGCTGCACTGAGTAGTAGAGGAAACCATGCAGCACCGTCGATTCCATCATTAGACGGTGATTTAGGATTTGCCCGTTGAATGAAATCATCTGCATTAACCTTTACATTTTCGAAGACTATGTCATGTGATCCCGTTGCTCGCATAGACATAGAGTCCCAAGTTTCTGTAATAGATATCCCGTCCATGTCCATTCTCTGGGCGATTCTTGCGGTATCGTTGCTCCCGTCTTCAACTGCAGCAAAAGTAATCGCATACGTCAGTTGTGGAGCTAATGTTGACCAAGTCTTGCGACCATTGAGCAGCCATTTCCCATCTCCATCCGGAATCAATGTGGTTGCTGGACGACCTCCCCCTCGGGGCGATCCCAATTCAGGTTCCGATGCTATGTTATTTAGTAGTGATCCGTTGGCAAGTACTGATTCGAATATTTTTTTCCGGAGATGTTCGGGCCATTTTTGTGCAATTGCTTCAGTTCCGACTGCCATGTGATGCATGCCGACACCGAGTGCCGTTGAGCCATCTCCAGAGGCAATTGCGTATTGAGCTAGGGTGAGATCTGTAAGTCCGTAACCCGGTCCACCATATGTTTTCGGGACTGCGGACTTGAGATAGCCGGTGGTCTTCATCAGTTCAAAATGGGAATGAGGGAAACTATTAGCCCGGTCATGCTCAGCAGCTGTTTTACTTATTTCGGCCGAGATTATTTCGGCAAGATCAAGGAGTTTGGCTTGGTTATCTGTTTTAGGCCACATTTTAATAAAAGAACTGGATTCTTATTGGTTAGCTGAATGAACGTAACTGGCTAATAATAGATTCCGGTCCCAACCCCTCCTCCGGCAGCAATTACTTCACCTGTCACTGCAACTGAAAGTGGTGAGGCGAGGAATGTAACAAGCGCGGCGACATCAGAGGAATCAACTAACTTTCGAATACTATTTTGATTAGATAATTCGTTTTCAATTTCGTCACGGGTCTTCTTTTTTTGATCCATCTGCTCACGTATGCGTGATTCAGTTGCTTCGGTCCGTGTTAAACCTGGGTGGATACAGCTAACTGTGATTCCAGAAGGTCCAAGCTCATCAGCTAAATTTTTTGTTAGCGCTGCGACAGCTACATTTCGGATGCTGCCCACCGCACTTCCGCTGTTCCGTGCCTGCATTCCAGAAATATTTATGATTCTGCCCCAAGTTGATTTTTTCATGAGAGGTACCACAATTTGCGCACACCGTAAGTATCCCATGACTTTTGTGTCAACTTGTGGAAGCAAATGCTCTTCCCAGTCAATTTCACTTAAAACTGGTCGTGGCCCTCCTGGCTCGGCCGCATTGTTGACTAATATGTTGATATCACCCCACTGGGCAGTTATTTCGGCGACCATTTGCCTGATAGAAGACAAGTCTCTCGTGTCGCAAATATATCCAGTTATTTGACCGGTATATTTTTCGTCTAGTTCGGTGACAGTAGCATCTAATCGATTTTGGTTGCGAGCTGCGATTGCGACCTGTACTCCCTCATCAAGGAGTCTTTCAGCAATAGCTTTGCCTATTCCGCGACTGCCGCCAGTAACTAGCGCCACTTTCCCTTTAAGCAGAAGATCCACGAGTGTAAAACCCTTCCTGGTTATCCAACGAGTTCTTTGAAAGCCTCGAATCGTTTATGCGGATCAGCCTCGTTTACACTAACCCCGTGCAGGTCGAATCCGGCCTCGGTAGCTTCTTCTATGTAATCGATACATTCACCAGTAGAACCGGCAACTCCTAGGCTGTTGACTATTTCTTCGGGCATGGCTGCAGCTCCGGCCGAGGAGCCGCCATCTTCCCATGCACGCCTAACGGCGTTCGCCTCGTCGGCGTAGCCCATTCGACTGAAGTGCTCATAGTAAAAGTCTCCCATTCGTGCGATGTAGAAGGCAGCGTTAGCCGCTGTGCCCATTCTTACACGCTCAGGATTATCGGTGACAGTTATACCGCCTGGGTTTCTCACGTCAATATCAGTTCGCGCTCGACCAGCATTATCGACATATTTGTAAAATTCTGCTAATTGTGGCTCCCACTGTTCCTTTGGAAAGAAAATAGGAATCCAGCCGTCAGCTATCTCAGCTGTTTGCTGAACTGATTTCGGAGTGACTGATGCTATATGAATTGGAATGTGGCTACGCACTGGATTGAAACGAAGTGTAAATCCACGCTCGAGCTTGTAAATATTTCCATCATAGTTAAGAGGTTCACCCGACATGATTATGTTAATAATTTCGGTATATTCTTTAATTCGCGTGAGTGGTTTTTCAAATTTAATACCATGAAAATGCTCGATTACTTGCGGTCCTGAAGAACCAAGTCCGATCACCATCCGTCCGTTAGAGAGTTCATCGAGTGTGGCAAAATGCTGTGCTATTGCGCCGGGCGATCTTGAGAAGTTATTAATAATTCCGGTACCAAGTTTGATATTAGTAGTTTCTCGGGCAATCACTGCGAGGAGCGTAAGCGCGTCGCGCCCCCAAGCTTCCGCAATATTTAGCTGCTCAATTCCCGCATCATCAGCTATTTTTGCGTCTTCTATTACCTTGTCAAGATCGAATTCGCCTTGCCAATTCAAGCCAATACTTAGCCTTCGTGTCATGTTATATACCCCTCATTTGTTATAGTTAACATCGATATTGTCTTTCAGTATATGCGCATCTGGACGATGAACAAATCAACGATTATCTAGAGTTATAAAGAGTGAGATTTTCTTTCGTAAGCTCGTTTCCAAGTTCTTCTTGAAATGAAGAAAAGTCTTCTAAATCCCCCTCCGCCACAAAAATAATGGACTTACCTGATTTTCCTGCTCGCCCAGTTCTACCTGTTCGGTGAATATATTCTTCCGTGTTTTGCGGAAAGTCGAAATGAACAACATGGGTGATTTCCGGAATATCAATTCCCCGTGCCGCCACATTTGTGGCAACTAGCAGGTCTAATACACCCTCACGAAATTGTTTTACCACGCGGTCTCGGGTTCTTTGGTCCATATCTCCGTGTAGTGCGCCTACTTTAATACCTTCACCGGATAATGCTTTGGCTAGTCGTTCGACCATTCTTCTCGTTCGACAGAATACTAAGCTTTTACCCCTGAGCTCGCGTTCGATCAACTCTTTTAACGCAATTATTTTGTCACGTTCGGCAACTTCGACATATGTCTGTTGAATACTTACGGCCGCCGAGAGCTCTTTATCTATGGCTAGTGTTTCTGGATCTTCCATGAATTGCCAAATTAGTCGCTTGATAGTTGTGGGCATAGTTGCGGAGAAGAGGGCAGTTTGACGGGCCCGTGGCGTCTGCGACAGAATTTTTCTAATAGCAGGAAGAAAGCCTATATCTAGCATTTCATCTGCCTCATCTAATACCGCGAACGAGACTTTCCGCAGGCTTAATGTTCGCCGCTGCAAGTGATCGAGCACGCGTCCAGGTGTTCCTACGACTATGTGAGGATTACCTTCTAACGCCTGGAAGTCTTTTTTAAGTGCATGCCCACCTAACAAACCCACTGTTTTCAGATTCCATGGCTTGGCAAGTGTAGATATAACGTCAAGTACCTGTTGCGCGAGCTCTCGAGTTGGAACTAATACAAGCCCCTGAACTTGATTTTTTCTCTGATCAAGTGTCTCAATCATTGGTGAGGCAAAGGCGATAGTTTTACCACTGCCTGTTTCTGCTAATCCAACCACGTCCTTTCCCGCTAGTAAAGTGGGAATGGTGGCAGCTTGAATGGGAGTTGGTGTGACAAACTCCATATCTCTGAATACTTCAAGCGATAAGTCTTGAAGACCTAATTTCCGGAATTCTTCCGGGAGAGTACCGACGTTCTTAAGCACACTCTCTTGATTTGCTTGTGAATTAGTAGGGCGTTGTGTGGGTGAAGATTCGTCAATCTCTTTCACTGACTCAGCAGCTTTATCAGATATCTCCACCTGCTCAGATTGTTCGCGATTAGCGGCGGGTTCATCATTTTGTGAACTATGAGTGTCTTGTGGACGTGAATACTCTTTAATCTCTTTGATTGGCTCAGAAGCTTTAGTGGATATATCAGTCTGGTCAGATTGTTTGCGATTAGTCTTGGGTTTATCGGTTTGTGTGTCGCTGGCGTCTTGTGTCGGTATGGTTTCGTTAATCTTTTCGGCTAGCTTAGGATCTCTACTTGCCATGTTCGGCCGATCAGACGTTGGCCGGTTTGCGTGTGTTTTTGAACGATTGAAGTCCGTATATTTCTTTTGCGGCGCTGATTTCGATGTTTCATCAGAAGGATTAATCCATCCACCAAGAGTTCTCGGACCACTTTCGATAAGTCGGTCAGTTGATTTGTGTCTGCGAGGTCGATGTCGTATTTCTGGTAGCAGCGTAGAATCCCCTCCTGCATCTTTTGGCCTAAATGCTAAATCTTCAGGCAGTGGTGCTTCGAAAGTTCGTTCTCGCCTTCTTCTAGTGTAGTGATCTGTTTCGACTACTCTACGACGATTCGATCCCCCATTAGGACGCCCTTGTTTATCAGACGCGCGGTCTGACTTTTGAGTATTGTTACTTGTGCGGGAATTGCTTCCACGCTTGTTTGCCACGGTTGTGGCATTAGATTGTTTCATATTCGAATTTTGTATCTTTTCTTTTTGTTGAATTTTCTGTGTTTGTTTTGAGTTTCCCCGAGCTTGTGTCTGCTCATCTCTACGATTAGCAACGGATTTTTGTGCGCCAGTATGTGAGTTAGTTCGTCGTTTTCTAGATCTTGGCGCAGATTGATCACCGGAATTGGACGAGGAGGTTTCGCCGGTCTCTTTTTTTATTAGAGACTTGATCCAATTAACGCCACGACTCACCGGTTTACACTCCCGGTTTTTATTTCACTCATTTATATCCTTGAGCTGGTATTTTGATTCGCACACAAGTGTGGACGACGGGAAAACATTAAGTAAATCATAGGCGGAATTGGTCTACTCGTCGAGGCGAAAGTTAACTTACAGACCCTGGATTTGGTCCGGGTATGTTGATAATGCTGGCGTTAACATGCTGTTGCGAGCATATCCAAACGATCGTTTTCGCAACGTCAATTTGGGTGGGATACATACTTTTCGAGGGGGGAGCAATATTTTCAGCTAGGATATCCACTATTAAATCATTAGAAACTCTATGTACGGGTCCAGGTGCAATAGCATTAATTGATATTCCATTTGGAGCTTCTTTTCTACCCAAGGTTTTAACGAGCCAGTGCCTTCCAGATTTTCCGAGAGCATAATCATATGGTCCCTCTTCGGGCGCGACTTGCCAATTATCGGCGTCATATCCTCCGATTATGACAATATTTCCATGTTGCTTTAGTCGCATTTCTGGTAGCAACTCTTTTGTAAAAAGAAGGATTGGCGTTATTTCGTCATTTAGGTTTTTTTGCCAATTGTTAATTTGTACATCAGTTAGNGCTGTAGGNATCCATTTACCACCTGGTCCNATTACGGCAATGGTCGGTGCACCTAGTTTGCTTCGAGCTTCCTGCATCATGCTTTTTACGTCACTTTCNCTTGTGATGTCAGCTTTGCAGAATATTGCNTTTCGGCCCATTTTGATAATATCCGCGACTACTTTTTCTGCAGCATCAGTCGATTGTCGGGTATTCACAATTATGTTCGCTCCTTGGTAGGCAAGGGCGAGNGCAGTTGCACGCCCTATGCCCCTACCAGCTGATCCGGTAACTAACGCTATTTCGCCTTGGAGTGGGAGTTTGTAGTTCGGCATACGGGGGACTTTCTATTTCTGCTTTGGAGATGAGATTGCCTGACGTGAATACGGGTACTAAATTATGAGGACATGTCCGCGCATACTTCTAGCTTAGATAACCTTTTAGAGCCACTTTCTCAATCTCGAGCCCAACTGTTGGCTGCTNTTGAAAGTGTTTCTGATCAGTATTTTAATACTTCTCTGCCAGGAAAAGNTCTAAAANCCGACTTCGAATATTGGAGTATCTGTGACATAGCTTGGTATGTNGGTGCNTTGGATGATGTATGCAGACTTCGAGTAAATGATATTGTCNCTGGACGAGAAGTGCGTTCAGGCGAAATTTCTCAAAGACCCCAACANGTGAATAGTCTAGAAGTGATACTTATTTGGCTGAGCCAGAGCAGAGCTGCGCTTCGCTCTTCATTATCNCGGATGAGTATAAATCAGTTGCAAGATAGCCCGTTACTATTTAAGGAGAGTTTATCCCAGTGTGAAATAATTCTGGGCGAGGTTCTTGCTAATGAGACGATGAGCACTAGACGAATATGGGAATTAGTGGAAATGTTTGGAAATGAATAAAGTGACTAGATTGTTATGACAGATTCTAAGTCGATGACGGAAAATGACAACACCTGGAGCGGTCAGGTTGCACAATATAAAGAGGATATTTTCTTCGAAGCTACTCTCCAAGAAAATCAGATTAGCTTTCGGACTACGTATGGACTGTTTTCACCAAAAGCGATCGATGCTGGTACGGAACTACTTATTGAGACTTTGGATATTAATTCTGACTATGATTGTTTGGACCTAGGTTGTGGCTATGGGCCGATCGGTATTGCACTCTCGCGTATGGCGCCGGAGGGTCGGACTTTATTGGTTGATAAAGATTATGTGGCTATCGAATACTCACAACACAATCTTGAGCTAAACGGTATAACTAATGCAGATGTGTTGCTATCAAATGGACTCAGTAAAGTTCCTGGCGATCAGTTGTTCGATGTTGTTGCGATGAATTTGCCGGCAAAGATTGGTAACGAGTTAACCACCGTGTTGTTTGCTGACTCTTTTCTTCATTTGAAACCGGGCGGCACGTTGTACGTTGTCAGTCTGGCCGGTATGAGAGGGTTTATTAAACGTTCGTTAGAGGGGATATTTGGAAACGTAGATAAATTAAAGCAAGGAAAGCAGCACGCGGTTCACGCTAGTTATCGTGAAACTCAAACAAAATGAAACTACACTTAAGAGCATGTCGGATATAAACAAGCAAGCACCAAGAGTGCCGGGTGTAGGACGTTATCAGGAACTCCGCGAAAAGAAGGCTCTAATTTTAGGGGGCTCGAGGGGAATTGGTCGCGCAATTTCTGAACGTTTGGCACTTGAGGGTGTCAACTTAGTAATTAATTATTCGAGATCGGCAGCTGCTGCAGAAGATTGTGCTCGAGCTTGTGAGTCTCTGGGAGTGGATGTTCAACTTATTCAGGGCGACATAGGCGATGAACAAAGTTTGATGCGTGTGATTGATTTTGCTAAGAGTCAGTCATCGATTGATATTCTTGTAAATAATGCAGCCCGTGGTTTAGAGAGACCTCGACCTGCGCTTACTCAGAAGAGCCAACATCTTCATAAAACAATGGATGTAAATTTGTTCGGACCTTGGTTTGCTAGTCAAACTGTAGGAGCAGCGATGGCAGAGACTGGGTCTGGAGTAATTATTAACTTATTGTCACCGGGGGCATGGAAATATATGCCAGGATATAGTGCGGTTGCCACCAGCAAGGCTGCACTTGAGTCACTGACTAAGTACCTAGGCGTTGAATTAGCATCATCAGGTGTTCGCGTATGCGGGGTCTCGTCCGGCTGGGTTGAGGGTTCTGATGGTGAACACTCTTATCGTGATGAGGTGAGTGAACGAGTGAGACCTTACGTGCCGTCTGGTAGAAATGTTGCCCCGGAAGATATAGCAGCTGTTGTTGCTTGGCTTTCAAGTCATGAAGCTCCTATGTTTGGTGGCCAAGTTTTACATTTCGATGGGGGTTTTGATCTGAGTTCTTGGCAAAATATCCTTGAAACCTAGTTGTATAGGTTCGGGAGGTACTACTATGTACTTTCATTTGATGTTATTTAATTAGGAGTGAGCGTTGACGTCGAACGATATCAGTGAGTGGTTTGTAATTGGAGTAGACGATACATCCGATAACTTAGACGAAGTGGACTTGAATACAGCAGATTTCATGCGTCAACTTACTCTCGAATTGACTAATACTGCTTGGGGACTTGTCGAAGGAATTACCCAACATCCACTATTTTCTTCGCCTAAGATTTCTAATGATGGTGCCAATATTTCATATGCCATAAAGCTGCATACGGCGCGCTCGATTTTGGACCTTGAAGATTTTTTGGTTGATATGATTCGTAAAAATTCATGTAAAGGATCTGATCCGGGTCTTGCGATTCTTTCTCGACATTCAGATATGCCACACGTCTTGGCATTCGGTCGGCGCACTCAGACTGAGCTTATGCGACTTGATTGGGCCCAAACTTTTTCGACTGAATCTAATGTAACCTTGAGAGCTTTGGGTGCAAAGCGCAACGGTTCTGTCGGATCTTTGGCTGCTGCAGGACTTAGAGCCGGTGGAGATGTACATGCACGATTTATTGAGATCCCTGGCTTAACGGAGTTAAACGGAAAAGTATCCGCGGGTGAGATCAGAGAATCAAGTCAATTACAACAGTTACTTAATGCTGACGACGAGCAAATTGATCGCGACGATATTATTGATCTAGGGGAAGGGATGCCTACTCTTAAGCCACATCTTGAGTTAGAGGAACCGCTTGTTCGCTTCCACCAGCACGATGATGATCGCCGACTTTGGATCCCAGATCCAGCCTTCCTTCGATAATTGCTCGGATCCACTTGCGACTACTTTTTACAGGTTAGAAGCTGCCCCCATTTACATATAACCGTTGCCCTGTCACATAGGCAGCATCTTCTGAACAGAAAAACACGACTGCATCCGCAATATCTTCGGGTTGGCACACCCTGGCAAAAGGCGATCCTTCGTCTAGCTCACGAATATCTTCCACACCTCGTGTAGCTTTAACTANACGCCTACCCATGTCAGTTTCTACCAAACCCGGACCTATTATATTNACTCGTATCCCATGGACTCTTTCTTCTTTAGCCAGAGTAAAAGCGATCGCTTCTTGAGCAGATTTGGCCATNTTGTAGGGAGCACCGCGCCCNGAGAGTGANTCGGTAGCAACTGATGAAATCATTATGACATCACCTCGTTTAGNCTCTCGCATCTGCGGCACTAACAAATGGCANAAATTGTGCGTTCCAAATNCATGGACNCCAACCACTTTTCNGATTTCTTCGGGGTTTGTTTCGGTAATAGTTGATCCCCTGCTTGCGACACCCGCATTATTGACGAGAATTGATATTTCACCAAGGTCGTTAAGGGCTGAATCAACCATTCGTTGACAATCCTCAAAATTGGCAACATTACCTTGGTATGCTTTGCCAATTTGTCCCAGAGCGTTAATTTCTGCGATTGTNTCTTCTGCTGCTTCCCTATCACGGGTGTAATTTATGGCAACGTCTGATCCAGATTTTGCNAGTCCTAGAGCAATTGCNTTGCCAATGCCACGACTACCTCCAGAGACAAATGCNGTACGATTTTCNGTATTATTTGTCATTTAAATTATCCNTAACTNCCAGCTACAGTAATCCGCTGGTTTGTAATATACGAAGCTCTTTCGGANCATAAAAATGCGACTGATCCCGCAATATCTTCAGGGTATCCAAGNCGACCNAATGGGGAGTCATCGGCAAGCTCAGTGATGCTGTCCTTAACACGGCCAAGAAACTTGACCATGTCTTCTGCCATATCAGTNTCGATAAGNCCTGGTGCGACGATATTGACATGAATATTATTTGCACGTTCTTCTTTTGCNAGACTNTATGCAACGGCTTCCATTGCGGCNTTAGCCGCAGAATAAGTACCACCGGTAGGCCCGAATGATTGCGCGGCGATCGAAGAAATCATNACTACNTCGCCACGNGCTGATTNTCGCATTTGTGGAACAATCATGCGGCATAGGTCATGCGAGGCAAATGCGTGCGCAGCCATCAAGCGGTANAAGTCATCTGGAGTTGCAGCNGCTACATGNGGTCGACCCACAGCTGTCGCACCAATNCCGGCATTGTTCACCAGAATATCAATGTTGCCTAGCGCTGNGATTGACTCAGTTGCAAGTCTTTCAGCTTCGCTTTGATCTGANACGTCAGCCATGATGATTTCAGCTTTNCGCCCNAACTTNATTACCTCCGAAGCTATNTCTTCGGCAGCCTTCTGATTGCTGTGATAATTAATAACNACGTCAGCACCTTCAGATGCCAGTCGNTGCACAATCGCGCGACCAATTCCGCGACTACCGCCGGTCACNAAGGCTTTGCGCCCATCTAATTCGCCCATATTTCACCTCTAGTTCTACACTTGTTNGTAGAAAGTTAGTGTAGAGCGAACATTAGCGTTGCGGTACACGTAAGGAATTCGATATGCGCCTCTTATTTATATTGACCGGAATCCTAGGCCTTTTTTTACTGTATCTTATGTTTTTTCATCCCAGCAGGTTAAAAGGCATCATNCGGTATGTTCGAATAGTTGGTTTTGCTTGGGTGGCTGCAATAATCATTGGATCTATTATTCGCTTAGTNTGGCCCGAATTATATTTAGGACCTCCNGCATAATGATGTTTCCGAAACGTATTCTTATATGCCCACAAGAATTTAAAGGCTCCTTAACAGCNAGTGAGGTATCAAGNGCTATTGCTNNGGGTGTANAATCAGTTATTCCTNCGGCTGAGTTAATCATTCAACCTCTTGCTGATGGTGGCCCAGGCACAGTCGATATAGTCGGAGAAACAGCAGGTGGTCGATTTGTAAATCGAACAGTTATGGGGCCATTTGGCGCGTCTGTGGAGGCACGATACGCAATCATCAAGAACGATACAGGTAATTCTGCCGTTATTGAACAAGCCTCCGTTACAGCTCTTGCTGATGTTCGANTCGAAGATCTTGATCCGACGAAAGCNACNTCTTATGGAGTNGGNCAGATTATTTTAGATGCTATTGAACAGGGCGTTAATGAAATAATTTTAGGTGTAGGGGGGACATGCACAAATGATGGCGGCGCNGGAGCGGCTCAGGCGTTAGGTGTGGGTCTTTTAGACNCTGCTGGGGTTGAATTACCTAATCATCCATTGCATTTGGTCCGTCTCGAAAGAATTCTTTNGTCGTCAAATAAAAAATTAAGTCAGATTCGACTNCGAATAGCAGTCGATGTGCTAAATCCGCTGTTGGGNCCGACTGGTGCAACTTCCGTATTTGGTCCACAGAAGGGTATGCGGGATTGGCAGGCTCCNGCTCTTGAAGAGGCGTTAGCAATTTTTGCAAACCAGATTAGTATTGATTTGAATGTCGACGTCGCTGAACGAGATGGNACTGGGGCTGGTGGTGGCCTCCCTTGTGGNCTTATTGCAGCTATNCCAGAAACGACGATTGAATCAGGCGCANCACTCGTTAGTGATGTAGTGAGACTCAAGGCACAGNTNTCAGNGGTAGATTTANTTATTACTGGTGANGGATCANTGGATTCACAGACAAGTTATGGAAAAGCTGTGTCGCATGTGCTGGGCCTGGCAAAAGAGGCGAACATTCCTTGTGTNGCGATCGCGGGGCAAGTCAATGAAATGCCGATGTTNCTGGATGANGCTCAAGCANTAGTGTCACGATCCGCCTCCGNCGTGGAGATAGCGGATGCCATGATGCATGCGAGTGACCGTGTAGCGCTTGCAACCGAAACTCTTATTAAAAGATATTGTGAACGATAGAAAGCAATTGTGCTAGTTGTAACTCAGATTGCCATCGATAAGAGCTTTTGCAATCACAACACGTTGGATTTCACTGGTTCCTTCCACAATCATTAGTTGTCTCGCATCTCTGTAGTGTCGTTCTAGTGGATGGTCTTCCATGTATCCTTGACCGCCAAGTATCTGTATCGCCTCACTGGCTACTCGATTAGCCATTTCCGTCGCGTACGCTTTCGCAATGCTGAGCATATGTCCATCTGCCGGTCCAAATTTACCATCATCAACGAGTTCGCATCCTTGGTATACCAATAAGCGTGCAGCCTCGATATCGATGGCCATCTCAGCTAGTTTCATTTGAATTGCTTGAATATCAGTTAACGCATTACCAAATGCTCGCCGTTGTCGTGCATAATCAAGAGCGTACATAAGAGCACCTTCACCTAATCCAACTCCCCGAGCTCCAACAACTGGTCTGAGCGAATTTAATGTGGCCAGCGGGCCCTTCATGCCCATNCCCTCTGTCTCTCCTACTAGTCGTTCTCTAGGNACTCGAACATTGTCGAAAGTTAGNACCCCAGTGGGTAGACCACGGACACCCATTTTTCTGTCAATTGAAGTAACTTCNAACCCNGGCATAGTCGTATCAACAACAAATGCATTNAGAGATTTGGGATCTGGATAGTCAGTCTTGGCGAAGACAACAACTTGATCGGCCACCGGACCACCAGATATATATATTTTTTGTCCATTGATAATNTAGTCGTCCCCGTCACGGACTGCTCGTGCTTGAAGNTTTGCAACATCTGAGCCCGCATCAGGTTCTGTTAGACAGAATGCACCTTTTTTCTGTCCCGTAGCTACAGGCCCGATATATTCCTTTTGCTGTCTCTCGGTGCCAAAAAACTTAATTGTGTGNGTGGATAAGGATGAGAGCAATAACATAAGACCTGCACTGCAATCGTATTTTGCAACTTCTTCAACTGCGATGGCGAGNGCAAGAGTCCCTGCATCAGCCCCACCCGCAGCCTCCGGTAACGTTATGCCGAGTAAATCAGCATCTCTAAAAGCTTGAAAATAATCCTCAGGATATTCCGCATCTCTATCAACTTCGGCTGCTCTTGGGGCAATGACATCTTTTGCAATGCGGGCGGCATTATTTTTTATNAGGGTGTGCGCTTCACTAAGTTGAAAGTTCATTTGTTGTTCCTTTTTTGTATGTGCGTTTTGCGAGACTAAAGTCGATTATTTAACTTATTGAATGTATTGTATTATTTGGNTTCTTGAATCTTATCTCCACGGTAGGCAATCTTCAGTATTATGAATCCCGACAATCCAGCAAGTAGCGAGGCTACTATNATGCCTATTTTTGCCTGATCTAGCATTTGAGCTGAGNCAGGGAACGATAAATCCGCGATTAGCAAAGATACGGTGAACCCGATACCGGCNAGCAATCCTACACCTATGACAGCTAGGTAATTCATTCCTGTTGGAAGGGTGGCGCCCAAGCGAACCGCCAGCCAGGTGAAAGCTAATATTCCAATTGGTTTACCAAGTACAAGGCCAATCCCAACGCCAAGTGTTATTGGAGACACAATTGCATCATTTATGACGTCACCACTAAGCATTACACCGGAGTTGATAAATGCAAATATTGGCACGATTCCAAACGCCACGATAGGTTGTAGTGAGTGTTCGAGTCGATCAAGCGGTGAAAGCGCCCGACTAGCTTCCTCATGGAGCTGAATGAGCGCACCTACCTCTCCGCTGTGCTCGCTATCCTCTTGCTCTGCAGTTGTTACAGAACCGGCAGANTCTTTATATTTTCCTAGGGCTTGCTCTGCGCCTTCTACAAATCCTTCTCTCGAGTACCAAGACTGCCAAGGGGTAAGGAGAGCGAATGCAACACCTATTACCGTTGGATGAATACCTGCATCGTGCATTGCGACCCAGCCGAGAATGCCCAGAGCAATATAAATGGGCGTATACCAGAGTCCATTNCTTTGAGCTACATAGGCCACTAGTAAAGTGCCTCCAGCCATAACTAGTGGGATGAGATTCAGTTCTTCGGTATAGAAGATGGCGATTATGAGAATGCCTCCGATGTCATCAACTACTGCCAATGCCAGGAGCATAATTCGCAGTGAGAAAGGGATGCGAGAACCNGCAAGAGTTACGACTCCGATCGCGAATGCTATATCTGTTGCAANNGGTATACCCCAACCATTGAGACCATCACCTCCGGTATTTAACCAGACGTACAGCAGAGCTGGCACCACCATTCCGCCTACCGCTGCCACTATTGGAACCATNACGGACTTCGGGTTAGCGAGTTCGCCTGCGACTATTTCGCGCTTTATTTCGAGTCCAACCAAAAAGAAAAAGATCACCATTAGAATGTCATTCACCCAAAAATGAACGGATTCATTGAGTTCCCAAAACCCAACATCCACATGTATATGAGCGTGNAGAAGGTCAAAGTACTGATCAGACCAAGACGAGTTTGCCCACAGCAATGCGAAAACTGCAGCAAGAAAGAGAACGATTGCGCTTGAAGTCTCGGTTTGTATGAATCGGGTAAGAGGACTGGCAAACTTNTTTAAGTTTTCCTGACGTTGCGCAAGCTCTGGATACCGAGCATGATGCCAGCTAAGCACATCGAGTGCCACATCCTGATCCTGTGCTTCTTTCTTTTCACTCATGTACCTATCCTTGCTGTTTTATTATCTAATAGATAGATTAGTCTCTTACTTCCGAGTGTTCTATCCATTGAACACTTTGTTGCGAGTAAGAAACTTACTGCATTCGAGGCTAGAATAAATTGGCAGATATGCCCTCGTAGCTCAGGGGACAGAGCAGCGGACTTCTAATCCGCGGGTCGGGAGTTCGAATCTCTCCGAGGGTACCATTCTTTCTTAACGTCCTTCGTTCACAAGGGATTNCNGTTTNTGATTNTGAGATCGGAGCTTTGAGCGTGAGCGTTTGTGGTNAACTTNTCACTAGTTGATATAAAAAACTNTTATTTTTTATCGGGTTCAGCATTGTGATTCATAGAACCGACAGTTTTTAANGCATGCGCCTCTGCGAGAATATTTTTTCGGAGTTCTCCAAGATCCTGACTTTCATCCGGTCCGTGAATTCGACTGATGGGCTCTCCAACACCCGTGATTANAATTTCTGCCTTCGGAAGAAGGTGTTGCAAATCAGCTACTAGAGGGATGGAGCCCCCAAGCCCGATTCTTTTTGGTGCCCTTTCCCAGGCATGGGCCATTCCGTTCTCGAAAGCCTGAGTGATCGGTCCACTGAGGTCAGCGCTGAATGCTTCAGCTATCGATCCGGGCGTCACTGTAGCTGANACTCCCCATGGAGCCACAGAAAGTAGATGCTCCTNCAACAAAGTCAAAGCGTCGTCAGCACTCTGCCCCGGAGGTATACGCATGCTTATCTTGGCGGACGCTTCTGGGACGATCAAGTTAACAGACTCACTTATCCTCGGCGCATCAATGGCAAGTACTGAAATGGCCGGCTGCGCCCATATTCGGGAAAGAACCTGACCCCGTCCAATTGTTTGTAGTTGGGTGACCCCGCCAGCTTTCGAAATCATTTCTTGCTCGGTGATATCAACGTCGCTTTCTATCGAAGACACTAGCCCAGCTATGGCAACCGCTCCGTCATCATCATGGAGTGTGGAAATTATTCGTGATATCGACATCAATGCGTCGGGAACTGCACCGCCATACTCGCCAGAATGTACCCCGGCATTCAGAGATCTCACCCTGAGCACACAGTCTACGACACCCCGNAGTGAGGAAGTCACAGCCGGTTGTCCGACTGACCAGTGGGATGAGTCCGCGATTATTACGGCATCTGCATTTAATTTTTNGCCATACTTTTCAATAAATGTTGAGGCATGTGGTGACCCAAGTTCCTCTTCACCTTCGATAAGAAATTTCACGTGACACGGTAATCGGAGTTGGTCATCCAAAAGTAGTTGGATGGCTCCCAGGTGTGTCACGATTCCTGATTTGTCATCACTAGCGCCACGCCCGTATAGCCGCCCATCGTGTTCGACTGGCTCAAATGGCTGGTAGGACCAGTCGTCGATATTTCCCACAGGTTGAACGTCATAATGACTGTATAGAAGTACCNTTGGGGCGTTGCCGTTGGTCGATTTGAATTCCCCAAANACTGCTGATGGTGCGCCTGCCACGTCAAGCATTTCCACAGAAGCTCCTAGAGAACGAAATTGCTCCGCTACTACATCAGCACATTTTTTCATTGCTGGCGAATCTGGCCCCTCCAGGCTAATCGACGGTATCACAACCAATTCNNNCAGGGTTTTGATGAGAGAATCGATGATTNCAGTATTTAGCTCGAGTGACATCGTGTCTTCCTNCGCAGTGAAATGTTTTCATGTGGTCTGCATTGAATCATACTNTGAGCAATAATATGTGAAATAACAAGGTGAAGGTTTTTAGTTGACTAAGCTATGCGGTTGGNTTTTTGTTTATGGCGGACGACGAAGAGCAACATAGTGCANAAGATATGTCGTATTTGCATATAGTTCGAGGCCATCTGACTGAATATTTACATTAGGTTTCCTAGACGGTCCTCTCAACCTAACTTACAGCCNACATACCCTTGTCGATACGTTCACGTAGATGAGCAATGTGTGCCGGTCCAATACCGCAGCAGCCACCGATGATTTCAGCTCCGTCTGCGCACCATAGTAAAGCTTGATCTGCATAAGTCTCTGGGGTGAGATCCTGTAATTCACGGAAGTGATTACCGTCACGTTTCCAGTCCTTGGAAATCGGGGTAAATGCATTAGCATATGCGCCGATTGAATGCGTTGTCTTGGCTCTGAGAGATGGCATGGCATTTCCGACCGCAGTAACATCACAGCAGTTTAATAGCGTAGCCTCGATCGATATTTCATCCAGTGCTGCGAGCGCATCATCCAGAGTTTCACCACTTCGAAGTAGCCCATCAGCTTCGTCTCTGAGAGTCCACGACACCCATATTGGTTTCCCAAATATAGATGCCGCCTTTGCCGCNGCCGCAGCTTCTGCAGCGCTCGACATGGTTTCACAGAGAAATAAGTCCACTCCGGGAGCTAAGCACCTGGCTATCTCAGTATATTCTTCGATCATCGAACTGACCTCTTGNTTGTTCGTTTGATAGCTTTCGCGCAGAGGAGGCAAACAGCCGGCGATTCTGACCTTGGAATTTCCGGCGCGTTCCCGAGCTTCATTAGCCATCTCAACGGCGATGCGGGTCATCTCATCAATCATATTAGCCATATTCGAAAGCCCAAGACGATGCTTGGTCAGAGCATAGTTCCAGACGGTAATAATTTCCGCGCCAGCACTTATGAATTCTTCATGGACTTCTTGGATTACTTTTGGTGAATCAATGAGCGCCTGACCGGCAGTTTTGGCATCAGGATTCAATCCTCTTGCGCGGAGTTCTTGTCCCATTCCGCCATCAATCAATAAAGTCATGTGTGTTGTCCTAGTCGTGCCACGTGCGCTGATTGAGTNGTCAATTTGGATAGTCTAAGNGGAATTGCGACGCTAGGTATTTTATTCGTAGATATGATGTATTTTGCTGTTAGTGAACCAATCTACATTTGAGCTAGAGGCTTNCGGTTCACGCGACATTCTTGATTAAAGCCCAGACTGCTGATTGAGTGCTAATTACGTTCGAGCGATGACTGACTGATAACAAATTGGTGATAAATAGTCTTGCGAAGCGCGTTTTGAACGTAAATTAGTATCTAAACTCTAAAAAGTCTCCGCTATCGACGTTNTGGTGCGTTTTTGTNAGGATTTGTCAGCGATTGAGTGACAGAGGCGGTGGAGGTTTGTTAAGTGAAGTTTTCTAGAGGTGGAAATCCTAGCGATCTTTCTTTTTTAGTTTGAAAGTATTTTCTAAGTTGCTTAATGGAGTAGGTGNCCGTCACTTAAGTTAATTATTTGCTCCTNAAGACACCCGTTAGTTTCTTTGATATAGAGGGGCTTTTCACTGAAGTTTTTAATGTTTAATAGATCTCGCGCGGCGGTAAAAATTACGGTTCTAGAAGTATTAATACAATAAAAAGATATAATTAAATGTATATTAACGCCAAGATTGTTACGGTGAATTATATTGTGTTAGTTACCCATTTACATATTTTAATATAAGGAAAAATATCTAATAAAAATGAGAGGTGAGATAGATGATGAATTTTTTTATTTATTGAGAATACAATAAAAAGTATGATTATATGAGTCTTATTAACTGCGCTAATGTTTGCATATATGAACTACCTATAAGTCTTCTGTGGGTCTGCTAACGCATGATCTACGATCTAGTTAACGTGCTAACTTTGGGACTACTATCTGGGACCTAACGAGGTATCTCTGCGGCTTTAATTAAGTAGCACGTGGCAAGATGCGACCCCGAAATCTGGCGAGATAGCGGACAGCCGTGCTCGGTGTGTGTTTGACCATTCATTTAGAAATAGGCCCCAGTGGGTAATTTGTACTCTGAATCTTGATCGACTTAGACGGAATTGTAGACTTATTTGGGGCATGAAAATAGGTTAGTGGGGTAATTTTTCGGATGGATATCTCTAGGCTAACGGCTGTGATTGATGAGACGATATTCTGCATGTGAATGGATAGGAGTGAGAATGTTAGATAATCATGATCATGAGAGCGAACACTCGGTCGATATTGTGGTGAATTCGGAGCCAGAGAAGGCGGCTTTGGAGGCACTCACTCTCTATATGAAGTCTTGGAATAATCGTGATATTGAAGGAATGGATGCAGCATTTCATTTTCCACACGCTCGAATCGCAAGTGGTCAGATTACGATTTTGGAAAAAGATCGGCTGCGTTCTCAGGATTTCTTTAAATCGTTTATTGAAAACACGGGATGGGATTATAGTCTGTGGGATTATCGTAGAGCCGTTCAAAGCAAAGAAGATAAAGTGCATTTTGCTGTTCAATTTACAAGATATCGCAAGGATGGAACCTCGATAGGGCATTATCCGTCACTTTGGATCGTTGCCTTGATTGATGGGAGATGGGGGGTTCAAGCCCGATCTAGTTTTGCACCTTAGATTGAAATTCGATCTGAAGATTTGCTCTACTTCTGGACCTATCACCAGTGACTGATAACCTAGTAATAACGTTTTTTGGGATCATTTAAGGAAGAATCTATGAGTCATTTGTTTAGTTCGCTAAATCTCAATCACGGCACAGATATGAAAAATCGATTTATGTTGGCTCCTCTCACTAATTGTCAGAGTAATGATGATGGAACCATGTCCGAGGAAGAATTTCATTGGTTGACTATGCGTGCAAGGGGTGGATTCGGCCTCACTATGACATGTGCGGCACACGTGCAGGAAATCGGGAGAGGATTTCCTGGGCAGATGGGAATATTTTCAGATCGGCATTTACCAGGATTAACTAGACTTGCAACTGAAATCAAGTCACATGACAGTGTTGCGATTGTTCAGTTACATCACGCCGGTATGCGCTCACCGGAAGCTCTCATAGGGGAGCGACCAGTGTGTCCATCGGATAACGAGCGAGATGGTGCACGCGGTATGACATTGGATGAGGTCTATCAGCTTAGGGATGATTTCATACAAGCAGCCATTCGTGCCGAAAAAGCTGGCTTTGACGGTGTAGAGCTGCACGGAGCCCACGGCTATATTCTTTGTCAATTCTTAAGCAGTGAAATTAATCAACGGAAAGACCAATATGGTGGAGAATTTGCGAATAGAAGTAGGCTGTTACGAGAAATAATTGAAGGAATTCGCGCTTCCTGTGCGGCTACATTCGTGCTGGGAGTTAGGCTTTCGCCAGAAAGATTTGGTATGCAACTGTCAGAAATTAAAGATTTGGCACAAAATCTGATGAACGAAGGTGACATTGATTTTTTAGATATGTCTCTGTGGGATGTGTTTAAGGAACCGAACGAAGAGGATTTTCAAGGAAAAACTTTGCTGGCTCATTTTGCGGAACTTGAGAGAGGTAATGTGAAGCTCGGCGTTGCTGGCAAAATTACGAATCCGAGCGAAGCTGAGACAATAATGTCGCAAGGAGTTGACTGGATAATGCTCGGCCGAGCGGCAATACTTCATCACAATTTTCCCAACTTACATCTAAATGATGAAAATTTTATGCCAGTGCAATTGCCGGTAACTAAGAGTCATCTACAGAATGAGGGATTATCAAATAAGTTTGTTGAGTATATGCGTGGATGGGATGGATTCATTAGCGACTAGATAGGTCCGTCGCTGAAGTTAAGGAGAACATATGTATATTCATGTAACAGTTGATTTACCTGATACACCGGAACAGGTGTGGAATTATCTTGCGGATGTACGGTCACACACTGACTGGATGCATGATGCGTTAAGTATCACCCTTACATCGGAAAAAACTGAAGGTGTTGGAACCACTTTTGATTGCCTGACAGGGGTCGGTCCGCTCAAAACTATGGATAAGATGGAAATTGTAGGTTGGGAAGATAATCGGCTAATGGGCGTGAGACACCAGGGACTGGTGAGTGGCGAGGGACAATTTAATCTAGAACCGATTCCCGAAGGCACTCGTTTCTCTTGGGTTGAAGATTTAAAGCTTCCTTGGTTATTTGGTGGTCGAATTGGTGAAGTGTTTGCAAAGCCTATATTACAGGCTATATGGCGAAGGAATCTGCAAGGACTAAAAAATCAAATCGCCGCACGAAAAGCGTAGGATACTCAACTATTTGAATATTTGTTGNTGAGCTGGTTACGNAATTTNNCTGCAATTAATTTCAACAGGATTGGAAATTTCATGACGAAGATTGGCATATTGCTCCCTACTCGAGAAGCCGTTTTTTATGGTGATAAATCAGGTAATCCGAGACCGCTTGTTGATTTGGCGGTTAAAGCTGAAGAGATGGGATTTGATTCGGTNTGGGCTGGAGATTCGCTACTTGCTCGGCCGCGGTCNGAGCCNTTGGCATTACTCTCNGCNGTNGCTGNAAGGACTANNAAAGTNGAGCTTGGAACGGCTGTTTTATTACCNGCTCTTCGCAACGCTGAGCANCTTGCTCAATCGACAGCCACGCTCGATGCTCTTTCTGGTGGCCGATTCATCTTAGGGATTGGTGGTGGACCAGATACTCCCGGGGTACGTACGGATTTTGATCTCACAGAGATGGATTTCGCAAAACGTGCCAGTCAGTCAGTNAAAGTTGCTGAGCGGATTAGATCTCTTTGGCGTGGTGATAAAGAACAGATGTATCCTCTAACTCATAATTCGGATGGTCCCCCAATTTGGATGGGTGGGGCCGGCCCAAGAACCTTAGAGCGCACGGGCCGTCTGTTTGATGGCTGGTTTCCTCTCGCTACATCACCAGAGGCGTTTAGAAGTGGCCTCATGTCGGTCAGGCAGGCCGCTGACGATGCCGGTCGATCATCTGATTCAATAACNGCTAGTGCCTATCTTACTGTGGTATTTGGTGAAGCAGATCAAGCTCAGGCTCAATTAGCTGAGCATTCGGAGCTTTATTACGGTGTGCCATATGAACAAATTAGTAGGGCTCAGGGGTCGATTGCAGGCTCAGTGGAAAAGGTAGTCGGCTGGCTCGATGAATTTGTATCTGCGGGTGTTGAGCACCTGTGTATACGCTTTGGCTGCGAGGATATTTCCGGTCAGCTCGAGATCCTGGCGAGTGTGCTNCCTAGATATAAGTAAGTTCTCACNATCTAATTTAAAGCCTCGTTTTAGTGACTGATAAAAGACGTTTCTAAGTCCGGATTTCTCGCATTTCGCTCGTCTTTTCTCGAACCACCTTCAATTTCACGATCGTAGACAATTTCGCCGTTNATCACTGTTTTCTCGATCTCTATTTGGTCTATATTGGCTGGATTGATGGCNAGAGGATCATCGGATAGCACAACAAGATCCCCCAGCTTNCCAACAGAAAGGCTCCCCTTAATTTNTTCTTCGAAACCTAAGGCTGCCGCATCGAGAGTCATCGATCGGAGAGCTGTTTCTGGATCTATCACAAATTCAGGGCCTAACTCCTCACCGCCACGCGTCTGCCGNTTCACTGCGACATGNACGTTGAATATGGGGTCAACTGGGGTGACCCACCAGTCAGAATGACAGCCGAACANTATGCCACGGTCGANAGCTCCTTTCAGAGGAGAAATTCTTTCTCCTCGGTCTGGTCCTAAGAAGCGATCTCTGTGTCTGTCTCCCCAATAGTAAACGTGCAAATTGAAGAAGGAGGCTGCGATATTGAGCTCTGCCATGCGATCTAGCTGATCCTCACGTACGGTCTGGCAGTGTTCGATTCGAAATCGATGGTCTTGTGTTGGGTGTCGNTCTAATGCTCGTTCATACGCATCTAAAATTGAATCTATAGCCCGATCACCGTTGCCATGNGTCCCTACCTGCCAGCCAGCTAGGAGCGCTTGCTCAGTGACTTCATTGAGGGTCTCTTGACTCCAGATTTGAATGCCTGTCTCCGTATCGTGGTCGTGGTAACCCTCTGTAAGTGCTCCNGAGTGTCCTTGCAAGGATCCATCATGGACTATCTTCAGGATGCCTGCTTTTAACTGTTCAGACCCAAAACCAGTGGTNAGTCCTGTTCGTGCCAATGTCGGTACGGCTTCCAACTCACCATATCTTCCGGCTAATCCGCCATAACTTGCTGCTAAATAGGTTCGAACAGGGAATTTACCACTTTTCCCAGCGAGATCGTAAGCTCTAAAAGAGGTTTCATGATGTCCGCTACCGACGTCATGTATTGTTGTAACACCTGTCTGGACGAGCCGTTTAC
The DNA here is from genome assembly GCA_002701625.1 of Chloroflexota bacterium. The sequence continues at coordinate 75,536 of NZWK01000016.1, forward strand.
CAGCCCATTCCAGCCCCGCTATGCACTCGTTAACATTAGGCGATCCAGCCAGTCGAAGAATAAGCCGTGTAGCTGACTCGTAAAAGACCCCAGTAGGATCCCCACTTTCATTTCTATCAATTACACCGCCGTCAGGGTCTAAGCTATCAGCTGAGACTCCCGCCATTTTCAAGGCCACACTATTTCCATATGCTAAATGTCCTGATATATGTGTGACTATAACTGGCCGTGTAGTTGACACTTCATCGAGATCGAATCGTGTGAGGTGACGGTTGTCTTGNATTAGAGAATCATCGTATGAATGGCCTTGGATCACCTCAGAATTTTTAGATTCTGCAAATTTNNTCATTAGAGCTATCAGGTCGGTAATTGTTCTGCTCGGCGGTGAGCCACAGTTCACGCCAGAATTCATCCGGATACCTGTCATCAGTGGGTGAGTGTGGGATTCTACGAAACCTGGAACNATAGTTTTNCCGGCAGCATCGATGTGGACTAAATTGGGGATAGTCATCTCTTCGACAATTGAGTCATCACCTATTGCTGCAATCGTGCCATTGAGAATTAATATTGCNGANGCTCTTGGGATATTCTCATCGAGGGTAATAATATTGGCGTTTTTTATGGCTAAGTGCACGTTATTCCAATCTTTTTTTGAATGAGTTAATTATTGTGTTGGAGTTGGACTGGGAGACCTAATTCTGANTATTGTTCAATGAATTCTATGAGTGTGTCGAACGCGTTAAGTCGCACACAGAGACTTTGATTGTGTTCTACGCTTGCTACTTGAGCGGATAAATTGAGAACTAGATTCTTAATTGCACCCAAATCACTAACAATGAAGCGCAGCGCTCCAAAAATTGTCGATCTATCACCTACTGACGTGGCAAGATCACCATATTTTGCGACATACATGTCGGTTGAGTATATGGTTAGGCGCGAGTTGATTAAGTTAATGTGGTAAGAGCCTAATTCTTGATGCTGCACATCGCCCTGAACGAGTTTGCCATAGTCCTCAGCTGTTTTCTCTGCGTTCTGACTCACTATCACCATCTCTTCAGCATGAACAGTCTGATTGACATGGTCTTGCCATTCTGGCCTCCAGACTAAATCTGGTGTTCCGTGTTCACAGAAATATACGCGGCCCGCTGGGAATACTTCAGACTGCACTGTTACTGTCCTAAATCGAGCATCTTGGACACTATCTTCTAGTGCAACTGGTCTACTAAATGCCTTCGGTGGATCGCCATCCATATTCAGACTTTGAAGTAGTTTGTAGGTCTCATCCACGTCTTCAGACTTAAACACAAGACCATCGATACCCAGCGGAGCCACCATCATATCTGCCCGTTTTTTTTGGTTCTCCTCAGGGACTCCAATCAACTCAAGATAATTGGTATCGAACATCGCAAGATGATTGACTGATCCCAAGGTGTGATAGCCTTTGGGCGTGATTGCGAAACCTAGCTGAGCAAAAATTTCTGCGGCTTCATCTATATCGGCNCGAACATTTATCACTACGTGGTCGAGTTCAAATTGTGAATCAGGCATATGNAAGTCTCCGTTAGTCTTGGATACTAACATCTAAATTTTAATAGAAATGGAAATATTTAAGATGAATGAAAAAATTCAAGTGGTGGCTCCTGAGAGCGTTGGATTATCNAGTTCACAGCTGAGTAAGCTCAGTAATTTTTTCCAGAGCGAATATATCGATGCGGGTCGATTGGCGGGCTGTATGATAGCGGTTGCTCGCCACGGAGAAGTCGCGCATCTGTCTGTTTTAGGTAAGNCTGATATGGAACAGNATCGNTCGATGCGGGAAGATGATTTATTTCGCATCTATTCGATGTCTAAGCCTATTACCTCAGTAGCCTTAATGAATCTTTACGAAGATGGGTTGTTTCAACTCAGCGATCCAGTCTCAAAATTTATTCCAGAGTGGAAAAATCTCGAGGTATATGTTGGTGGAAAATATCCTAATTGGGAAACTAAACCCTGTGACAGAGAGATGACAATTTCTGATTTACTCACTCATCAGAGTGGAATTGCAGCAGGAAGCTTTGGCGCTTCAGGAAATTATCCCGAGATTGAACAAGCCTATCGTGACATTGGTCTAGGTCCTGATTGGTTCCAGACTAAGGGTCTTACTCTAAAAGATACGATTAACGCTCTATCGAGCGTTCCGCTCGCTTTTTCTCCCGGTGATTATTGGAATTACTCGATATCGACCGATATTTGTGGTTACCTAGTCGANGTGATTTCAGATCGAAANTTTGATGNGTTTCTCAAGGATGAGATATTNGATCCGTTAGGGATGAACGATACCTCGTTTGAGGTAGATCCAAGTAAGGCTTCTCGTCTCACATCAAATTATACGCATGGACTAGACGGCAAACTCGAGCTTTTTGATTCAGCTANAGANAGTGGTTTTTTNGGTCCGATTAGTTATTTTTCAGGNGCCGGTGGACTNATTTCGACAATGGCNGATTATCTCCGTTTTGCGCAGATGCTTCTGAACAAGGGCGAACTCGAAGGCACGAGAATNATATCTTCTAAAACTCTCGACTTGATGACTATGAATCATTTAACTGATGGCGGAACAATGCAGGATCGCGAAAAGAAGAAGAGTTTGAGTCTTCGCTCCCCTGGTCATGGTTTTGGACTTGGGTTTTCGATGGTGCTAGATGTAGCTCAAAGCGAGTCAATTGGCTCAGTAGGTGAATTTAGGTGGGGAGGTGCNGCAAGCACCGCGTTTTGGGTAGATCCTTTAGAAGATTTACTAGTAGTTTTCATGACACAGTTAACTCGNGCTACCACTCAAATTCGACCACAACTTAAGTCACTTATATACCCAGCAATCATAGATGCCTAGTTTATAGCTGCATNGGNAACACTATTGTATTCAGGCTTGAGCCGTATACACTCTTGATGTCGTATTGAAAATAATTAAGGGGGTGCCGANATGGCAATCAAAGTATTTAATGGCGGCCGGCAATTGGCNGACCCAAGCATATTCACAGCTGCTGGTATGGAGCTCGTTCAAGTTGCAGTTGGCGCGACTACAAAAAAAGAGGATTANATCGACCTTTTGCGTGATGCTGANGGGGCTCTTATTGGTACATTGCCACTCACAGATGCTGAGGTTCTTGAAGCTTGTCCTAAGCTAAAGATTGTGAGCAGGCAGGGAGTCGGTGTNGATTCCATTGATCTAGAAGCATCGACTCGACTTGGGATTCTTGCTTGTAACACACCGGGCGTCAATACCTCTGAGGTAGCTGACCATGCGATGGCCCAGTTACTAGCGCTCACTAGACTGATACGAGAATTTGATAGCGCTGTAAAGGCTGGACGTTGGAGCACTCAGACGCAGGCTGTTCGCGATCTTGCTCCTGGGTTAAAGAGGATTGCAGGCAGCACAGTTGGGATAGTTGGTTTCGGAGCTATTGGCCGAGCCTTTGCCACGAGAATACGGGGGTTTGGTCCGTTTCGCGTCATCGCCTACGACCCATATGTGGCTCAAACTTCGGCCGATTTGTATGGCGTTGAGTTGGTGGAGTTAGATGAACTCTTGCGAGTGTCTGATTTTGTGACAATACACGCTCCGTCGACGTCTGAAACTAAGCATATGTTCAGTTCTGACGCTTTTAAATCTATGAAAGAATCTGCCATTCTTATTAATTGCGCACGTGGCCCATTGGTGGATCCAGCAGCATTGCATGTAGCTCTGACTGACGGTCAAATTTTTGCGGCCGCGCTGGACGTCACGGAAGTGGAACCAATTGATGCTGAAGATCCNCTGCTTGGTTTGGATAATTTAATTATTACTCCACATGTGGCCGCCGGTTCGGCAGTTTCATCATCGGAGGGCGTTCGGAAGCAGGCTGAAAACGTTCTACGCGTGTTGAGCGGTGAAGCCCCCCATGGGTTGGCAAATCCTGAAGTTATTAAAGTTATTGCTTTGATGCGAGGATCTAACCCCGGTAGATGGGAAAATATNCCTGATTTTTCGACNGCGTTAGCTCTCTGAGCTTTTGGACAAAGCGATATAAGATTAATTGGATACACTGACTAACTTGATACGGGTCTAGTCTTAGATATATGGAATCAATCTCGNGAGTTAGTAAATCGGTTAGAGCCTTTCAGTACTTTCAGANATATCTCTGGGGGATACTCCTNTTTACAGTAGCCGTCATTATCAGTGGTGACATAGTACAGGCCACAGAGTCCGGTGCTGGTTGTGGTGATAGCTGGCCGAAATGTGATGGGACATTAATTCCNGCCTTTGCTGATGTACATGTTGCAATCGAATTCATACATCGAATGCTAACCAGTGTCCTTAGCTTCGGGTATCTTGGCTTGTTGATTGGTGGTTACCTTTTATTTGGGAGGAAACACCCCGTCTGGCGCAGCATTCTTTTCTCTACGGCTATTTTGCTAGTTGAAATCCTTTTGGGTGCATCGCTCGTTNTATTTGGCTGGGTGGAAGATAATGCGACTTGGGGACGAGTTATTGCAGATAGCTTTCACGTGGTTAATACATTGGTACTACTGGGATCTCTAGTACTAATTATTTTTTTAAGCAGACCTGATGGTGGAATTNTTGTANCTAAANCGAATCCGAAGCGACGCTATCTTATTTTTGCGATGCTCATAGTAATTCTNATAACAGTCACNGGAACCATAAACTCTTTGGCTGACACACTCTACCTTTCTGACCACGTAGTAGTGGAGGAAACGCCAATTGCTCAACTACTTGTGTCGGTGAGAGCAATTCACCCACTTATTGCAATTATTGGCGGGTTTGCAATTATTGGATTGTTGTATCTAGTAATAGAGGAACCCAGTGCTCAGAAATCNGCGTTAGGATTTGCGGTGTTCGGAGTAATTTTTTTACAGTTTTTATCTGGAGTATTCAATATTGTNCTTCTCACGCCAGTAGAAACTCAAATAATACANCTNGGTTTGGCAGATACACTNTGGATACTGTTAGTNTTTTTCTCTTTATATAACTGGAGGAAGGTGNCACATAATTTCACGTAACAGNATTCGNCACTGGTGCAGGTGATTATTCGTTATAATTTTANNATGCGGTACAAAAAATTTATACTCTTGGCACTGACANTNGCGACGGCCTGCTACGTCTATTTTACAGGCNCAGTAGAGGTGACNGCTTTATCAGAGATATACACCAAGGGATCACTAACACTTTATGAAACCGGTGCGCCCTTATTTTGCTGCGCCACATAGAATTACCTCGTCAAATCTGATTATTTATTGNTAATACCAAACGTCAATATCCTNTGATGTANCAGTTTTATCGTCTGNACGAGCCAGTTCTCGACCAGNGGCTTTCGCTTATCAATCATAATCAGATGATGATTTGTTGTGGTGGTGTGTTACGGTTACGTCACTAAANTTTTTCACNTTATTCATTTTNACTGTGTTTCAGAGNCAGGTTGATCCTGGATTTGGACTTGTGGTCTGTGATTTTCGATCNGGATAACGAGATCGGCGCAATTTCTGCGATTTAGTTTTTGTCGGGTTGAATATCGNTAAATCATCAATGAAATCTAGGAGNATTCTAAATGCCACGTACTATTCGAGACTTGATGCCAATGGATTTAGAGTTTCAAATGTTTGTACTCGACGAACTCGCTGATGAATTGATTGCAAAGGGAGCTGATGTTCTGAAGCTTACTGTAGGTGTTCCAGAACTTCCGATGCCAGNTCCAGTNCTCGACACTATCGTCGAAAAACTTCATGATAGAGATTTTGTAAGGCGCATATATCCGGAGGGANTGCCAGAATTACGTCAGGCTATTTCGGAGTTTTATAACCGACGNTATGGCGCAGATAGTACTNTCGATCAAGTCATAGTGAACACCGGGACGTCACCNATTTTCCGTAATATTTTNCAGCTAGTNTCTGGNCCTGAATATGAAATNCTAATCCCAAGACCTTATTACGCCCTGTATTTATATTGTGCTAAATTAGCGGGCGCACAAGTTAAGTTTTACGACATCANTAGTGATTCNGGGAGAGTTGATATGGACTCTTTTAGACGAAATTACTCTGCGGAAAAAACNTCTCTTGTGGTAATTAATTCTCCAGGTAANCCGTTAGGAAATATAGTGTCGCCNGANGAAATGAGAGCAATCTATGANATAGTCGACGGGAAATCATATGTGCTTAATGATGAAATTTATAACAATACGATGTTCTATGAGGAGTTTCATTCAGCTTTAAAACTNTTTCCTGAATACAANGACAANACTATCGTGACTAATAGCTTCTCCAAGGGCTACCGCATGTACTCAAAGCGTATAGGATTTGCGATTTTGCCTGAAGAGTTACAGGCAAATCTCCGNGTTATTCAGCAGCANACGTTATTGTGCACCGATCCGGNNTATCAATACGGGATGATTGCGGCTCTCGCAGATGAGNAAAGCCCNNAACATCTAACAGATGTTTATCGTGCAAGGGCAGAATATACGACTCAGCAACTGGAGAATACGGGTTGCCAACCTGTACCAGCCTTGGGCGGTTTCTATGCGAATCTGCGGTGTGAGAACTGGAATATTGAACATGGATTTGCATCATCCAAAGAGTTGGCCAGAGANATCCTTCAGCAGACGCATGTGGCAGTCGTACCAGGTACAGATTTCGGNGTTCCACATGATTTGCGCTTAGCTTTCTGCAACGACAGATACGATGAAGCCATAGATCGTCTTCGCGNTTATTTTACGCCACTAGATCAGAGAAGTTAACAACTCCGAATTGGATTCAATTATGCATTCTACGAACCATCAACTCGAATATAAAGANGGAGAGCAGCCTATNGCAGTTCGCCGCGCTGTNATTTTGGCTGCAGGAAAAGGTAATCGTATTCAGCCATTGACGGCAGGGATTCCTAAATGTCTTATTGAGNTTGGTGGTCAATCATTAATTGAAAGAGCTTTGCACGGTCTGGGCTCACAGCANGTGAGTGAAGCAGTGATAGTCGTNGGTTATAAGGCTTCATTGATTCGCGACCGCNTAGGCGCCTCCTTTGNGGGAATTNAGATCACTTANGTNGACGCGTGCGACTATGAAACGACAAACAATATTCGTTCGCTCTGGGACGCGCGAGACTATCTGACGGAAGATATCGTCTTGGTTGAGGCGGATGTCATTTTTGACTCGAATCTTATTACTGACTTGTTAAACGAAAAGGGAAGCAGTGCAGCCGTAGCTCCCTACTACAAAGCTCTGTCCGGCACGTTAATACACTGTGACGAGCAACGCCGCATCACCAAGTTCCTAATGAATGAAGATCTTGACCGATTGCCGAAAGATATTGATTTGTTCAAGACAGTGAATGTGTACCTATTTCGAAAAACATTACTGGAAGAGGAAATTGTTCCGAGATTAGAACAAGAAATTCAAGATGGCCACCAAAATGGATACTATGAAAGCGTTCTTCGTGATTTTGTCGCAGAAAAGTCAAAGAGCGAGCTCGTAGCGGTCGATGTTTCAAAAAACCGTTGGTATGAGATCGACGATCATAGAGATTTAGATGCGGCTGAGTTNCTTTTTTTAACGCGAACTGAGCAATTTGATCGTATTCAGGAACTACATGGNGCTTACTGGCGGTATGGCTTCATTGATCACGCCTATTTATATAACATGTACTTTCCACCCGCGGAAATGTTGGAAGTATTCAGTAAGAATTTGCCGGAAATTGTCAGTAATTATCCAGTTGCACAGCCTGAACTTGCCCGACTGGTGGCGAANTGGACNGGTGCCAACCCGGATAATCTTGCTGTTGCCAACGGAGCCGCCGAACTAATTAAAATTTTGGGAAANCAATTTATTCAACGTCTGATTATTCCGACTCCCTCATTTAATGAATATGAGGAAGTTGTCCAGCCAGAAAAACTCGAGCGATTNCCCCTAGATCCAGATACTTTTGNCCTTGATATCGATGGATTCACTCATGCTGCTGTTCAATGGAAGGCAGATACTGCGGTGATTGTTACTCCGAATAATCCTACAGCGTTATCGGTGNAGCCCGAAGACCTGATGAAACTAGCCGAACGACTGCGACGTGAAGAATGCCGATTGATTGTTGACGAATCATTTATAGAATTTTCGGCTTTGGGTAGTAACGGAAGTCTAGAAGACTTAATCGGTGAACAGCCTAATCTTGCCATCATTAAGAGTATGAGTAAGGTATTTGGTATAGCGGGTCTTCGTTTGGGATATATCCTCAGTTCTGATAGCAAGTTTATTNGTGACATACGAAGTAGTTTGGCTATTTGGAATGTGAGTGGCATGGCAGAGGAATTCCTACATGCGGTGGGTCGTCATCGTACAGAATTTATCGCAAGCTGTAATCAAACCCGATTAGATTGTGTCGCCCTGTACGAAATGCTGATGTCGACAGAGGGTATNNAACCTCTTGNGCCTGATGCCAACTTTGTACTGTGTAAACTNACAAATCCCAGTGCTAGCGGACTGGACATTACTCGACGACTCTATGTTGAACACAATATTTTGATAAAGGATTGTGCAAAAAAAAGCATGCCAGAAGCTGATCGGTACGTACGAATAGCATCACGNACTCAGGCAGAAAATAGAACGTTAGTTGATGCACTAACTTTGGTTCTTCAGGCCGCAACCGAATGAGAACGGGAGATTATTGTGAAGTCTAATCAGTTGAGTGATTCTGAAAATGCTGAGCTTATGCTCCATCTTGAACGAACTATTCCTCCTATGAACCTAGAGGATGCTGAGAGACTTCTAGGCGAAGTCAAAAAAATATTTGATCAGCACNAAGTAGNATTTTTTCTTAGGCAGGGTACTTGTCTTGGTGCAGTGAGAGATCAGGCGCTGATTGCGTGGGATGATGATCTTGATCTNGGATCNATTATTGGAATGCATGATTTCACTGAAGAGATGATAGAGCCGACTGTCGCGGATCTCAGANCNAATGGTTGTTATGTTGAAGTACATCGTGATGGGCTCTATACCGCTGTCAAAATAATGAAATACCAAATTCGTATTGACTGGCAGTGTTATCAAGTCGTCAAAGGCACCATCGCACATTATCCTGGCGTGCCGTTTCCAATCAAGCTCTTTGCTAATTTGACGCCCATTGAGTTTCTTGGGGAATCATATANCGTGCCCAGTCCACCGGGGGAGTATCTCACCTACAAGTATGGTCCTGACTGGATTACGCCTAAGCGAGTTGGATATGAGAAAGATGTTCTNGATAACATGCCTANCGGCACTGTGCCAGGTCGACCTGGCACAATTAGGCAATGGTTTTTAGTNAGATTTAAACCAACTCAGACGGCCACTCTNGTCATACTCGATGTCGAGGGATTACCTGTGTCNGGGGCCATCGTGCTAATTGCCGGACTAAATCGTTCAATCTCNAATCGAGATGGAGAGGTTAAATTTTACCTGCCNGGACCCGATAATTATGCNGTTTCAATTACCTTTGATGATGTCGAGGAGGTGCTGTACGAGGAGGCNCTGGTACCNGGCAATAAATATGTTTATCGTCCGGACCCCGATCAGCCAGCTGGGAGATATTTTGTGCTGACAGAAGACTCGATATCAAAAGAGGTCGGTCATGACTAAGTTGAAAGCAGCGATATCCTCAACCCTCCCTGAGGGATTATTACTTGGCGATGATGGCCAACCTCGATGTAGTTGGGCTCTAAGGGTTGCTGGCTTTGTGAACTATCACGACAAGGAGTGGGGATTTCCAGTCGAAGACGAATACAGACTTTTTGAGAAGATCTGTCTCGAGGGGTTTCAGTCAGGGCTTTCTTGGAAGACGGTGTTGGACAAGCGACCTGCTTTTCGGGAGGTTTTTTTGGATTTTAATTTCGAAAAGATAGCTCAGTTTGATNAGAAAGATGTACATCGTCTTATGGATGACGCTCGTATCATTAGGCATCGCGGAAAAATTGAAGCTACGATTAATAACGCACGGCAGGCCTGTGAGGCTGTGGAAACCTATGGCTCNTTAGCGGNACTTGTNTGGCAGTACGAGCCATCACCGNTCAAGGCGNNTGCTCGTNCACTTCCTATCCCCTCGAAGACTGAACACTCCGCCAAGCTTGCCTTTGATCTCAAGAAGCTCGGTTGGCGTTTTTTTGGCCCAACTACTGCNTATGCTTTTATGCAGGCAATGGGATTAGTCAATGATCACGTGGAGGGCTGTGTCGCACGAGGTGAGTGTGAAGTGAGTCGGGCTAAGTTTGTGCGACCAAAGTATGCCGGAAATAGTATTGATGGATAGGTATACGAGTAGTTCTCAAATTATGCATCTCTTCAGAGTTGGATCTGTCTATTCAGACTACGTACTTAGGACNGNTCCGCTNTCAANCATCGCTTGAATTTCAGTACTCGAATACTGGAGATCNATCATCACTTCGCGTGTGTGTTCACCTAGGAATGGCGGTCGCATTTTNATTTCACAGGGGGACCCGAGAAATTTGTAGGGTACTCCAGGATATGTGAACGACCGTCCCAATTCCGGATGTTCTATCTCTAACGGGAATCCACGATCAATAAAATGAGGATCCTGTATCACTTCTTCGGGCGAGTAAATAATTCCACATTGAAAACCTCTTTCCTGAGCTTTCGTAAAATATTCATATGCAGGCAATGATTTGATGAGTAACACCATTGCCGCTCGGCCCGCGGCAAAAATAGCTGCTCCNTCTTCATCTTCGCCACTTGATATAGCNCCAAGATTAAGGAACCCNTCTCTTTGGCCTCCAATTTGTAGTAGGGGAGCNTCNGGAAATTGTTCAAGTAGACCTTCNTCTTCAAGCCACTCATAAGTGTTTTTAAAATCTTTTCCTTGGCGTGCNGGAACTCCNGAATTAATCCACCGCCCATCCGCAGCCTGTACTTGAGTNGGGCTGGACGGACGNACCCCGGCGTGACGGCCAGTTTGTCGTTGGACTGTCTCCTGCGCCACCAGCCATGTGTATGAAGCTCCTTCGGTACTCACATTTGAGGCTGCGCTAGCGTTTACATCAATAAACTGACCTTGCCCGATTTGATCGCGGGCGATCACTGCTGTGAGAATAGAGATAACCGCCCAGTGACTTGCTGTATGGTATCCCTGTCCTCCTCCTCCTCGGATAGGTGGGAGTTCATGATCGTCATATCCGCAAGACCAGGCGGGGCCACTTCCTGCGAGTAGAGTCAGGTCTGTTGCTGGCTCGTCAGCTCGTGGTCCACTTTGTCCAAATGGAGTAACGGCGGCGTGGATTAAAGACTTGTTTTCTTCGCTTAGGCTGGCATACGTAAGTCCGAGAGCCGCCATTTTCCCAGGCAGTTGGTCTTCGACTAGGATATCGGCCTGTGCTACGAGTCTTTTGAAAAGCCTTTTCCCTTCCTCTGACTGGATATCTACTGCTACTGAACGTTTGCGCAGGTTGTAATGCCAGAAGAACAAGCTTTGCTCTGGGTTAGGTGTGTCGCCAAGAAATGGCTCGTACCAGCGAGTTTTGTTTCCTTCTATGGGTTCGATTCGAATAACGTCTGCCCCCATTTCCGCCAAAAGTTTTCCAGCCCAAGGGGCAATCTCATCTGTAAATTCAATTACTTTAAGTCCTGATAACGGGCCAGAGGAGATCTCAGTAGTCACTTAAATCACTCCCTCATTTTTGAACGAACTGATTTGTTGAGAGCTATAACCCAGTATTTCACCATAGATTTCTTCGTTATGTTCGCCGAGGCATCCAGCACCGTTCTCCAAATACCAGTCAGTCTCTGACAAATGTACGGGAAGTCCGTCCACCCTAACGTTCCCCATTTGTGTATGTTTTACTGTCGGCCACAGCCCCCAGTTCTCTGTATTTGCGTCTTGATCCACTCTTTGTTGGGGTGTTCGAACCGGTGCACAAGGTATGCCGTGATCTAGCATCAACTGATACAGATCTTGTTGGTCATAGTGCTGAATCCATTGACTGACATGACTGTCCAGCTCAGTTTGTTTTTTTATGCGTCCATTCAGGTCATCAAAATATTGGTCGTATAGAGCAGGCTCATCAATAAGAGCTCTTAGTTTTGTCCAATCTTCATCATTCCGGCAAGCCAATGCGATCCATGTATCGGGCATATTGGTGGCGTAAATTCCATGCGGAGCCATACGCGGCCAATCACTGTGATTGGAATTCGGCTGTCCGTCTCGTCTCAGTGGTCGGCCGTTAGCTGACCAATCCAAGATTGCTGGACCGGTAAGACTTGCAGCCGCTTCAGTACACGCTAGATCGACCCATTGGCCACTGCCAGTTTGTCGCCTATGGATTAATGCCGCAAGTATAGCGATACACATGTAGTAGCCGCCCGTGTGATCCATAAAGGAATAGCCCCAGCCAGCAGATTGTTGATCCGGAAGCCCTGAAGAAAACGTGAGCCCACTGACTGCCTGTACTATTGGTCCCCAAGTTTTAAAAGGTTTATATGGTCCCGACGCCCCAAATCCAGAATTAGAAACATAGATGATATCTTCTTTTATCTCTGTAAGACCTGCATAACCGAAGCCAAGTCGGTCCATCACACCAGCAGAAAAATTTTCCGATACTACATCGGATTTACCAATGAGTTCGGTTAAAATTTGTTTACCCTTTTCTGTTCTCAAATTAAGGGTGATGGCTTTTTTTTCCACATTATGGTTATTGAAAGCACCACCTAGATCAATGCCTCGCCTCTCGTCCACGAATGGAGCATTTCCCCTGAGGATGTCCCACCGCCCTTCATTTACCGGATCTTCGATCCGAATAACCTCTGCTCCGAAGGCTGCGAGATGTCGAGTAGCACCGGCACCAGCGAGCTGGCCAGTAAAGTCACAGATACGTAGGTTGGAGAGTGCTTTTGTCATTGAAACCCATCTTCTGGTAGGACTATAAGTCAAACTGAAGGTAATTGGCGACTGCGATCGATTTGAGGAGCTTTTATTAATTGATTAGGGTTCAAGTAGCGACAGATGAAGCTCGACCTTTAGTCTCTGGGTGGGGCATCAGCTATTTATGAAACATCTGTGAGAACTTGGTTACACTCTCAGCATGGAACTTGGATTGTCTTTTTTCGACATACTTATTTTGGTGGCTGTTTTCGGGATCGTATATTCCGTTTACAAGAAATATGTAGGCAAGTAGAGAAAGTCATGCTGAAAAGGATCGGGTTTGCATTCGTTACATTCCTAATTTTTGGAGTAATGATATTTGTGGGACTTGTTGGAATTCTTGAGCTTCTCGAAGTTTTGCAAATAATTGATGACAACCCCGCCATTTAGGCAGGCCCTTACCGTAAGCAAATCTAAGCGATCACATGTTGAACTATGCCCATTTGGTGGTGAAATAGGCTAATCAGACGAGACGTAATCTTGATCGCGTACTTCTTTAAATGCACTCCAGCCTTCCTTTTCTCGAATTTTATGCTGTCGATCAGCGTTTTCGTCGCCCTTGTCAATTAACACCATAATTTCGGGGATATCTTGGTACATAATTGCATCGTCAAAGCCAGCAAGTTCATAAACTCGTCGAATGATTGCCTTATTACTTCGCACAGTATTTTGTGGGAGTTTAGACAATTTTTCAGCCCAAGCATTAGCGGTAGACATAAGATCTTCATCAGCAACAATTTTGTTAATTAGTCCCAAGTCCAAAGCTTCTTGCGCGGTTAAGGTCTCACCAAGCATTAGGATCTCTTTTGCCTTTTTCAACCCTACTAGAAAAGGTGTAATTAGCATGGGGATGCCAAAACCGTGTCGAATCTGAATTTCACCCATCTTGACGTTTTCGGAGGCAATCGTGAAATCACAAACACCAGCCAGCTCAAAACCCTGCCCAACAGCATGACCTCTAACTGCTGCGATCACTGGTTTGGTCATTTTCCAAATATATGTCTGTACGTCAGTTCCTGATGGCCCAGGCTCGTCGTCAGGATAAAGATGTGACCACATGTCACCCCCTGCTGAGAAGGCGCGACCTGCTCCGGTGAGGATGACAACTGAAACCTCAGTATCAGTATCTGCTTTTTGGAGGGCATCTAGCAGCAGTCGTTGTACATTTTTGTTCAGTGCGTTTAGAACCAATGGCCGATTGAGAGTAATCACACGTACGTTGTTTGTCGTCGTAGTCAGTACGTCATCATTGGATGGGGGCGGGATTGGAATGCCATCAGGAGTTTTTTGCCAATTTTCGGTGTTGATCTCGCTGGTCATAAGATGGTCTCCATGATAATTTTTCCCAATATTTTGATCATCTTAACTGAAGGACTGAGCAATCGCATGCTTCGTTTGAGCAGAAATATTGGCTTATAAAAATTGTTAAGGATAGAGTTTAGGTAAGTGAGATCTATTCGTGCGAACAAATGTAACTACGATACTTACTAGTAAATTCTCCTAAGGCAAGTTTCGTGAAAAGTAAATTTAAAGATCTCGGTGTCCCCGAATCATTGGTGCAGGTGCTTTTAGATCGTGGCATCGACGATCCATTTGAAATTCAGAAGGCGACGATTCCGGACGGCCTGGCCGGACTTGATATATGTGGGCGCGCCCCAACCGGTTCAGGTAAAACCATAGCGTTCGGTATCCCATTGGTAACGCGTGCTCCAAAAGGATATTCAAAAGAACCTACTTCGCTAATTCTTGCTCCTACTAGAGAGCTTGCTGAGCAGATCACTACCGCAATACGACCCCTTGCAAGGATGATGGAACGAAGTGTCCTTTCAGTGTATGGCGGAGTGAATATGCGTCAGCAAATCGACCGACTCGCTAAAGGGGTTGATATTGTCGTGGCGTGTCCAGGTCGATTGAATGATTTACTCGAACAAAGAGCACTCACTCTCGAAAAGGTAGGCATTGTAGTTATCGACGAAGCCGATCGCATGGCTGATATGGGATTTTTGCCACAAGTTCGAAAGCTGCTAGATCAGACACTTCCAGATCGACAGACCGTGTTATTTTCGGCCACACTTGATGGGGATGTCGCCGTGCTTACAAAGGACTACCAGAAGAATCCTGTAAGGCATGAGATAGGTTCAAAGAAACCTGACATTCATTCTATGGAACATAAATTTTGGTCGGTCAATCGTCCAGATCGAATACCGGTCGCTGTGCATGTCGTGGAAGAGTACGGTAGAACAGTCATTTTCACGCGAACCAAGCATGGAGCTGACCGTGCAGCTCGCCAATTGAAACAAATGGGAGTGTCGGCGGCGGCGATTCATGGTGACCGAAGTCAACATCAGCGTAAAAGGGCGTTAGCCGCATTCGCTGATGGCGAGGTTCAAACTTTGGTTGCCACAGATGTTGCTGCTAGAGGTATTCATGTAGATGACGTTGAGTGTGTACTGCATTTCGATCCTCCAGAGGATGACAAGGCTTATCTGCACAGATCTGGAAGGACGGCCCGTGCCGGTGCGAAGGGTGTTGTTATTTGCTTTGTAGATCAGGTGCAACACAAAATTGTTAAGCAACTGCAACGGTCCTTAGGTTTATCTATTTCGATCAATAGCCCTGAGGGAAGTGTCGATAGATCTGCACGAAACCTGATGAGTCCCGATAGAGTGTCCGAGGGGCCCAAGAACCGAGGCAGTAGTCCAACAAAATCACGGAGTAAATCCAAACGAGGTGGTGGGCCACGATCGGAGTCACGCTTTAGTGACGATTCGGTGGGTGGCCGTCCGTCAAGCGACAAATCACGGAGTAAATCCAAACGAGGTGGTGGGCCACGATCGGAGTCACGCTTTAGTGACGATTCGGTGGGTGG
>NZWK01000017.1 GCA_002701625.1 Chloroflexota bacterium
TGAAAACTGAGAGTGGTATAAGCCCGTCGCTGAATAATTGGACTGTAATAGGAGTTTTGTCTTCCGATATTGAATTGAATTCAACGCAGTCGGGCTCAATGGTCGCACGCTTTAATATAACCATTGAACGGCACTATCTGACAAGGACTGGTGAAACACGCGAAGAAGTGGAATTGGTTAACGCTGTTGTTTTCGGAGAACTAGCGAGTGAGAGTTCACAGCTTTTGAAACCAGGTGAAAGGCTATATGCGGAGGGGCGACTCGCGCAGCGCACATGGGATGATTCATCGGGTTCGAGGCAATATATAACTGAGTTGATTGTTGACAATATATGGTCACTAGATGCTCCGGAAACTAATGCGGAAACTCCAGTCCCCGTGATCGATGATCCTAAAGGATTTGTGGTGCCTTCACTAAATTCGATCACACTGATTGGAAATTTGGGCCAAGATCCAGAATTAACTTATACAGCTAATGGTGTTGCTCGAACTAATTTATCTTTGGCAACTAATCGACGAGTTAGACGTGATGGTGACTTCGTAGACGAAACTTCTTGGCATCGAATAACTCTTTGGCGTGATATCGCAGAACGAACTGCTCAATATCTTGAAAAAGGAAGACGAGTTCTTGTTGAGGGAAGTGTGAGTTCCTACAGGTATACCAGTGATGATGGAAGTGACAGGGTTTTCACATCGATAACAGGCCAAAGAGTGCAATATTTTCCGAAGCAAGAGGCTGCACAGAGTAGAGGTAATTCAGGGTCCATGACTGAGAGTTTAGGTGAGGCATCAGGTGCTTTAGATCCTGATGATCTTCCATTTTGACGGGTTTAACAACGAGATATATAAGCATTGATGGGAAGTAATGATGACAGAAGAATATGGCCGTAACTCAGAGTTTGGTGGAGATCGTGGAGATCGTGGAGATCGTGGAGGTTTTAGACGATCCTTCCGACCTCGTGGTTGCGAGTTTTGTAAAAGAAAAAATGGCCGAGTAATCGACTACAAAGATGTTGATACGCTTAAGCGTTATATAACGGAGCGAGGTGCCATGGAACCGAGGCGCAAACTGGGCGTGTGTTCCCGCTGCCAAGGACCCTTAACTTTAGCAATCAAAAGAGCCAGGCATCTGGCACTATTACCATTTACCAGTGAGCATATTAGGGTAGCCGGAGTAGACTTAGGTCGAAGTCGGTCATACAACTAGTAAGGAGTTTATTTGCCGTGAAAGATCGGTATGAAGGCTCACTGATTTCATATGTTGTGGCATTAGGTCGGAGGCTGACAAGTAAATTTAGCTTGTCCGAGTTGGCGATCTCAAGTTTATTATTGGCTGCAATTATTATTCTGGCGGCTGGCTATCTATCTCAAAATATGTTCGCTGGCCGATCCGTGATTCTACAAATCAATGGTAGTACTTCTTACACGAGAGATGATTTGAGTGAACAATTGGAATTGCTCACTGCGATGGATCCAAGCCCACTATCTAGCAAGAGTATCGAAGATTTATTAGATTTTTTAGTTGTTTCGGAAGCAATGCGTTTGGCGGGTGTGGAGAGATATGGCTCACTTAGTGATTTGGAGATCCAGCATGAAATTGTGGCACTATTTGGATTACCGTCGGAACAGTCTGTAACCGAATTTGCTCTTTCTTATGCACAGTTACTTAGTGACCAATCTGTAACAAAAACCGAATTAGAGCAAGTAATTTCTGGTTTGCTTTATAGAGATAAATTCAAGACTGATTTACGAGATCAAATACCAAGCACGTCTCTTGGATACAGGCTGGATGCTATTTTTGAGTCAGCTAGGCGGGCTGAACTGCTTTTGACTGCGATCGAGTCGGGTAAAGTTTTTGCTGTTGCATCTGATGAGTTAGGAATGAAAATTGTCCCTGCATCAGATAGTGGTGAGTTTTGGGTGCCCGATATTGAGTTGCGGTATCGATTTAATGACGAGATTGTCTCATGGATAGAATCTGCTGAAGAGGAAGAAATCTCAGGAGCATTTACTCTCGATGGAACGTCAGAGAATTTAGGGATTTATCGCGTGAGCTTGATTAAAGAGATAGAACTTTCAGACAAGTCGATTTCATTTTTGGGCGAGAAACGATTTGAGGAATTAGTAATAGAATCTATTGCCGTGATGAGTGTAGAGAAGGAATTGAGCCTCAAAGATCGCGATTGGTTGATCTCTGAGACTGTATTGCAGTTACGCTAAGATGGATAATAGTCGATATAAGTGAGTAGCTGGTTTAGGAATTTGTTATGAGTCAAGACCGAACTATCGGTATATCTTTTTTGGGTGCTGGCAATATTGGAACTACTGTCATTTCGGAAATTGAACGATTACAGGTCGAGTTATTTGGTCTTTCGGGTGTGTCGATAGAACTTAGACATGTATTGGTTAGAAGTATTGACAGAGCCGCTCGAGAAGCTCAGGGTTTTGTGATATCGGCTGGGCAGATTACTACAAATGTCGACGAAATTTTTTCAGATCAGCAGACCCATATAATAGTGGAGCTCATGGGTGGTGAAGAGCCGGCAGGCGAGTACATTCGCAGAGCGCTTGAAGCTGGCAAACACGTGGTTACGGCGAACAAAGCAGTAATGGCTGCTTCGGGCGCAGATTTATTCGAACTGGCTAACCGTANTAATCTNCACCTTCAGTTTGAAGCATCTGTGGGTGGNGGAATCCCAATTATATCTAGCCTTCGACGTGATCTATTGGCAAATGATATTTCTTCTATTGAAGCGATAATTAATGGCACGACTAATTTTATTTTGAGTAAAATGAGCACTGGTGATGACTACGAGTCAGCTTTAACCGAAGCTGGACGTTTAGGTTATGCGGAACCTGATCCGTCTGCGGATGTCGATGGACATGATGCGGTTGCTAAGTCGATTATNCTTGCGATGTTAGCNTTCGGGGCTTTAATTCCTAAAGATAGAGTGGTTAGTCAAGGTATCCGAGGTATTGAGAGCGCCGATATGCAGGCTGCGTTGGAGCTAGGTTATACGATAAAGCTACTCGCACGAGTTCAATCAGCAGGTGGCGAGGTGTCTGCGTCTGTTTTACCTACNTTAGTTGGCAGGACAACTCAACTCGGAAATGTAGGCGGAGTGACAAATGCGGCCGAATATAAGGGAGATTTAGTAGGTACTCTTTTTTACGAAGGGCCTGGTGCCGGTCGTGAAGCGACAACTTCGGCCATTTTGGCTGATCTGATTGAGGTTGTAAGAGATGAGGCCGTTGGCCGGAAGCCGCTACCGTTTATTTTGCCGAAATCTTTACCGATAAGGGCTCCTGCAGACTTGAGTTCACGTTTCTTCCTCCGTTTGATCGTTGCCAATACCTCAGGTGTATTGGCGGAGATTTCAAAGATTTTAGCGGTGGCTGGCATCAGCATTGCCTCGGTGGTGCAAAAAGATATTCTTACAAACAGCGAAATCGCAGAATCCTTGCCTGAGTCTGCCGAGTTAATTTTGACGACGCATGTCAGTAATCGGGGTCAGCTAGAGCAAGCCATTAAAGAATTTGATGATTCTGGAGCCGTGCTTCAGATTGGTAGTGTCCTGCCTATCTCGGGATAAGATCCGAATTTATAAAGGGAAAGGTGTGAGATGAAGCAGAATCATCTAATTGAGAAATATGCTCAATTTCTCCCTGTCACAGCTGAGACTTCTAGAAAATCTTTAGGTGAAGGATCGACACCTTTAGTTCGCTCTAGCCGATTGGGTTCTGAATTAGGATTGAAAAACTTGTATTTCAAGCTGGAAACACTAAACCCAACTGGATCATTCAAGGATAGGGGGATGTTCTTGGCAGTGGCTAAAGCAGTTGAATCTGGTTCAGAGGCGGTTATTTGCGCATCGACTGGTAATACTTCGGCTTCAGCTTCGGCCTATGCGGCGCTCCACGGCATCCGAAGTTTTGTTGTGGTCCCGTCGGGGAAAATCGCACTGGGGAAATTAGCTCAGGCTACTGTGCATGGCGCGACAATAATCCAGATACAAGGATCGTTTGATGATGCACTTCATATAGTTAGGGAGATCACTGAGCGGTTCCCAGTAGCTCTTGTTAATTCAGTAAACCCTCATCGTATTGACGGGCAAAAGACAGCTGCATTTGAGATAGTTGATGAATTACGAACGCCACCCGATCTTCTTTGTATACCGGTTGGGAACGCTGGAAACATCAGCGCCTATTGGAAGGGGTTTAGCGAATATAAATCGGCGGGCAAGAGTGAAAGCCTACCAAAAATGTGGGGATTTCAGGCTGCAGGTGCGGCGCCTATTGTACTGGGTCAAAGAGTTGATGCACCTGAAACAATTGCCACAGCTATCAGAATTGGCAATCCAGCGTCTTGGACTGCAGCTCTTAATGCTAAAGATCAATCAGGCGGTAAAATCGAGAGCGTGACGGATGATGAAATTTTGAGCGCATATCATCGACTTGCCACCGAGGAGGGCATCTTTTGTGAGCCAGCTTCTGCGGCGTCTGTGGCAGGATTGATAAAGCAATCTCAAAGTGGCGAGAATTTTAAAGAGCTAACAGCCGTTTGTGTGATTACTGGGCATGGTTTGAAAGATCCTGATACAGCTTTAAGTATTGCTGCTGATAGAGTTGAAGTTGAGGCTGATGTGCGTCTGGTTGAAGAAGCAATGGATTTACATTAGATGCCTTTGCGGATGTATTTCACTGTATGAGTAAACGGAGTTGTCACTGATGCCAGAGAAAAATATCGACCGTGACCGCGTTATTTCGTTGATACAAGAATTGATAAACGAACTTAAGCTTGGGGACGATGAGGGGCTGACTGATACACCTCGTCGGATTACTGATATGTATCTTGAATTATTTAGCGGGGTAGATGTTGACCCAGGAGAGCTTCTGGACGTCCAATTTAATGAAAATCATGAAGAACTGGTTATCCTCAAGGACATACCTTTTTATTCGATGTGTGAGCATCATTTTTTGCCTTTTCACGGGACCGCTCATGTAGGTTATCTACCCAACGGTTCGATAGTTGGTTTGTCTAAGCTCGCACGCGCAGTTGAGGTGTTTGCTAAACGCCCACAGGTGCAAGAGCGCCTGACCGGACAAATAGCGGACAGTATTGAGGCCGCATTAAATGCGCGTGGGGTAGGCGTGGTAATCGAAGCTGAACATCTTTGCATGACTGCCCGAGGGGTTAGGAAGCCAGGAGCACGTATGGTGACTTCAGCTCTTCGCGGACGACTCCGCGAAGATGTTAATTCAAGACAGGAATTCCTTCGATTAATTGGTGAATAATTTAGTTTATGATCAATCAAATTCAGCCCGAGAGTAATTTCCATTCTCATTCAGATCTTCATTTGGCAGTGCTTTCAATGCACACGTCCCCGCTCGCGCCACTAGGTGGTCGTGAAACCGGTGGAATGAATGTTTACATTCTAGAAACAACGAAGAAATTGACTGAATTAGGAGTCACTGTTGACATATTTCTTCGGCGTGATGACTCTACCTCTCCAGAGGTTGAATTTATTAACGAGCGGGCTCGGCTTATCAGAATCCCGGCTGGCCCTCTATCTCGAGTTGAGAAGGAAGAGATGAGCCTATTCGCGTCCGATTTTGCCAAGGGTATTGAGGCTTGGGCTAATAGGAATCAGAAACACTATGAGGTAATACATTCGCATTATTGGTTATCAGCATTGGCTGGTATTGAACTTGCGCGGAATTGGCAGACTCCACATGTTGCAATGTTTCACACCCTAGGTAAAATCAAGCTTTTACATGGGATTTCATCGGGAGAATCACCCGATCGATTGCAGAAAGAAAAAGAAGTTATTGCGCGTTTAGACAAGATTGTGGTTGCGAGNGATCACGAGAGGCAACTTTTAGGAGAAATCTACTCTGTTCCACCGAAAAANGTTGTAACTATCCCACCGGGAGTTGACTTGGAAAGATTTATNCCTGGGGATGCATGTGATGCCAGAGACAAATTGGAGCTCACACAAACTAGTTTAATTTTTCTTGCGGGTGGGAGAATGGAGCCGTTGAANGCTCTTGATAAGCTAATAGATGCTTTGGCAGTTTTGCCTGAAAGTATTGATTATCAGCTTTTGTTGTTTGGCGGCAACGATCATCCAGCGTCGATCAAAGAACGTGAAAGACTAGTCGCGGTGTCTAAGGCTGCCAATATCCAAGGTAGAATAAAATTTCTCGGTCCACTTGATCATGATATTTTGCCGGAATATTACCGCGCTGCCAATGTTGTTGTGGTTCCCTCGCTCTATGAATCTTTTGGAATGGTGGCCCTTGAAGCCATGGCATCGGGCCGACCTGTAATCGCCTCAGAAGTTGGTGGACTAGCGGGTATGTTTTCGTCTAGTTCGACTGAATCGAGTGATCAGGCCGGTGTGCTGGTTCCACCTGACGATGTTGAGCAACTTTCGATTGCTATCGCTAGCCTGATCGAGGACGTAGATCAGATGCGAGAGATGGGTAATGCTGCTAGGATTCAAGCTCTGGGATTTTCGTGGAGTGAAAGGTCGCAATTGCTTAGCGAGCTTTACAGAGAAATGAGCAAGAGTTGATAGAACCGTTAGATCCACAAGGGGATTTAATATCAGAAGTTGCGACGAAGGCAGCGAAGCGTGCCTTATGTATTTTTGCTCATCCGGACGATCTTGAATTCACATGTGGTGCAACAGTCGCAAAGCTTGCGCTAGATGGCTGGGCTATTGATATTGTTATCACAACCTCAGGCAATAAAGGCACTAAAGATGCCAAGGTAACGGGGCAACAGCTAGCGGGTGAACGTGAACAAGAAAGCCGTGCTGCAGCTTTAATATTGAAGGCTAATGAGCCAAAATTTCTAGGATTCCCTGATGGCATGCTTCATGCAGATGATGAACTTCGAGAGTTGCTTGTGAGAGAGATTAGACGACTTCGTCCTGAACTTGTGATTACATGGGATGGATTCAGGCCAGGATTTAATCATAGAGATCACAGGGTCACGGGTATTTCGGCATACGATGCAATATATCCGGCCGCAGACGATCATCTATTTCATCCAGANCAAAAACACGAAGGTTTAGAGCCNCANAGACCGTCNGCTATGTTACTTGCCGGGACAGATGATCCGGATTATCACATAGATATTGAGCCATTTATGGATATAAAAATNAGTGCTCTACTAGCGCACGCGTCACAGATGGGTGGGAGAGATGCGGAAAGCTTGAAGAGAATGTATGAAGAGCGAATACAGGNNAGTATGTCTGCTGGAGAAAGTGCTGACCTTCCCAAATTGCGAGAATCNTTTAAGAAAGTTATTTTGCGACGTTAGATTGTGAATCAGAAGATGAATTAGNTAGCATGGGCTTTTACACCGTAGTCACTTGCACATAGGTCAATAGGCAAAGTAGTATTCTTCTTCTGCGTGGTGAATAGATGCACGCGGTATCCGAATAAATATTCGAATAATTTTTCTATTGTGTACGCATGCAATATTTTGTTTGTGTAGTAGGTAATTGAAGAATAATTAGTTACTGGAGAATGTACTATGCCGACCATAAATCAGCTGGTCCGCAAGCCGAGNAANCGAAAGCTCAGTAAGACTAAGTCTCCTGCGCTGCGACTTCGTTTTAATACGCTAAAAAATCGCATGCTGCGTGAACCGACCGGTGCACCACAAAAGCGAGGCGTAGTCACTCAAGTTAGAACNGTAACGCCGAAGAAGCCTAANTCAGCCCTTCGAAAAGTAGCTAGAGTNCGGTTGTCTAANGGTTTAGAGGTTACGGCATATATTCCCGGTGANGGACATACTTTGCAAGAGCACTCNGTTGTCTTGGTAAAAGGCGGAAGGATTCGNGATGTNCCGGGTGTGCGGTACAGGGTAATTAGAGGGGCNTTAGATGCGACTGGTGTTGACGGTCGGAAGCGTGGCCGGAGTAAGTACGGCACTCGAAAAAGTTAGGTTCTGGAGTTTAAGACATGAGACGAAATACTGCCCCAACTAGGTTTACTCTTCCTGATGCTCGATACCAGAGTCAGACAGTGACGAAGCTTATTAATGGCATCATGAAGGGTGGNAAGAAGTCCACTGCTGAAGGTCTCGTGTACGGGGCTTTTGAACGAATCGAGGAAATCAGCGGACGGCGCGGTGTTGACGTATTTGAAATCGCGGTCCGAAATGTCACTCCTACAGTCGAGGTAAAACCAAGACGAGTAGGTGGTGCGACTTANCAAGTTCCGATCGACATTCGGGCTGAGAGGCGTGAGACNTTAGCATTGCGCTGGATTAGAGACGCCGCAAGAAATAGGAANGGTCGTTCNTANACTGAAAAACTTGCTTCTGAGTTAATGGAAGCTGCAGCAGATCAACCGACAGGTGCTGCAATAAGAAAAAAAGATGAGACACATCGAATGGCCGAGGCGAATAGAGCATTTGCTCATTATCGTTGGTAGAGATTNGTAGNCTATACCGTTAACGCTGAAAGAATTTCAGCGTTTTCTCTTTTTGAAGCATTATTTTTTAGCGAACGATACTGAAGGATGTATGTAAAGAGTCGTGGCAAATTAGGATAGAAGGAAACAANAGTGACTACTACAACGATATCAGGTGCNGTTGAGGGTTCATTGGGTGCAATGCGAAATATTGGCATTATTGCCCATATTGATGCGGGTAAAACGACGGTCACAGAACGTATTCTATTCTACACGGGTCGAACTCACAAAA
This sequence comes from Chloroflexota bacterium, assembly GCA_002701625.1. The sequence continues at coordinate 8,722 of NZWK01000017.1, forward strand.
TTGGTGAAACCCACGACGGCAATACAACGATGGATTGGATGGAGCAAGAGCGCGAACGCGGAATAACTATTACATCTGCGGCGACCACCGCTACTTGGGCGGGACATGTAATCAATATTATTGATACACCAGGTCACGTGGACTTCACAGTTGAGGTCGAACGTTCGCTTCGAGTACTTGATGGTGGTGTTGTNTGTTTTGATGGAGTCGCCGGGGTAGAACCCCAGTCTGAAACAGTCTGGCGTCAGGCTGACAAATATAGCGTTCCACGTATATGTTTCGTAAATAAATTAGATCGCACAGGTGCGAATTTTACCCGATGCGTCGAAATGATCACTGATAGATTAGGCGCTATTCCTTTGCCGCTTCAGATTCCGATTGGATTAGAAGACAAGCATGAGGGTGTAATTGATCTTGTTGGTATGAGAGCTCTTTATTTCAGAGGCGAACACGGATTGGATGTNGTGGAGGAGGAAATCCCAGCTGCATTATCTGAAGAGGCTGCGTCAGCCAGAGAATATTTGATAGAGACTTTGGCTGAGTATAGTGACGACATAATGGAACTGTTCCTAGACGGTGCTGACGTACCAGAGGATCAATTAAAATCCGCGATACGAGAGGCTACGATTTCGAATCAGCTCTCACCAGTGCTATGCGGATCTGCNCTGAAAGACAAGGGTGTTCAACCTCTACTTGATGCGGTGATCTCATTTTTACCGTCTCCGCTAGATGTACCACCGGTCACTGCAACTATTGTGGGGTCAGATGAAACCGTCGAGCGAAAAGCTGACGATAGTGAACCGCCTACCGCAATCGCATTTAAGGTTGTTACCGATCCTTTTGTAGGGCGACTTGTTTTTTTCCGGGTGTACAGTGGCGTGTTAACGCAGGGTCAGCAAATCTTTAACGCGAATAGAAATAATCGAGAGCGATTAGGTCGTTTAGTAAAAATGCATGCAGATTCGAGAGAAGATGTCCTTGAAGTGCGTGCAGGTGATATTGCCGCTGCCATAGGTCTTAAGGACACATTTACTGGTGACACTTTGTGTGATCGTGATAATCCTGTTGAGCTTGAACGTATTACATTCCCTGAGCCTGTTATATCTATTGCTGTCGAGCCGGCTACGGTCAAAGAAAACGAAAAGCTTTCGGATGCCTTGATAAAACTCCAAGAAGAGGACCCAACATTCAGAGTTCGTTATAATGAGGAAACTGGTCAGACATTAATTTCGGGTATGGGTGAGCTTCACCTTGAGGTAGTAGTGGACCGTGTGAAGCGCGAATTTGACGTAATAGCGACCACAGGTGCTCCCCGAGTTTCTTATCGTGAAACCATTACTAAGACCGCAAAAGTTGAAGGTAAATTTATCCGACAGAGTGGTGGTCGCGGACAATATGGTCACTGCGTTTTAGAGATTTCTCCTCGAACTCCTGGCGAAGGTTTTGAGTTCGAAGATAAAATCGTGGGAGGTGCAATTCCACGGGAATATATTGGGGCTGTCCGGCGAGGAGTTGAGTCAGCACTTGTCAGTGGTGTAAAGGCTGGATATCCAGTTGTTGACGTTCATGTAGCCTTGTTAGACGGCTCATATCACGATGTAGATTCATCTGAAATAGCATTCGAGACCGCTGGTTCTATCGGAATGAAGGAAGGCCTTAGGCAGGCATCGGCCATACTTCTTGAGCCTATTATGAAAATGGAAGTAGTGACTCCGGACGACTATTTCGGCGATGTGCTTGGCGATATTAACTCCAGGCGGGGTCGAGTGGAATCTACGGAGGTTCGTGGGAATACACAGGTAATCGATGCGAAGGTGCCGCTTGCAGAAACCTTTGGATATACAACTGATCTACGGTCTCGCTCGCAGGGTAGAGCCTCCAATTCGATGGAGTTTTCGCATTTTGAGCGAGTGCCTGCAAGTGTGGCTGAAGAAGTAGCTGGTCAACAGAAATAAATAAAAGAAAACGGTAGTTGGATTGAGAAGATTGAGTCAAGGAGATAGAGATGTCTAAGGGTGTATTTGAGCGAACGAA
>NZWK01000018.1 GCA_002701625.1 Chloroflexota bacterium
GAAGACGAAGACGCTGAAGACGAAGACGCTGAAGACGAAGACGCTGAAGACGAAGACGCTGAAGACGAAGACGCTGAAGACGAAGTTGAAGATCAAGTTGAAGATCAAGAGCCAAGCGCTCGGGATGTTAAAAAATAGGGTTTTAACAGTCCTGACCGTGATTATACTGCAACGCGGCTTGGTACTATGCTGTTTAGCAATGTAGTCAGTTGTCTCCGCTAGAGGTTTGATAATGCGTAATACTATTTCGCTCTTTTTTATTCTAGTCGTGACATTATTTTCTCTTGCTTTCATCTGGCCGAATAATGCAGATGAGCACCTTCCCGATCTTCCAGGTGATTTGTCTTGGCCCGATGGTGCGGGCCTAACAATTGGAGAGTTTGACCGCAGTTCATTGAGGTTGGGTCTTGATCTGCAGGGTGGGACGAGGCTGCTTTTACAAGCTGAAGTGCCAGATGATTTTGAGGGAGACCTCACAGAAAAGATTGACGGAACCATTAGCGTGCTTCGTAAGCGAGTAGATGGTGCGGGTGTTGCTGAATCAGAAATTACCCGACAGGGAGCTTCTAATATTTCGGTGCAACTCCCAGGGCTTTCGATAGAACAAGCCCGATCTCTCATTGGCAGGACTGCACAATTACGTTTTTGCGAACCAGCACAGTCAGCTCTACTCACACTAAATGCATGTGATAGCGAGGGTTTGTGGTTTGAGGCCGTCGGTACAGTAAATGGAGAGGTGAGGGCTCTGACTGGCGCTTATCTCGAACCAAATACATACGTATCATTTAACGAAGTTGGAGACGCTCAAACTTCCTTTGAATTTAATGACGAAGGCGCACAATTATTTGAACAAATTACGTCACGTGCGGTAAATAATCGCGGTAAATTTGTGGGCGCAGACCAGATAGCCATATTCCTCGATTCCGGTTTACTCTCGGCACCCAGAGTAAATGCAGTGATACGGTCAAGCGGTGTAATTACTGGCCTGACTCGTGAAAATGCTCAGGAGCTTGTCGTACAGCTGAATGCCGGTGCATTACCACTTTCACTAACCGTATTGCAGGAGCAAACCGTAGACGCAACATTGGGCGCAGATTCCGTATCCAAGTCACTCTTGGCTGGGTTTATTGGGTTGATTCTGGTGGGCTTATTTATGACTCTTTACTACCGTTTTCCGGGACTTTTAGCGGTTTTCGCTTTGACGATTTATGCGATTGTTACCCTCGCACTTTTTAAGCTCATTCCCGTGACATTAACGCTTGCGGCAATTGGAGGATTTATTTTGTCTGTGGGGATGGCTGTCGACGCAAACATTCTTATCTTTGAACGTATGAAAGAAGAATTGCGAATCGGTCGGTCGGCAATTAATGCAGTTGATGCTGGTTTCTCAAGGGCTTGGTCGTCTATTCGTGACTCCAATATAACAACATTGATTACGTGTTTTATTTTGTATCTGCTTGGTGGTGGGATTCAATTACCTTTGATTGGCGCGTTCAGTGCCCCACTCGTGCAAGGTTTTGCGCTCACGCTTGGATTTGGCGTGCTGGTATCGATGTTTTCTGCAATCGTAGTCACGCGTACATTGCTGAGGACTTTCGTCAGAACTAAGTATGCTCGTAGATGGATTAGTTTGGGAAGTATTTCTAAATCACAATTAGACGAGATGTCGGAGTCTGAGGGGACAGCCTAATGGATCGAGATGTATCTAGTCCAAAAAGTAATTCCTCTAATGGAATTGATTTGGTCCGCTCGAGAAGATGGTGGTTTCTCATATCCGGCATACTTATTTCCGCTTCATTAATACTGCTCTTGATTCCTCCTGGATTGGTTCGTGGTATCGAATTTAGCTCTGGGACTTCGATGCTCCTCAAGTTTTCGAGCCCTCAGGTGCAACAGTCTGAATTACGGCAAGCATTCGACGAGTTGGGACATGAGGAAGCTCGGATTCAAAGCACCGGTGAGCGTGAATTTCTCATCAAAACCGATCAATTAGATATTCCGGAAGGTTCATTTAGTGAGGTCGTGCCTGAGTCTAACTATCAATCTTCTTCTCTGATGGAGCCGGCACAGCGCAGTCCAGAAGGCACTTTGCTAACTGGCGATTCTGCGAATTCGGTGGGGACAGTTTTTGTCAGAGCNGCTTTGAATNACGATCCTTGTGATCTTTATGCAGTGCGTGCNGAGGTGCCTGTNTTGACTGAATTACGAGTGTTNNCNANGGNGAACTGTCCGGANGGTCAAAATTTTGAAGTNCTAGCTAATGGTGTTATNGGTTGGATATCTGAATATTCAATNCANTCCTTTGTGCCNNATCCAGTAGGAGCAGTTGTGTCNGCGGAGGATGATATAACAGATCTTGGAGAACGCACTGTNATTGAGAATTATNTGGAGGAGCAGTTTGGTCCATTTACCATACTTGAGTTTTCTACGGTTTCTCCAGTGGTGTCCAGTGCGGCTGTTCGGAATGCGACCNTGGCNATTGNTATAGCAACTCTTTTTATCATGATGTACGTCCGTTTTGCCTTCTCAACGGTCCCGAAACCATCNAGATATGCNGTATGTGCNATAGTTGCGTTGATTCATGACACNATAATTGTGATAGGCGCATTTTCGTTNTTCGGAAAACTTTTNGGTGCCGAAATCAACTTGATGTTTGTCACNGGAATACTGACNGCGATAGGGTTTTCGGTACATGATTCGATTGTCGTATTTGATAGAATTCGAGAAAATATTTCAGCGAGTCCTCAGAGTAGCTTGTCTGAAAATGTNAATTCTGCGTTGCTCCAGACGATGGCACGNTCGCTAAACACCTCNTTGACTTTACTCCTNCCAATTGGAGCACTTCTTCTTCTTGGTGGAGACACAATACAATCATTTTTACTTGCNATTTTGGTNGGNGTNNTNGTNGGTACNTATTCNTCAATAGCGATTGCNGCNCAACTTTTGGTGGCCTGGGANCAGGGNGANCTNTCTCGNTGGTTNTCAAGAANTGCNCGNGATAATANAGCTCAGGNGTAGNGAATAGTTGAGTGTTTGATGTATGCNAAATTACTTGCAGCGTGGCCGATGATTTTTCTTGCTATTTTGATTGGATGTGGGGTNGCCATGCAGTGGGCAATGCTTGCTTCGATCGGTAGATCTCATGGCGGATTNCAAGCCGCTTGGTTCTCATGTCTTACCACCGTTGCNGCACTGGGNTTGGTGCTTTTNTTACTAAACTTTCGAACGAATAGTCTTGGGAGTTCAGATATTTTCTCTATTCGAACAGATATTATTNCGCTGATTACGATTTGTGTGAGNATCGCTATCTTAATCAGCCTTANGGATTTACCTTGGTGGGCCGGNCTATCAGGATTNTTTGGGTTGGGTTTTAATACTTGGAGCAGCTTGGATTGTTCCGNCTATNGGGGTGGCTGAATTTTTCGTGGCAGTGACNGTGGGCTCTGCTATAGCTGGGGTNACAATTGATCATCTGGGGTTATTTGGTAACACAGTAAGTATTTTGACTGTTCCAAGAGTTATGGCTGTTCTATTAGTCATCNTGGGNATGACGATCATTCGACTAGGGACTATTTTNCAGAGCGACTAAATTACATTTTTCGAGAGAAATATTTTTCCGCTTTCGGTGATGCGCCGTTCATCNCCGATGCGTTGTGTCAGACCTTCTTTGTCCATGGTTTCAACTAGCGCCTGAGCGATTCGTCGGTTGGTTTTGACGAGATCGCGTATTTCAGCTAACGATAAATTGTGATTTAGATTGAGTTGTTCTAANGTCAGCCGTGCAGCTCCGAGGTAATGGTCATGAGTAAATATCACCCCATCACCAAGGTCTTTAATTTTTCTAGTACGTTGCAGATATCCAAGCAATTCGGAGTTAGAGTCGAGTCGAGGAGGGGCGAATTGCCCCCGGTGCAGGGCGTCGATAATTTTCTCCGCATCGGCTTGATTGGTCTGATTGAGTTTTGGTTCCCAGTTTTTAAGCGCCACAATATCTTCATCAATATTCACTANGTCGGTTTGAAATGTGTCTAAGAGNGNTGAGAAAAGGCGNCNGTCTAGTTTCAGATTGGCTCTCAATTCTTCCTTGGGAATGCCAAATCGAAGTTGCCACCTCTCGTTATATTCGGCAATGATTTTTTTAGTCTGGGTCTGAATTCTTGTAATTAGAATGTCGGTTATTAGGAGTGAGGTCTGTTCTGAGGTTTNCAGTCTCACTATTTGTTTGCTATCTATAAGTTTCTCAACACCATCCTCAATTGATTGAGTTGACTCGCTAAGGGCGGCGGTAACCTGAGAATCTGTGGCCGGNTGTATTTGNTCTAGAATGCCAAGAATGCGAGTTTCAATGGTTCCTGTGAGTTGCTGTGAGAGTAATTGGAGCACTGCAGCGTCTGATCTCTTGTGTCTAGGAGGATTGATGCTGAGTACCTTTCCTCCTCCTAGGGTTCTGTCAGATATTCGAACTACATATAAGTCTCCTTCTGATANTGCGACAGGATCAGAGAGGAGGATCTGAATGAAGGTTTGATCTGNAGCCTGCGTGCTATCTGGCTGTAATAGCCTAATACGGCCTTGGATTTCTGCAGATCCCACGTGTACATGGACTTTTAAGTTATGTTTGATTTGTTCATCATTAAGNAAATGGATTGACGCATCAAAAGAAAGCGCCGAGGTGAGTGAGCCCTCTGGCCCGAGGACATGACCTCGACTAACTTCATCAATTTGTAGGCCNGACACGTTCACAGCTACACGTGATCCCGGATTAGCTACTTTTATTTCTTTGCTATGAGCCTGTAGTCCTCTTATTCGCGCTGTTTTGCCGGTGGGAGATATTTCTACTAAATCACCAATTTCAAGATGACCGTCTANTAANGTACCCGTGACTACGGTGCCAAATCCAGTCATAGTGAATACTCGGTCGATCGGNAACCTTGATCTATTTATATCGCGAGGNGCATCTAAGTCATTGACTAGATTATCCAACTCGGTAAGCAACTCAGATATGCCAGATCCAGTAATAGCAGAAGTGAACACTATCGGAGCATTTTGGAGTGGTGTTCCAGCTACCACATTTTTAAAATCTTCCCTGAGTAAATCTAGCCAATCATCATCTACCAAATCACATTTAGTAAAGACAACAATTCCTCTCGAAATTTCTAATAAATTAAGAATATTCATGTGTTCNGTAGTTTGTGGCATGATGCCTTCATCAGCNGCTATTACTAGCAGTGCAGCATCAATTCCNCCNACACCACTTANCATGTGACGAACGAATCTGACATGGCCGGGNACATCAATTAANGAGATTTCNATACCTGAAGGTAAATTTGTCCACCCAAACCCGAGTTCAATCGTCAAACCACGTGTTTGCTCCTCTATAAGTCGATCAGGATGAATTCCTGTAATTGCCTCGATTAGTGCGCTTTTGCCATGGTCAACATGACCCGCTGTACCGATTACGAACATTATTATTTCTCTCGTATAGTTATTGTTCTAGTATTCGAGCAACTGTTAGACCAGCCTGGTGACACGTAGGACATTTTTCAGGAGGTTCTAGCCTCGGGATTTCAGTGCGCTGCGATGATATTCCTGCCCAAATGTCATCTCGCAGTTGGTCTGTCGCAGGAGCTTTCCCTCTCGCGCCCCTGATGCGAGGTTGCATTTCAGCAATCCGTCGCCGAGCTATTTCTTTTGGCGACATTGGACCTGGTTTTCTAACCAATACTTCTCGGCCGCAAGCATTACATCGATATACCTCAAGCAAGAAGTTGCTCCTGTGTGCTGCTTAAAGCTTCCTCTTCTTTGGGAAGCAAATCTATAAATACTTCGTTGGAAAGCAATAGACCATTTGGAGTGAGCTTGATCCAATTACCGTCTTTTGTTAATAATCCAAGATTTATGTGTTTTTCTATTGGTTCAGCATATACTTCCGATGGTTTAACCCCATATTCCATTTCGAAGTTAATTTCATTAATGCCTTTTAGTAGGCGAAGGCCGAGAATCATCGCGTCAGCGAGNATCGTATCCCTGTTGGGTGTTTCACCTGCAGCTATTTGCTGCATTGTTGACTTNCCCTCCTCCATTCGCTGTAATTTTGTGGNTCCGATTGCATCAATATANCGATTTGGTGCTTCNACATTTGCAAATCGTTGACCGGCAAAGAACGAGTGTGCACCTGCTCCCATNCCTAANTAAGGTTGCGCCCTCCAGTAGACCAGATTATGAAGACATTCCTTACCTGGTTTTGCCCAATTGGATATTTCATAATGACTATATCCATGTTCCGCAAGTTTTTTCTGAGTCCATTCATATTGGTCTGCNGCTATGTCTGGATCAGGNTCTGCTATAAACCCCTTTTCAACCTGATAATAGAGGGCTGTGCCTGGTTCAACGGTGAGGGCATAGCANGAGAGATGTTCAGGTCCCATAGACACGGTACGTTCCAGTGTGTCTTGCCAAGTNTCGAGNGTTTGATCAGGTAAGCCGAACATTAAATCTAGATTTATGTTTTNGAACCCAGCNGAGCGNGCNTCTGCAAATGCTTCAAATACGCGCTCAGGTGTGTGGTCTCGATCNAGAAGTTTTAGTTCATCTGTTTGAAGGCTTTGNACACCCATGGATAGTCGNTTGATACCGGCTTTTCGGAGATCCTGTAGATGCNCCAAAGTTAGTTCCGTTGGATTCGCCTCAAGACTCCACTCGATATCCTCACTGAGACTGTAATTTTTTTTCACNGCAGTGATGATGGCTTCGATATCACTAATNTCAGTAAGTGATGGAGTNCCTCCACCAAAGAAAATAGTGTGTACTTCATGCTTCGTCGTGGCTGCACTCCACAATTCAATCTCCGAAAGGATTGCGGGAGTGTAATCAGGTACTAAGTGGTCTAATCCTTCGTACGAATTGAAGTCGCAGTAGCCACANTTGGAAGAGCAAAAAGGTATGTGAAGATAAAGAGCTAATTGGTCCATGTTCGTTGTNGTCATCGGCGTATTATCTCACGTCTNTNGTGAGAAGAAACTACTNTACGTGNCCAATACAACTAATTTTGGAGATCTTAGGCGAGGAGAGCTCGACCAATTACTTTGAGTTCTAATATTGGCTTTGTTCCTTCAAAAATCGGCAGAACNAGTGCATCGACGACATATCTTGCAGATGAATCTTCTTCAGAGTATCCCCAGCCACCGTGCAACAACTGAGACTCCCGAGTCACTTCTCCNGCTACGTCACAGGACAACAGNTTGGACATAGANGGCTCTACGGCACGGGTATCAAATGATCGAGCCGCAGCATACGTTATATGACGTGACGCGGCGATTCGAATCGCCATGCGACCAATCATGTACTGGGTGAGTTGATAGTCTGCGAGTGACTGACCAAATTGTGTCCGTTGTGTAACATATTGACANGCTTTTTCGAGAGCTGCCTGTGCAACTCCGCAAGCTCTACCTCCTGTTTGGATTCGTCCAGCGGCAAATCCACCCATNTGAAGATAGAAACCCTTNTCGACTCCCGAATCTTCCCCCACGAGACAGTCGTGGGGNACCCACATATTGTCGATTCCTATGTTGAAGGAGTGCATTCCTCGATANCCAAGTGTAGGATTGGCTGTCGCCTCCATTACTCCGCCTTCAGCTTGTTCAAATTTCCAAGAATGACCATAGAAAGGATCTTTTTTCACCATAAATAGCGACAATCCTTTNCTTCCTTGACTGCTATCAGGATTCGTTCGAGCTAAAAGCGCCAAGGTGGTAGCTCGGCCAGAAAATGTACTCCAGGCCTTTGCCCCGTTTATCCNCCAGCCTTTTTTACCGTTAANTTCTGCGGGTTCAGCCCGAGTTTGCAGCGAGGCTACGTCTGAACCCGTGTCTGGTTCAGTCACAGCAACCGCAATCAACTCATCTCCATTTGCTATCTTTGGGAGCCATTCTTGTTTCTGATCTTCTGTTCCGCCCGCAAGCAAAGCTTTTGCAAGTATTTCTGGTCGAGTAGCAAGTGATCCGGCTGCGGCAAGCGACGCAGCTGAGAGCTCTTCAGTGATAACAATCATNGGAAGATCTCCCATCCCCGTACCACCATATTCTTCAGGGATNGACGACCCAAAGAANCCTTGGGCGGAAAATTTTTCTAGTAATTCATCTGGCACAAGTAAATCTTGCCGATGGATATCTTGTGCAAGAGGCGCNACTTCATTTTTAGCGAAGTCACGAGCCGCATCTCGAGTCAAAGTTGCTACTTCATCCTCTAATTCGACATTATTTACNCCCCCGGTCATTAGNACGGCATTCCCAATATTTCTGATTTTTTCTTCGGATAGCCCTGATCGAATGAGCTCTTTGATACTTGCGCTGTTCAGATCCGCCAAGTCTGTTTCNGAGAGACCGAAATCTTCCCANGCTGATTCAATTTGTGACCGNAGTTTATGTGCGATTTCAGCCGCATAGCAAAAGGCCATTTCTGCGGAATGATGATCGCTATGTCCACGATCGTTACCTCGCTCAACAAACGCAACTAATTCTTCCGCTGCTTTAATTTCAGTGGTTAGATAGGCGATTCGTTGAGTATGTATCTGATACTGATCAATCAGCTTCCCACCTTCCGTTATTTCGGAAGCGTGTGTGATTGCTTTACTGATTACCTGTTGTGCTGTGTCAACTAGTGTTCTCGCCGATATAGCGGGATTTGCTGCGATGGTGGTCATTGCTCACTCCTGACTTTCTTCGGTATTAATACTGTGTAATCTAAATCCAGAACTACGTTTGGATGATATCGTTCTCTACCTTTTTCGTCGGCCACTTTAATTTCCATATTTTCAGTGTAGGGGTCTAGGTTTTTTGTAGCGACAAGTCGCAGTCTGAGTGCTCCACAATCATCTCTATCAAGATCGATTTTTTCCAAAATATCTGTGTAGGCAAAAATTGTGTCGCCCGTGACGGTAGGGTTGGAGTGGGTTCCCCCATTAAACGCAAGAATGCGAAGTATGTTTTCTAATCCGTTGAACGAGAGTGCTCTCGCCACGGAAATGACGTGTCCACCGTAGACCACTCGAGTTCCAAAGCGCGAATCTTTTAAGGCATGGGCATTGAAATGCGCACGCGCGGTATTTTGATATAGGCGTGCGGCCATTTGATGTTCCGCTTCTTCAATTGCCATACCTTCGATATGATCTATTCGCTCGCCAACTTGATAGTCGTCCCAGAACCATTTTCCTCCAGTAACACGCTCATCGAAACCATTCAACGTTAGGTTCTCAGGAATATAAAAATCAGTTGTGGCTACTTCACTGGGAGTTGATGGAACAACGGCCGGGCTGGTGTCTTCAACTGGGTTTGCCTTGTTTACTAACACCCATCTTATGAAACGAATAACTTCTTTTTTGTGTTGGTTGTAACCGTAGGTTTGGACCCAGATAATACCGGTATCGCCCCCGCTAGACTCACGTCTTCCGATCACCTCAGTTTCAGCAGATATGGTATCTCCGGGGTACACAGGTTCACCGAAGCGTACATCTGCGTATCCTAGATTAGCCACAGCATTTAATGAGACGTCAGGCACAGATTTTCCGAAGACGATATGAAATACGAGAAGATCATGTATCGGCTCTCTGACAAAGCCAAGCTGTTTGGCAAACTCTGTATTGCAAAAGAGAGGGTATCGCGAAGCAGTTAATGCTAGGTATAGCGCGGCATCACCTTCGGTCACTGTACGTGATACAGCATGGTTTATTTTGAGACCAACGGTCAGGTCTTCAAAGTAATTTCCTAGTGATGCTTTGTTTGCCAATTGTTTATCCTTATACATAAATTGTATGCCTCCTTAGCGTCTGAGTCGCTTAAGGCCTACGATTGGCATTATGCGGAGTCCTGTGTCACGATCATCGACTGGAATTTACAGTGGTTGGTTCGTTGTGCTCGCGTCCGGAGCCACGACCGCTACCGCTGCCGCAACAGTCTTCTATGGGA
>NZWK01000019.1 GCA_002701625.1 Chloroflexota bacterium
CACGATGATGAAAAGCATGATGACGATGATGATCACGACGATCACGATGATGAAAAGCATGATGACGATGATGATCACGACGACCACGATCACGATGATGAAAAGCATGATGACGACGATGATCACGATGATCACGATGACGAAAAGCATGATGACGATGATGATCACGACGACCACGATCACGATGACGAAAAGCACGACGATGATGACGACCACGATAATCACGACGACGAAAAGCATGACGATGATGATGACCACGAAGGACACGATGATCACCACGGGCATGACCATTCCGGTGCAGACCCTCACTACTGGCTCTCACCGCTAAACGGCATACAGATGGCCGAAAACATCGCTACTGAGCTGGCGAGAATCGATCCTGAAAATGCTGCATACTACGAAGCTAATTTGGTGAAGTTCACTGAGGAGATGAACGCACTTCAAGCGGAACTAGTTGAGTTGGCTGAAGCAGTTCATGATGACGCATTCATCACGCTGCATGATGCTTGGTATTATTTTGCTGACGCATTTGACCTAAATTTGGTTGGTAGCTTCGAACCAGCTGCTGCCGAAGAACCAAGTCCTCGTTACTTGAAAAAGCTTGCTGATACTGTCAAAGAACATGATGTACATGCAATTTTCTCGGAACCACAACTCTCAACTTCTTCCCTAGAAGGATTTGCAAACGACTATGGCCTGGAGATAGCTGTCCTCGATCCATTGGGTGGGGTAGGCAGCCGAGATTCATATCAGGCGCTTCTTCGTTACAATATCCAGACCTTGGTTGATACACTCGACCACGATCACTAGACCGAGAGCAGCGAAAAAGTAGACAAATGACATCGATAGTCAGTAATCCAACAGAAAATATAGTTGAGTGCTGTGACCTTACGGTCGTTCGTGACTCAAAAGAAATAATCTGTGAGGCAAGCTGCTGTGTGCCGAGAAATTCCTTAACGTTCTTGGTGGGAGAAAATGGTTCAGGCAAAACCACCCTGATAAAAACCATACTCGGCCTTCTCCCCAAACACTCGGGTGAAATCTCGATCTATTCGGAGAAAGGCGACAGGCGATCCCAGATGGTGACGGGTTACGTCCCACAGGGAATCACCTTTCCAAAACAGTTACAGATGACGGTGGCCGAGTATCTACGATATTCATCTCAAGTCAAAGAAAAAGATGTTGAAAGCGTCCTCACACGTGTGGATTTTCCGCAAGATCTGTCAGTCAGGACTATTAACCAACTTTCAGGGGGTCAACAGCAGAAACTACTTCTGGCTGCTGAACTTGCTCGTTCACCTGAGGTGTTGTTTCTTGATGAGCCGCTATCCAACGTAGACGACTCAGGTGAAAAACATATTCTGGATGTCATTTTGGAGATAAAAAATAGCGGGGTGACTATCGTAATTATCACCCACGATTGGCAAATGGTGTCTCAATACGCAGACCACGTCATATGCCTAAATAAAAACTTTATTTGCGACCAAGCTGCCAGTTGCGTCTGCAAAAATTCACTTTCAACTGTGAATATAAAGCAGATACAGAAACTTACACCTGATCCAGAGACCACCCACGACGGATATTGCTACATAGATAACATTTAGTCGATCGGTCTGATATGGATTTAATTTCTGAGATGCTGGCAACCCCTTTTATGCAACGGGCCATAATTGGTTCGCTCCTTCTTGCTATCTTGTTGGGCTTGTTTGGGGTGTTCATGGTTCCTAGAAAGCTTGGATTCATGGCTGATGGAGTGTCGCATGCGTCACTCCTGGGAATTGCCGTAGGAATTATGTTTGGTGGTGCGCCGCTCTTGTGGGCTGCCGCCGTAGCCGCCTGCATTGGTTTGTTACTCGCAAAAATAGAAGACAATGAGCGCCTAACACTTGATAGCGTGGTTGGAATAGTGCTTGTCGGTGGCATGAGCTCCGCTGTAATACTCATGGCCCTGACTCCGGGCTATAAGCCTGAACTTATCACGTACCTGTTCGGGAGCCTCCTCAGTATTAGTTGGAATGACATATACCTTCTCATAGTGTTCTTTGCGGTCACATTGGTTCTGTTCAAAATCCAGTGGCGGACTCTCGTACTAACTACCGTTCATGGTGAGTTATCCAGCGTTCTAGGTTTGCCTACATCTGCAGCCAAGTACTTTCTTTTCGTTGGCACGTCGGTCGCACTAATCGCTGGCGTAAAGCTCCTTGGTGTCATACTTATCTCGGCTTTGCTCATCATCCCTTTTTCTGCAGCGAATCAGGCTACCCGATCGCTAAAGGGCTCACTCATCCTCACTGAATGCCTTGCCGTGGCAGGTACAATGACTGGAATTACTCTCTCATATATTTATGATCTTCCGACCGGCCCCGCGATCGCTCTTGTATTTGTTGGGCTGTTTCTTGGATGCATCGTCATTGGAAGAATCAAGTCGCGGCCTGTTTTTGCAACGGACCATAATCACTAAACCCGCTTCTTAAATACCCTCTATACGCTCAAACGTGCCTAATTAAGTGCATAAAATAGCATTAAATTTGTATATATTTTTTAGTCAACATATAACCCTAACAATCAGACTGAATATACACTTATCCATCAAAGCGTTAACAAAGTGTTAATGACTTAACAGATGGGAAGAGAAAGGAAAGCACATGAGCATGTCATGGCTAAGGCGGGGATTCCTGTTATCAATGCTGGCTCTTGCGTCAGTAGCGCTAATCGCTTGTTCTTCGGATGATGAAGAAACTACAAGCGTCAGCACAGCTGATTCAGCAGCAAGTGGCGAAAGCACCCTTGCAAAAGTAAAAGATCGCGGTATTTTGAAATGCGGTATTTCAGGCTCATTACCTGGTTTCAGTCAGCTTGAAGCTGATGGAAGCTACACAGGTTTTGATGCAGATTACTGCCGCGCAGTTGCAGCGGCTGTTTTCGGCGATTCAACTAAAGTTGAGTTTGTTGAAACAACTGGTGCAAATCGATTTGAAACACTCGCAAGTGGTGAAGTTGATGTATTAATTCGAAACACTACCTGGACACTGAGTAGAGACTCTGATCTCAAGCAGTCATTTGCAGCACCAACATTCTATGATGGTCAGGGAATGATGGTTAAGGCCAGTTCACCGTTCCAAACACTTGAAGATATGGACGGCGCAACTATATGTGTAAACCAAGGAACGACGACTGAGTTGAACCTAGCTTCGCAATTCTTGGAGCGCGGTCTTACATACACAGCACTAACATTTGAGACAACTGATCTTCTACAAGAAGCTTTTCTTGCAGGTCGATGTGATGGCTGGACAACTGATAAATCAGGTCTAGCGTCGCGAAGAGGTGTCTATCCAGAGGGTCCAGATGCGCTTCGTATTTTGGCAGTGACTATGTCCAAGGAACCACTCGGTCCCTTGACTCGACATGGTGATGACGAATGGTTCGACATCGTTGCATGGGTAACCTTCGGTACATTCCAGGCTGAAGAGCTCGGAGTAAGCAGCGCAAACGTTGATGCACAGATCGCTAACCCCGACAGCGTAGCGGTTGCACTGATGCTGGGTGTTGGTTACGACGGTGGAGATGTCACCGATATGGGTCTGGCAGTTGGTCCGCAATTCATGCAGGCTGTGCTAAAGCAGGTCGGTAACTACGGTGAGATCTACGAGAAGAACATCACACCACTTGGTCTAGAAAGAGAAGGTTCCTTGAACGCTCTTTGGACGAATGGTGGATTAATCTACTCGCCACCGATTAGATAAGGTGATCAGGCGGTCAACTTGTTTCTGTTGACCTCCATTCATCAAATATTAAAAACCACATATGCCTGGGTATTCAACCCAGGCATATGGAGGTTTGATAGAGTTGTCGTTGTGAACTTTCAACCACTTAGTGACAGGTTTATCTCGAAATGAACACGCTCACCAATTTCTGGTATCGCTCTGCGTACAGGAGAGCAATTGTTCAAGGTGCGGCAGTTTTAATAGTTGTTTTTATTGGACTGGGTCTGGTTGGACAACTTTCAAATCTTGAAAACGTGCAGGCACCTAAATTCACCTCTAGTCCCCCGTTCCTAACATTCGAGTTTCTAAATGCTCGTGCTGGTATAGCCTTATCACACGGTCTCATATTTGATATCGACAGTAATGATAGCCGTATGGACGCCATCCTAAATGGCGCATGGAACACTATCCGGCTTGCATCTGTGCTGATTGGCTTCGCAAGTATTATGGGATTATTAGTCGGAATAGGGCGATTGTCGGACTTTTATCTGATTCGAAAGGCTTGCACACTTTACGTTGAAATATTAAGGAATATTCCAGCGCTTTTACAGATCTATATTTGGTACGTAGTGATATGGCTGACAGCACCGGCTATTAGCGATGCGATCGCAATAGATATTAATTTTTTTGGTTTGGAAATACTCCAAGATTTCATATTTATTTCGAATAAGGGCTTTGCAATTCCATGGCTGATAGGTCAGGATAATTTAAGCACGTGGCTGTTCGTGGCTGGTATAGCTGGCATAGGCGCTGTTCTTCTTAGACGGTATCTTCAAAAACGACAGGATGCCTTGGGAGGGAACCAACGAACTAACAGATACCCAATATTTATGTTCCTCGCAATATCTGTGATCGCATATATTCTTTTAGACTCGCCCTTTACCGGACAAACACCCGGCATCATTGAAAGTGGCGCTGGAGGTGCAATCCAAAACTATAAAGGTGGAATGGTAATCACAGGAGAATTTCTCGCGATCGTAGTTGCACTCGGCTTTTATACCGCATCTTTCATTTCGGAAATCGTGCGAGGAAGTATTTTATCGTTGCCGGCAGGCCAAGCAGAAGCTGGAAAAGCTCTTGGATTATCTGCCTACCAGCGACTTACCCTGATAATCCTGCCGCAAGCGCTCCGAACTATGATTCCACCACTGGGCAATCAATACATAAATATGACTAAAAACACCAGTATCGCTGTAGCAATCGGCTTCTCTGATGTCGTCTTCGCCACAAGAACCATTTCTAATAATGCCGGACACAGCTTGGAAATTTTTACTGCTCTACTTGTGATATATCTGGTCATGGCACTCTTCATCTCGTCAGTGATGAACGGTCTTAACTGGTACGTTCAGCGATCAGGTATATAGGGGGAATTTATGTCTATTAATTCTCAGCCAAATTCTAATTTTTCTCTACCACAGCGTCTGTTGATGGCCTATGAGGACTCAGACGCAAAGTCGCAATTATTCAAAACAAAATTACATACCGCCATCACTTTGGCAACTCTTATAGTCGCAGTGTGGGCTCTCTATACGATCGTGCAGTTCCTAATCAATGCGGACTGGCAGGTAATTATCGATAAGCGAAGAGCCTTTATGATCGGGCGTTATCCAGAGGAACATGTCTGGCGAATTTGGCCTACAGTCTGGATGTTTGCGGGAGTGACTGGTCTCAGTTCGGCACTCTGGCTCAGACCAGGCAGAAGAGTATTAATTTCCCTGATTATCACCGGCACAATAATCAGTTACTTATTTTTAGAACTTGACTCAAATGCCTTGAAATTTGGGTATGGTCTATTAACAGGTGTCTTTGGTTACGCTTTAGCTTACTTCGGTGACACAAAATACAAATTATTCCCGATATTGGCAAAAATCACAATCGCGGGCTGGATCCTGCTCATCCCCACAATGCTAGTTTTGTTATTTATTGGCGATGCACCTACTACCAACTATTGGGGCGGGCTATTTGTAAATGTTATTCTGGCAGCTATAGCAATTGTTATTGGCACGCCGCTAGCGGTTGTACTCGCACTTGGCCGCACGACAAAGGGCTATCCGGCTATACAAATATTGTCCACCAGCCTTATTGAAATAGTACGTGGCGCCCCGCTAATCGCCTGGCTATTTATGGGTCGATTTGTCCTCCCATTTATACTGCCAAGTTGGTTTGGATTGAATGAGGCAGACGTAATCATTCGCACAATGATAATTTTGATTATTTTCAATGCGGCCTATACGGCGGAAGTAGTACGAGGGGGTTTACAGGCGATTCCAAAAGGCCAATATGAAGCCGCTGACTCAATTGGATTTACCTACTTTCAAACCCTCAGATTAATTCTCCTTCCCCAAGCACTTCGTGCGGTTCTTCCATCTCTAATTAATCAATACATTGGACTCTTTAAAGACACAACCCTCGTTTACTTAATTAGTGTTGTAGATGTCCTGGAAGTCGGTCGTAAGGCGTTTAATGAGCTCGCATATGGTGGCACAGCCCTAGAAGTTTTGGTATTTGTTGGATTCTTATTCTGGGTGGTGACATGGTCTATGTCCAATCTCAGTAAAAAAGTAGAAGAAAATCTAGGACTAGGTACACGGTAGTCCCACAGGAGAATGATCTATGGTAGAAAAATCAACTGAAAAAGTTATTATTCACGCTGAAAACGTTGATAAGTGGTTTGGCAACTTTCAAGCGCTGAAGGGTGTCTCAGCGGACATCGCTGAGGGTGAAGTAGTAGTAGTATTAGGCCCATCAGGGTCCGGAAAATCTACTTTCATCAGGTGTATTAATCAACTCGAAGAACACGAGGCTGGTGTAATTGTAGTCGACGGAATTGAGATTAATGACGATAGCCGAAACCTACAAAAAATTCGATCTGAGGTCGGAATGGTGTTTCAGCAATTCAACCTGTTTCCTCACCTTACCGTTCTAGACAACGTTGCATTAGCCCCTCGAAAAGTAAAAAAAATGCCAAAAAAAGATGCTGAAGAGTTAGCAATGGCAGGCCTCACGCGAGTTGGAATTCCTGAACAAGCAACCAAATTCCCTACTCAACTCTCCGGTGGGCAACAACAACGAGTAGCGATAGCGCGCGCCCTCGCTATGCAACCGAAAATTATGCTTTTTGATGAGCCGACCTCAGCACTCGACCCAGAGATGATCAAAGAAGTTCTTGATGTGATGCGAGAACTTGCCGAATCTGGGATGACAATGATTGTTGTGACTCATGAAATGGGTTTCGCGCGTGAAGTGGCAGATCGATTCTTATTCTTTGCCGAGGGACAAATTGTTGAACAAGGAACCCCTGATCACTTCTTCAATAATCCTCAAGAAGATCGTACTAAACTTTTCCTCTCGCAAATTTTATAGGTTCTACTAACTGGAAAATTATTTACCCAAATAGAGTCGGTATTCCTGTAGAAAAAGCCGCTGTGCCTCAGTCTCAAATTTGCCTCCAGCACTTTGAACGCTTTGTAACACCTCACTAAAAGATATGTTCAAAGAAGTTAGTAGCGAGGCCGCAAACAAGCCAGATCTGCCAATCCCGGCTCTGCAATGAACAATTACACATTCACCTGACCAGAGCCTTTGAGTAACTTCCGCAATAAGCTGATGAAAACTCACCATATCCACTGGCACTGAGTAATCCGGTATGGGAAAGGTTGTTATCTCAATACCACCATTGACGCCCATGTACGCCAAGTACTCTGGAGAAATATTTGCCAATTCTTCTTCTTCGGCTAGATTTACTATTAAATCCGTCTGCCGCGCCTCAGCACCAGCCAGCCATTCATCTAGCGGTCTTTCTGAACCAGGCATTTCAGACAACAACAATACTCCGCCAACAGACGCAGGCAGTTCAACTACTCTACCGATTTCAGTCTCAGACATAATTTTGACACTACACCACAGTGAAAATTTCAGTCCTCACTCTTCCGCATGTAACGATCTCTCCAGGACTCGTCATCACTCCAACGGTACGGACTCTGTACCGTTGTCCTAGGAACGAAGGCATTCTCAAGTGTCGTAAACGCTAAGTCCAGAATGCCTTTCTGCGTGTCGTCATCGTACGGTTTGCCACAAGGATGACCAAGGGGAAAGTCATTAAACACAAATCTCGGCACCCCGACCTGCTCTACAATATCGCGTGCACATCCAACTATGACTGTTGGGATTCCATTCTCTTCCAGGTGTCGAGCTAACAGACTCACGGTCTGATGACAAACCGGTCAGACCGCAACCAAAAGCGCAACATCAATTTCATCATCTCGGCACATTGAGAGAATTTCTGGCGCGTTGCGCTCACTAGTCATTCTCTGGCTTCGAAGCGTCGGTGCGCCATATAGTCGAGGTCCTAATGATCCGAATCGACCGTCGGTCTCCAACTCATGCAATCGCTCAAGGGGGAAATACACTCGCTGATCATCAATCTCGGCATTATTTCGGTCATATCCAATATGTGAAATCCGCACATCCGGTATCGAATCACTTGGGTGAGTGTAGACATGCTTGAATTTTGCATCATTGTTGTATGGCGCTCCCGGTCCCTGATCACCCTTATCGGGCTGATACCGGGCCGCCGTTGTTATAAGTGCAACTCTTGACTCAGCCAAGGGTTTCTTAAGTGGAGTAAATGGGACATCCTCGAAACGTGCCCACTGATAAGGATTATTGAACCCCTCCGATAAATAATGATCTGTGGTCTTAGCCATATAACTGATATATAGAGATCTGCTGGTATCAGTTTTGTTTTCCAATGATGTCATAATGTATCCTCTGGCAGTTTTACTATATCAAAATAATAGTTCTTCGATTCACAATTAAATAGCACCCAAATCTGTAAGCTGATCTATCTCAGCTTCAGTGAGACCTAAAAGTTCCTTGTAAATCTCATTATTGTGCTCACCTATTCGCGGAGCAGGATTATAAATTCTTCCCTCGGCATGAGACAAATTTGGATATGGTGCGGGAACAGTTACAGGACCAACGTGTGGATCATCTACCTGCACTAAATTTTTCCTTGCAGCTATATGCGGGTCAGCGAATATATCCGCAATACTATAAACCGGACCGTACGGTACTCGATACTCATCCAAGAGATCATATAAATCAGTGGAATCAAAATCCTTTACCCATTCTCGAATCATTGAATGGAGTTCAACCTCGTTCGCAAAACGATTCGCATGATTTGAAAACTTTGGATCTTGTGGCAGATCTGAAATATTCATTGCGTCACACAATCGTTGAAAGATTTGGGGATTAAGAGCAAGAATTAATACCCACTTTCCATCCTTAGTCAAAAATTGATCCCCGGGGATAGACCATGATCGAATGTTACCTGCACGTTCTCGAATAATACCTGAACGGCTGTATTCAGCTGCCATTGGTCCTGAATAGCTCAAAATAGATTCGTATAACGACAAATCCACGATTTGTGTCTCTTGGCAATCTTCATGGTCGCGGTGGTACACCGCTCCTAAAATAGCAAGCGCACCATATGTACCTGAAGCCAAATCCCCCATCATATATCCAGGATGCACCGGAGGCTGATCTGCCTCACCTGTCACATAGATCATCCCCCCGATCGCCTGACCAATCCTGTCATATGAAGTTCGGTCACGATACGGTCCTGTCTGACCAAATCCAGAAATTCGTACAAAAATTAGCCGCGAATTAACCTTTGCAAGCTCGTCCTCTCCGATACCCCAACGCTCCATTGTGCCGGGAGAAAAATTTTCCACCACAGCATCAGCACTGGCAACCAGCTTCTTAAATAATTCAGCTCCTTCAGGTTTTCTCAAATCCAACGAAACTGATTTTTTGTTACGTTGCAACCCAGCTCTTGTTGAATTCTGCTGAGCTGCCGTATCGTGCCGTAGTGCTGGTAATTCGACGCGAATAACTTCAGCACCCATATCGGCTAATAACGTAGATACGAATGGACCAGCCAATACCTGGCCAGCGTCAATTATTCGAAGTCCTGCCAATAGACGTTGGTGTTCTTCAGCCATAAGTTTCCTTAACGAATCGTTGTTTTCTACTCTCGGACGAATCTATATTGTAAAACCGTGCTCAGGTTATGCAAGTTAACCTAATTTTAAGTCGACGTCAGATCAAGTCTATTGCNAGATNCGTCTCGATTAATCAGGCTTCGCNGTNTATGGTAAAGTCCAAACACTATCAAGTGAACACGGAAATTAAGGAATAATGATGGAGCAACGACAACTTGGNGATAGCGATCTTTTTTCTTCACCCATCGGCTTTGGGACTTGGGAGATGGCTACTACGACCTATGGTGATATAGACGTAAAAGAAGCAGCTGATGCTGTACACGCGGCTATCGATCATGGCATTACTCTTTTTGATACAGCAGAGGTCTATGGTCCGTATCATTCTGAAGAGCTNTTGGCTAAAGCGTTAGGAAATAAGCGCAAAGATATCGTCTTAGTAAGCAAAGTTGGCTTCGCGTATGATGAAAATGGTAANAATTTAGGCCGCAATTCTCAGTTTCAACANGTTNTAGACCGNGCTGAAGGCTGCCTCAATCGTTTAAATACTGACTATTTAGACCTTTTGCTTATCCACTGGCCTGATCACGACACTCCCTTTGAAGAAACCATCCGAGCNCTCGAACAACTAAAACAAAGTGGAAAAATAAGACATTATGGCGTGTCCAACTTCACCCCAGAGATGATGGATGAGTGCGAACAATATGGCCATATGGCAGCCAATCAAGTCGGATATCACATGTTCGATCGNCGCATGGAATCAACNGTTCTGCCGCATTGCCTAGATAAGAACATCGGGTTTATGGCTTATGGAACGCTTGGCTTTGGTCTGCTCTCCGGTGCNTTTACTCCCGANACTAGTTTTGGAGAGAATGACTGGCGAAGCAGCGGNGTAGCATTCAAACTCCCGTTATTCCAGACAGAAGAGTTCGCCAAGGAACTGCGAGTAGTTGAGCGNTTGAAGGTAATTGCGGAACGAAACGATAAATCAGTAGCCCAAATGGCAATCGCCTGGACACTTGGGCATCCAGCTGTATCGGTAGGACTAGTGGGCGTTCGCAATGAGTGGGAGCTTAAAGAAAATGTCGCGGCAGTTGAATGGGAGCTCACATCTGAGATTCGTGAGGAAATAGACATGATATTTACGGAAGANAATGTGCCGACNCANGTGGATACTGATCAGGCCATCTAGANAGCTCCACTTTTCTTGAGNGACTCAATCTGCTGCCAGCTGTAACCAAGCTCCAGCAAGANNTCTTCAGTATNCTCNCCNAGCTCAGGNGCACGATCGGCTGGCTCGTTAATTCCATCNCTGTAGCGAACTGGCGNGCCCATAGTTACCATCTCACCATAATCAGGATGGGTAGTCTTACGCAGGTAACCACTTTCNAACACTTGTGGACTGGTGACCACATGATCATAGTCATTAACTGGTGCCCAAACCGCATCGACCTCCTCCAATATGATATGAATATCACTCACCGCCATATTCGCAAACACCTCAGAAATCGCCTTCGTNATTAATTTATTTTGACGTAATCTTTCCACACCTGTTCGCAATATCTCATTAGCTGCGAGGTCAACTCGATTCAAAGCATTCCAAAAATCTTCCCACCTTTTAGGTACCCCTGATAATGCTACGTAACCATCCTTAGCCTGATAAATACTGATAGGTGATATCGAACTCAACCACGGATATGTCCGCTGAGATCGATCGTGTTGGGTCTCAGCCAGCACATGTGCCATTAACTCTGAAGACTGTGCCCAAATTTGCCCTCCCAGAAGCGAGGTTTCAACCAACTGGCCCAGACCCGACTTTTCACGAGCAAACAAAGCCGTAACAATAGCACCGAACAAGGTCATCCCTCCCATAGTGTCCGCAACCAATGCACCAGCACCCTGTGCTAATTCCGTGGTTCCAGTATTCCAAGCCAAGCCGCCAGCGGCTTGCGCCATTAGATCATTTCCCGGACGGTCACTATCAGGGCCCTCAGGACCGTAGGTAGTACCTACCGCATATATCAAGCGTGGATTAATAGAGCGACAATCCTCATATCCCAACCCTGCACGATCTAGGGCATTTGGCCTTAGCGTTGTAACCAAGACATCGCTATCAGCTATGAGAGCCTGCACCAACTCCAGTCCCTCAGGTTTTCCGAAGTCAATCGTGATACTTCGCTTACCACGATTATTGGCGTGATATACGGGTGGAGCAGATTTATATTCGGATGCAGGTATACGTCGCGAAGAATCAGGAGCCTCTGGATGCTCAATCTTGATTACCTCGCACCCAAGATCGCGCAATAACTGGCAGCATTGTGGGCCCATTATCAGTTGTGTGAACTCGAGAACCCGCATGCCATCTAGTGGTCCAGACATAATTATTCCCTCAGTAAACCTCTCGCATAAATAAATCTTTACCCACAAGGGTAAGACTATGATACAAAGAACAATATGGTTGGCCCTCTAGATGGTATTCGCGTGATCGAAGTGGCAAGTTTTTTGGCAGCCCCTTCGGCCGCTGCGCTTATGGCAGATATGGGTGCTACGGTCATTAAAATAGAACCTCCTGATGGTGATACATTCCGTGGAAATAGAGCGCACCTCCATGTATCTGCGCAGACAAACTATGTGTTCGAAGTCGACAACAGGGGTAAGCAATCTCTCGCATTAGACCTTGGACAAACCGCCGCACAAGACGCATTACATCGACTAATCGCTAGTGCAGATATTTTCGTTACCAACCTGACGTCGAACCGCACTAAAAAATATCGAATTGACTTCGAAACCCTGAAACAAGTTCATCCCACTCTGGTGTATGCCCATTTAGTTGGGTATAGCAGTACGGGTATAGACTCCGAACGTCCTGGTTTCGATAGTACAGCTTTCTGGGCACGATCAGGTGTGATGGGACTAATGGGAGAAGTCGGTGCTCCCGCAGTCCAGAGCCGTCCTGGACAGGGAGATCACCCAACTGGTGTGAACCTCCTTGCTGCAACACTTGCGGCGCTGAGACTCAAGGAACAAACAGGGCTGCCACAAAAAGCTGAAGTCTCCCTTCTACGGACCGGTTTGTGGACAATTGCGACCGATATGCAACTTGCGATGAATCTTCCTAACGGTGTACCTAGCCGGTTCAATCGGCAAACTCATGGGTTATTGATAAGAAGTGCCTACGAGACTAAAGACGAACGATGGATCATGCTCACGATGCATAACGTCCCAAAGCATTGGCCACGACTATGTGGGGCACTTGCACGTCCAGATTGGTCAACAGATTCAAGATTNNCCACAAATGCCGGAATGCTGGAACACGGTCCTGAAATAGTTGGGGAGCTTCAGGCAGAGTTCAAGTTAAAAACATTATCCGAGTGGGCTGGNCTACTCGATAAAAATGAATGTATATGGGCGCCTGCTGCGTCGCTCGACGAAATCGCAGCCGATCCCGTGATCGTTGAACAGGAAGCCATTAAAACTCTTGAAGACGTCGACGGTAAAGAATATCGGATAATTTCAACGCCGTTCCACATAGAAGGTGCGGATGTAGCTCCGCGGAAGAGGGCACCCTTGGTCGGGGAACATAACTACGAAGTCCTGATTGAGGCTGGCTTTTCCGAAGCTGAAATAACGGAATTGGCAGCTGATGGTATTTTCAGCTCGGACGAGTAACTAGTCGCGTTGAATTAGTTCTATACGAACATTGTCTGGCGCTTTTAAGAAACAAATCCTAATTGCGCCCATCTCAATTGGTCCGTCCAATAGTTCTGCTCCAAGCGAGGTCAAGCGCTCGATATCTGATTCTAGATTCTCTGAATCTAGACCAAAGTGTTCAAGACCTTCTTTCACGCCGTGGTCGCCAGCCGCGAGCGTTTGTGTCGATTGAGGGCCAGAAATATTAACTGTCATCCCATTCTCACTTTCACAGGCAATAAACTGATCTCCGCTGTCTCGAACAGTGTCTCCCAATATACGAAAGTTGAAGGCCTTAACCCACCAGTCGGCGCACTCACGCGGTGAATTTGATTTCAAATGAATGTGATTTATCGCAAAAGTCATGATGCATCTCCTAGACGATACAATTGAATAGTCAATACTAATTATTAGATTGACGTGCGTAGTTTATTACATTGGAGGGTGATATATGACTTTAGTTCTTGTACACGGCAACCCAGAGACCGCAGCAATATGGAACGATCTAATCCCTCTTCTTGATGATGACGATGTGCAAACACTTTCACCTCCCGGGTTCGGCTCACCACTACCTGACAACTTTGACGCAACAAGCGACGCGTACGTGAAATGGCTTGCTTCGGAACTATCAAATTTCGATTCTCCTGTCGACCTGTTAGGTCATGACTGGGGAGGTGGCCATGTTGTCCGATTGGCATGTGAAAGACCCGACCTCATACGGTCATGGGCAAGTGATATTCTCGGGGTATTTACGCCGGAGTACGTATGGCACGATCGCGCACAGATATGGCAAACCCCCGACGCTGGTGAAGAAGCTGTGGCCGCAATGGTGTCAGCTGATCCGGCAGATACAGCGGCACGATATCAAAGTTTGGGAATGAGCGCTGATATCGCAAATCAAGTAGCAGACGGAGTAAACAGCGATATGGCTAGAGCGATTCTCAGCCTCTATCGGTCAGCTGCTCAGCCTATAGTAGGAGATTTTTTTCCGACGTTAGCAAATGCAAGTGCACGACCTGGACTCGCAATAATTGCAACAGATGACCCATTTGTCGGTGGCGAGCTCTTGGGGCGTAAGGCTGCCACACAAGCAAGTGCTGAAGTTGGAATTCTAGCTGGCGAGGGACATTGGTGGATGTGCAGCAATCCTGAGGCTGGTGCGAGCTTAATCAATAGTTTTCTCAAAAAACTTAATAACGACAACTAGAAAAAAAATCTATCAACTACTTCAAATAGCATAAGATTTCCNGTTGCTGAGTAATATAAATCCAATTATAAATGAAAGATAAATTCTCTCACACCGTCAGGATAATGAGAGAATTTAAAAAGACGATATCCTAACAAAGGACACGTATGGTTAAGCGCTATCTATACCTTTCGCTCGGCTTTATCTGTGTCGGATTAGGNTTTATTGGAATTTTCGTACCTGGGCTTCCGACGACGATATTTGTCCTTGTTGCGGCATGGGCGTTTTCCAGATCGTCAGAGCGATTTGAACGTTGGTTGTTAGAACACCCGGTGTTTGGATCTCTTATCCAAAACTGGAGGCAGTATCGTGGTATCAGTATTAAGTCAAAAATTACGGCGGTATGCCTTATTGTCCCCACCTTCGGAGCCACGATCCTATTAACGAGCTTCCCAATCCTTGCAGATATCGCATTCATCAGCTTTGGAATAGTACTCTGCACCTTCCTTGTAACGCGACCAGTACCCCCAACCCATAGTGCGCAGCAAGTCACATCGTAACCATTTCTCAAATAGGATAATTTTTTGGCTACACCGTCTAAACATATNCTCCTGATAAATCTTGGATCGCCTAAGTCCTTAGACACTCAGGACGTAAAAGTCTATCTCAATGAATTTTTATCTGATGACTTGGTTATTGATCTACCGAAACCNCTTCAGCAGTTCATCTTGAGGATGTTCATTCTTCCCTTCCGACCAAAGAAAACCAAAGAAGCTTACGAGCTAATTTGGGAGGACACTGGCTCACCACTCATCACTAATACACAAAAAATAGCCTCCGCGTTAGCACAATTAACGGGCTGGAGTGTGGATATTGCGATGCGTTATCAAGAACCATCTATCCAAGATGCAGTCACACGTTTGAAAGAAAAAGGTATACGTGAAGTCACAGTTGTACCCCTCTATCCACATAACGCCATGTCCACCACTACTACCACCACGTTAGCTGTCAACCAAATTATTAGCGATTTATACCCAGACTTGAAGGCTACTTTTGTGGATCCATTTTTTGATCATCCAAAGTATATCCAAGCTCTAGCGGACTCAATAAAACCGTATATCGATGACAAAACTGATCGATTACTGTTCAGTTACCATGGCATTCCCGAACGACACACAAGAAAACCTGACCCCACATCCAGTCATTGCCTGACGATCGAAAATTGCTGCCAAATCGACTGTGTTTCATCGCAATTCTGCTATCGTTCTAACGTGTTTACCGCAACCGAAAAAGTGGCAAAAGTCTTAGAGCTGGATCACGATCAATGGACTCTGACGTTTCAATCGAGAGTCAATATTATCGATCCGAAATGGCTTAAACCATACACCGACAAAGAGCTCGCAAAGCTACCGAAAGTAGGAGAAAAAAATGTAGTCGTCGTATGTCCTTCGTTCGTAGCCGATTGCCTTGAAACATTAGAAGAAATCAATATACGAGGAAGAAAAACATTTATGGATGCGGGCGGCAGCAACTTCACCTGGATACCATGTCTGAACGATAGTCATGCCCTAATTCAATGCTTAGAGTCAGTAATTAACGAGGCAATTGAGACCACAGCCATACGTTAGCTCACTCTATCGATCAGATCTCTCATAGAGACGCAGGACCCCTGCCGTGATTNCNGCAGCGCTACATCCAGCGACAAATANATTCCGCCATCTACTAGGTTGATTTTNAGANGCAAAGAAACTCTTCAGAGCTTCTNTGTCAATATCTGGTCGGTGCTGAAACGAATTTNNAGCTTTATCAGNANTATTGTCAGGCCTGATATCNTTACCCACTTCGTCAANAGGCGATTCCAACANAGGCTCAGTCTCGCNATTATTTATTGACTGATTGAATGACAGATTCTCGCTATACGAAATCTCGGCCAGTTCTTCATTAGCAAACTTATCCAATCCNTAATTACCAATTTTTGTGCCACGCGTCAGATCTTCCTTTTTCCCGCGACTTATTTCTCCTAGGCCATACGACCCTTGAGTAGATGACCCACCTAAGCGTGATTCACGTTGCTGAAAGATTGCAGTCGCACCAGCCATAGCAGATCGCGGCTGCACGGGACTTGCAACTTTTTCACCGTCTACTACTGGATTCGCTACAAAATTTGACTTCTTGAGATGTTCATCTGCAGAACCNGATTGACCCNCATTCGCCGACTGATTCGCCATTANGGGATTNGCGGATACNCGNCCAAATGTAAATCCTGGATTCACNATCACAGCGAGCACCATACACGCCAATACAAGGACACCAAGCAGCCCGAATAAAAGTGGCGTACCGAGGAAATCCGCAGCTAATCCCAAGGGGTACACGGTGACTGCCATTGCAGAAAAAGACAGCATAAATATACTCATTACACGGCCGTAATACTCTCGATTAGCTGATAGCAACATCATTGTGCTAGATGCTGTCATATAAACGGTGGTGCCTATGCCCAGTAGGGTGACCCCGATCGCAGCACCGAAAAACCCAAATCTAAACGCACCGAAAGTTAAGAAAATCATACCGAAGGCACACAGCAATCCGGCGAACCACTGAATAAGTGGGCGTCTGTCCCATTCGGCCAGCCATGTCATTAGAGCTGAGCCAAAAAGAGCCCCAAGTCCTGAAATAAATAGCAAATCACCCAGTTGACCTTGCCAATCAGGAATACCCAACCCTAACTCAACATATCCAGCCATCAGATTCTGAAACGGCATCGCGAAAAACGTTAGAACT
This sequence comes from Chloroflexota bacterium, assembly GCA_002701625.1. Next base: position 17,421 of record NZWK01000019.1, read on the forward strand.
AACATCATCAGCATCAAAGTACGTAATCGCGGTGTATTTACTACGTACTTGAGGCCCGCTGTTACATCTGAAAATACCTCACTGAAAGAGATTCCGCTGATACCGCGTGGAATTACTGCGGTAGGCACTATGCCTGATGCAATTTGCGCGGATCGCTTTTTTGAAGAAGTTGGAACAAACAGTAGAAGTGCTACAGACAGCGCACCAAATCCCGTCTGTACAAAATAAGCCCACTCATATCCAGCACCAAACCTATCGCTCACATGTGGAAATGTTGTCATCAGAATCCCCGCGACAAGTGGACCGAATGCTCTGGTGAGATTCATCGAATTATTGGACAATGCCATTGCACTTGCAATTCGATCTTGTGACACGATCTCTGCCATCAAAGGGGTTCGAGCTGGCATACCAAGCGAGGTAATCGCTCCCTGAATAAGCCCTAATATAAAAAGAGATGTGGCGGTAATCGTGTCCGTTATCACCATTGCTCCAGTTATTAGTGCCACAGCTGCCATGGTCGCTTGCATGAGTATCATCATGTTTCGCTTTTCAACTCTATCCACCAACGCCCCGCCAGGTAGGGTGAAAAACATTTGTGGGAGCATAAAAGCAACCATTAAAAATGCTGTGGCACTATATGAATTAGTTAGCTCCCAAGCAATTGCTCCTCGGACTAACATTTGCATATTCATGCCCATAAAAGAAAAAGTTGAAGAGGTCCAGAGAAGACGAAAGTCTCTAATCGCAAACACAGAGAGGGTCGTACGAAGTGATGGCTTAGACGCCGTAAGATTTGTAGGTTTTGTGTCGCTCGTAATCCACTCCTTAACTTAACTGTAAATCTAAATATGGTAGAAACAAATAAACTAGCAAAAAATCTAACGGCTCTGATATTCTGACGTGACTCAATAACATCCCGATACCTTCTGGATATCGGTGGACAAACAAGGAGGAATTATGGAATACGTAATTTATGAAACAAAAAATCACATTGGTTACATCACGCTGAACCGACCAGATCGAATGAACGCCTTGGGCAAGCAACTCGGAGCTGAACTAAGACAAGCAGAAGAGCAATTTGCTGCCGATGATGACGCCTGGGTTGGTATATATACTGGAGCCGGAGATAGAGCTTTCTGCGCCGGTCGAGATCTTAAAGAAGTCGCAGAAACTGAAGGTGCTGAAACCGGACCCGCACCCAAACGTGACTTTGGNCGAGCCCCAATCGATCTTGGCAAGCCTACGATAGCGGCAATCAACGGAGCTGCNTATGGTGGNGGACTTGAAAAGGCGCTTACATGTGANATTCGTATTTGCTCAGACAATGCCCGACTTGCCCTTGCAGAGGTNAAGGTAGGACTCTGCCCTCCAGGAGGTGTATTTGACTTGCCAAGACTCGTTGGTCTATCAAACTCGATGTGGTTACTACTAAGCGGTGAGCCTGTTGATGCAGAAGAAGCACTCCGTATGGGTCTTGTGACCAAGGTCGTGCCTCAAGCGGACCTTATGGACACGGCTACTCGAATGGCNGAGACNATTGCTGGCAATGCCCCCCTCGCAATAAACGCCACACGCAAGCTCGCCAAGTTTGGCCTGGAACTTCCGTCNGACTANGCTCGCAAAATGAGNGCTCAGCTNGTCGAATCGGTCTGGACATCCGAGGATTCAATCGAAGGTGCTAAAGCATTCGCGGAAAANCGACCACCAGTCTGGAAGATGAAATAATCAACTCAATCAATAATTTTTCTTGGTGAAAATTTATTATTTAAATTAGAGGCGCGATTACCTCGGCATATTTATCAAGCAAGGGAATTACTTCATCTTCCTTAGCAGATGGTAAACCAAAGATTGCTCGCCCCACACCGATATCAGCGAGTTCATCGATCGCTTCACGATTTGGTGCAGTGCCCCAGTTGGTGACCGGAATAGGCCCACGACCTGCTTCTTNTGCCTTGCTATTTAANTCATTNATTCTGTCCGCGAGATCCAATCGAGCCCCTATAGGCATCCATTCATCAGCGAACCTCACAGCACGAGAAATTGCACCCGGACCAGCGTTACCGAGCATAATTGGTGGGTATGGTTTTTGCACTGGTTTAGGCCAAGACCAGATTGGATCGAAATCAACNAATTCCCCNTGATACTCAGCTTCATCTTTTGTCCAAATTTCAACCATAGCCTCAATTCGCTCACGAAGCAGCTTCCAACGCCTCGTTGGATCAGTACCATGATTTTCCATTTCTTCCCGGTTCCAGCCACCACCGATTCCGAACAAAAATCTACCATTCGAGACATAGTCAATGCTCGCGACTTCCTTGGCTAACGTNATCGGATCACGTTCGATCACAAGGGCAATACCAGTACCCAATTTAATTTTTTCCGTCACAGTTGCGGCAGCTGTTAATGCGACGAAGGGATCAAGTGAGTGATAATACTGCGGGGGAAGTTCACCACCACCTGGATATGGAGATTTTCTACTTGCTGGAATATGAGTGTGCTCCGGGAACCAGAGCGACTCAAATCCTCTAGCTTCTGCTTCCTTCGCCAGAACATCTGGATATAACGCATAGTCGGTCATAAATATACTCACGCCAAATTTCATTTCACCCTCCTCGGTGCTCTGCCAACAAAAGAATAGCCTAAGCTTAGCTCATTACAGTAATTTTCAATCATCTATCAATGTGTCATAGTGGTCAGCTGAGCAAACTGCTCAGACGTTGGTTCAGCTCAACAAAACCACCCCTCAGTAAGACCAGGAATGAAATCTGGAATATCAACCTTGACAGCCGGAATCGGTACTTCAGACCCAAACACCAAATTCCACACATCAGAAAAAGTATCGTTAAAGTCATAAAACTCGCTTTGGCCAGCTTCTACTAGTTCGCTTATCTGTCCCTGTAATACATCTGTTTCCTTNTTAATCCACTCGTACGTCAACTTTTCATTATTAAAGCNACGGAGTAAACCTTCATTCTGAAGTGTGTCAATTAATAACGACCGTGGCGGCACCAGTAAGCGCANACCGTACTGAATCGGAGGTACCCTGCTCACCAATCCTTGCTCCACAGCGAATNCAAGTATGTCTTTGATATCTTGTATTCGGGTCCACGGAGTAAATGGCAACCACGTGGGATGAATGAATAAGTCAGACGCTCTCACAAGGTCGAGCGCCTGATATAAGTCTGCCGAAGTGTGNCCTTTTTTTAGTTTGTTAAGGATAGAGTCGTTTAGTGATTCGAATGCCGACGTAATGAATAAGCAGCCCGATTCACTCAATTCAGGAATCCTCTGCTGATGCTCNATCAAGTGTTCGACTTTAATCGTGGCGTCAAACGTGATTTCCGGATATCGCTCTCGCATCTCACGAATAATCCNCATCGAATGTGGTACCGCGTTGAAAAAATCTGGATCGGTGAATGTNATGTGCTCGGCACCCAATTCGACTTGAGCATCNATGTCCCTAAGCGCAAGATCGTGGTCAACTAGACGCAACTTTCCGCCATAAACTGAGGGTATTGGGCAATGGGTGCACATATGCGCACATCCACGACTAGCTTCCACCGCACCNGCAAAATGACTGCCGTCTACTCGCTCTACATGTCCATAATGACGTAACGACTGCAATCCTGTTCGGTCGGGAAGTAAATGCACACCCCGCTTAAAATTCGGATGTTGTCCCACTCCAGAAATATCTTTACTCGACAACTCAGAAAGCTTTGAAGTTTCCACTANTGAGTTAACAAATTCTGAAAGACCTGTCTCAAATTCACCACCAATCCACAAATCAATCTCAGGATTCAGGTACTCATCCTCGGCAAGCAGTGAAGCATACAAACCAAATCCAATAGTACGTATTTTAGGATTAACTAGCTTTGCCCCTCTTGCAAATTCCAAGCCTAATCTGGACGCGGTATGCATGGAACANGAAATCGCAAGAACATCAATGTTNTTTAAATCGAGATCTATTTCCGAGGTNGATAAGTCTAGAACGCTCACGTCACAGTTCGCCCCACGAAAAATAGATGCGGCAGTAGCCACCGGAATCGGCTGACGGCCTAATTCATATGCAGAAACGATTAACACTCTAAATGTATGTGAAGATTTGTTTGTAATCACAGGCTCCAAAAGCACACTATCAGTATATTAAGAACTATCCTGACGGTCTTAATCATAGAGCCTGAAGGAGTCTGAATATGGGAAGATTAGAAAATCAAGTTGCCGTGGTAACCGGTNGTGGTAGGGGAATCGGAAGAGCAATAGCGCTTGAGCTGGCCCGCGAAGGTGCAAGTGTTGTANTTTCTTCAAGGACCCGAGACCAATTAGATTCGGTTGTAGACGAAATTAAACGCATTGGAAGTAGTGGTCTCGCAGTAGAGGCTGATGCGCTGATTCGAGACGACTCCAANGAACCAGTCCGCCAAGCAATCGCACGCTTCGGCAAAGTCGATATTCTTGTGAATAATGTTGGAGGCGGGGTACCAGGAGATCAAAATCCCTACACTCATGACGACGACACGTTCGAGGCCAATCTAGCTCTGAATCTAACCTCAGCATATTGGACGACTCGTGAAGCATTACCGCATATGAAAGAGAATGGGTACGGCCGAGTTCTAACCATCGGATCCGGCTACGCAAAACGTAGTGGCGGAGCGCTCGCATACACAACAGCAAAACATGGACTTATAGGATTCACAAAAGCACTCGCCGGACAAGTCGCGGCTGACGGCATCACCGTTAACTGTTTATGTCCGGGATGGACAAATACAGCCCTAGTTGACTGGGAAGCTATGGGTAAGGCTGCCGGAATATCACCCGAAGAAGCTCATGCTTGGCGTGCGTCAGAAAATCTACAAAATAGGGTACTCGAACCCGAAGAGCTTGGACCTATGGCTGCGTTGCTTGCAGCTCCCGAATCAGCTGGGATCACCGGGCAAGTAATTAGCGTAGANGGGGGCTATAAGGTTTAAAAGNCCTANTCATCGAGTCNCTTCAAGGATTCGATTTCCTCGTNGTGAATTAGTCACCAATCAACTCCAAGCTCTTTTGCTGGGCCTTTCTTGAGAATTCCTCTGCAAAATATGAGCACAAACCNGTATATTGCTCCGGGTCGAGCAGATCTAATATATCGGCTCTAGACAGTCGCTTAGTCACCTCAGACTCCTCTTGTAGNGTCTCTGTAAACGGCCTTCCCTCATTGACTGATTTTTGTGCAGCATCATAAACNACATCGTGAGCTTTTTGTCGCCCCATTTCCTGGCCTAATTCCAGCATGATTCTCTCAGACAGTATGAGCCCACCGCTAAGCTCAAGGTTCTGCCTCATCCGGTCGGGNAAAANCTTTAGATCTGAAAATATCTCNATCAGCCCAGAAGTAATTTGTCCCGTGAGTACGCACGTCCTATCGATGGCAGAATTAATCATCATGCTGGTCGTTTTATCAGCCTCATGTTCGGTTTGCATTGCTTCTAGAGACATCGGCACAAATGTCCGAACTTCTGAAGCCCAGGCGACAACATCCTGACATAAACGAGGATTACGTTTCTGAGGCATAGTCGATGAACCGACAGCACCCANAGGCACAGGNTCTTCAACTTCACCAAATTCCTGTTTCATCATGGTATAAATTTCNCGTGACATTTTGCTAGCTGTCGCNGCAAGCATGGCGAGAATAGTAATATANTCGGTCAGATGATCGCCTATCACTCTNGACGGCATAGTCATNGAACCTAATCCTAAATCCTCNCCAATTAACCTTTGAGTTTCAAGACCAGCNAGACCGACAGANGCCATCGTNCCAGCCCCACCGCCAAGCATTGACACAAAAACTCGTTCTTCGCTTCCTTGCAATCGATCGACATGTCGCATTAATTCATCAATCCATACGGCCACTTTATAGCCGAAAGTAGCCGGAACAGCATGTTGNCCGTGAGTTCTTCCCGGTAACGCGTAATCCTTAGTCTTCTCCGCTAGGTCTCCCAGTACATGAAGTAGAGATCCAAGATCCTTTAAGAAACTATCGTGGCATTGCTTAACCAGCAGTATCTTTCCTGTTTGTGTGATGTTCTGAGTCGTGGCGCCCCAGTGTATATATCCGCCTGCGTCTTCGCCACAGACCCTATCTAACTCCCAAATCAACGGGACTAAGGGGTGTCCNGTCTTATTCAATCCGTCATATATATTTTGGAGACTCAANAATTCAAGTTTTGCTTTCTCAGATATCACAGTAGCAGCCTCGACTGGAATTATTCCCTGACTCGCCTGTGCTCGCGCAAGTGCCGCCTCAACATCTAAATAAGACTGAAAAAGATTAGACTCACTAAATATTTCACTGACNGACGTACTACCGTTTTCCTCAAAGGGCGTGTTCTCTTGCATTCATCTCCTCCTCATCAATCTTTGACATTAGATTAATAGAGCGTAATCTNTCGATACGTTTTATTAGTTTGTCTTTGTCTAGGTTCCTGCTGACACTGGGAAAGNAAACAATTTTTTTTCAAAANTTTTAGACAAAGCCANTCCCCCGACNCAGGAATTAAGGGTACCAACACCTAACGNAATATCTCGTGTTAATTATGAAATATGATTAGCAAGTCTGAACTATAAAGNGGTCTGCCACCTAGCATCACTTAGTATGGCTGAGAGTAACCTCGCCCTCGTGTACCACGATTTCACCTTTGATCTTATCCTGATTNGCTTCCCCCCTTGCGGCTCTAGCTGCAGCCGAACGGTCAAAAGCATCTTTGTCAGGGTAGACCGAAGTAAGCACCGCGCTCGCGTCACCTGTTGTCACTGCTAGCAATATTTCAGCTTCAGGGAATTCAGCAGCNGCGTTCGCCGTGTAGTCGTCTGCAAANGTCTTTGCATTTTCTGCTGAAGTAAACTCGACCATATTGATTCTTGCATAACTCATATTCGTCTCCTNGCTGTGCTTTGTCCCNAGAGTGTAACNGTTTCTCACAGAGANTTTATGTAAGAGATGTGCGTTATCAAAATACGCAACTAGTCAGACGGCGGCACNTCACCAATCACGCCATCTTTGCGGAGCACACCCAACGCCTCGCTATCTCGACCTAGTAAATCACCTAGTATCTCGTCGTTGTGCTGACCAAGGGTCGGAGCANTTCGGCGATAGGTCACTGGAGTCAATTCAAATCGAATCGCATTCCCCGGATAACGACGAAGACCCACATCCGGGTGAGATAACTCGGCCCAAAATTCGCGTTCTGCAAGTTGTCGGTCCTCAACAAGGTCGCGCGCGTCGGCGACAACCGTTGCAATTACCCCTGCTNTCTGGANCCGCGNCATCAAGGAGTGNGGACTAAAGGATCGGGTGTAATTTCTGATAAGGCTATCAAGCTCATCATGCCGAGCATGTCGCTCCTCGNTGGATAATGACGCTAGCTCAGGATTAAAGCCAGCTAACGTTGTAAGTGCATGCCACTCTTCATTCGAGGTCACTGAGATTGCAATCCAGCGATCATCACCAGCGCACGGATAGAGTCCNTGAGGTGCGTTCACGGGATCACGATTACCCATCCTTGCACGATTCTCGCCTCGGACCTGCGCACCTAGTAATTCCTCACCAATGAAGGAGCCCATGGCCTCAATCATGGCTACCTCTACCGAACGGCCAACATGATCGGGNTCANCTTCCCTATCTCGGAGTGCGATCAGAACAGCTGAAACTGCGTTCATCCCTGCTACTGGATCAGGCCAGGCGATGCCGGACCGATACGGTCCCGTGTCGAGATATCCCATCATNGAGGAAAGACCCGCACCTGCCTCAATGAGGGGACCGAGTGCTGTTCGATCTCTGTCAGGCCCNGTACTCCCGTAACCGGGCATNGCAACATAAATAATTGAGGGGTTGAGCGTTTGCAAGTGTTCAAAGTCNAAGCCGAGTTGCGGCATCACGCGGGGACTAAAATTCTCAATTACTACATCCGCTCCAGCAACCAGTTCCGCGAATAGCTCACGACCGCGTTCATCACGAAAGTTAAGAGTGACCGAGCGGCGATTGCGATGCAGTTTGTTGAAACCACCAAANCGATTCCAGGGTCGGTCACCAATCTCGTTCTCTGGATATAGATGACTTACAAAGGCAGCAGANTCTGGAACATCTCGGGGCCCTCTGTTGAAGATCGCCTCGACCGATATCACATCAGCACCGAGATCACCAAGCATCCGACCAGCCCATGGCCCTGCCCANACCCGCGTAAGATCGAGAATACGGACACCTTCTAACGGACCATCACTAGGCAGTTCCTCGCTCTGCTCGACCTTNATTTTGGTATGGTTCGGCCAACTAAAATCCCTCTCGGTTNTCNATGGTGCNCGTGGGTCTGGATCATGCCCGCTGATCCAGAAAGGGCCACGGGGGAGTCGCAGTGAAGGTATAGCATCAAGATCTCGCCAATAATCGCGAAAGNCGAGCTGTGGGTCATCCAGCAGCTCCAGCATTGTTGGGACAGGACCAACTGGNGCAAAGACACTGTGCCCGATGGAAATAATCTCCTCGATCGTGTGTTCCATCAGCCATGGGAGTAATGCTTCATCGAACTCGTCTTTGTGTGCGCCACGCGCATAGTCGTCCTTAAAACGTGGGTCCTCTGCAATTTCGGTCAAACCAGCAAAGGCAAGAAAGTTCATCAGTTTTACACCAGAGGCCAAACTGAGCTGCACATAGCCGTTTTGGCACGGATATACGCCCACTGGGTGCCATGATCCTGGCTGTCGATTACCTTCTCTTTTCAGGATATGACCGCCGTGGGTCCACATCGAGGTCGTATGTTGATGAAGTGTCGCTGACCCTTCAAAATGCGACACTTCGACGATCTGTCCTCGCCCAGTAAGATCTTGCACTCGAAGTGCTGCCATAGTTCCTATGAATCCATGGGTGCCGGCTTGATAGGCTACATGAAGGCCAGGTCGTCTGATAGGCTCGCGTGAGGGTTCGCCATTTGGGTAGAGCTGTCCTCCAATCGCCTCGTCCGTAAATAAGTTCGAACGGTAAGTTGAGTACGGGCCTGAACTACCAAACGGCAAAATCTGTGTTCGCACTAAATGCTCGTTATCGATATGAGGGACTCGAGACGCTAAATTATCAGGTGACGAACTTTCAATTACCGCATGCGCACCAGATAACAGTCTCGCCAATCCAGTGTGATCGGCTGCCGGAAGCCTAATCGATCGCTTTGAAGTATTGAGGTAGGCCCAAGTCGTCCCAACGACGTCGCCGTTTGGAAGGGTCAATGGCTCCCCCTCCGAACGAAGCGGATCGCCGCTAGGTGGTTCCACCTTGATTACCGTTGCCCCGTGATCAGCAAACATCTTAGCCGTGTAAGCGCCNGCGACTGAACCAGCAATTTCAACAATACGCAGCGCCTCAAACGGCCGCATACGTCTCACTCCCGTCCGTCATGCTGAGGGTCCAAGGTGGGATCATTACTGACACCAACTAATGTCTTGCCAAAGTTCTGGCCAGCCATCATCGCGCGGAACGCGCTTGGCGCTTGTGATAACCCAGTCCATAAATCCTCTTTGTACTTGATCTGGCCAGTCTTCATCCAGTCACTCATTTCAGTGAGGAATTGGCTCTCATAGTCTCGGACAAAATTCCCTACGGACAGTCTCTGCGCCGTTATGTCTTTGGTTTCGAACACAGACTTGCCATCTGCCATCCAAGTTTCGAAGGTTATTTCAAGGTCTTCGTTGCCGTATTGGGAGATGAGACCACACAAGCTAATCCTTGCGTGGCGATTGAGGACAGGCAGCACTGCATTGAACACCTTNCCGCCGACGCTTTCAAAATAAACGTCCGCCCCATCTGGACAAACGGACATTAGATCGGTCTCGAAACTCTCACTTAGGTGAGATACACAGGCGTCGAATCCCAATGTCTCGGTAACGAAAGTACATTTCGCCTCAACTCCAGCAATGCCCACCACGTGACAGCCTAAAAGCTTAGCGATTTGTCCTACTACTTGACCAACCCCGCCCGAAGCGGCGGATACTATCACTGTTTCGCCAGATTGCGGCTGGCACTGCAGAACCAAGCCTGAGTAGGCCGTAAGTCCGAGCATGCCCAACACACCGACGGCTGTGGAAATAGGTGCAATTGATGGATCTAGCTTACGCGGGAACATGTACTTAAACGCTGAAATATTTTCCCCGGTAAGACCATACTCCTGCCAGCCGTTGGTATTGAAAACAAAGTCACCAGGTTCGTAGCCAGCAAGGTTACTACTTACCACTTGTGACACAGTCCGACCGTGACAGACTTCATCCAAGACATCTGAAGCACCCCGCCAACGACCCCACTGATACGGATCAAGAGACAGATAGATCGTCCGTGTCAACATTTGGTTCGGTCCAGGCTCTGGAATNTCCGTCTCGACCATGCGGAAATCCGCGTCGGTTGGCGAGCCATCAAGAGGTCTGTGAGCCAAGAGCCACTGCGTGTTCATCAACAAGGTTCTCCAGTCTTACGAGAAGAGTCAGCTATCTAAAAAATTAACGAGAGATGAAAGTTGCTTACTCGAATAAATCTATTCGATTATTGGGATNATTACCTGCGTTTCAATTTTTACCCCAGAGTCAGTTATCACCTTTGCATTTTCAGGATCGCTCATAAAAGCTTGAATTGCCTCTATTGATTCAACCTCAAGACACACGTGAACCATATTGGNATTCTGAGCCTCCATGCCAGTATATATAGTCTCTATGCCTGCCTCTTTCCTCGCGGGTTCATGAGCCATAAAGATCTCTTTCCAATGTTGATAACCGTTTGTTACCTCCATGCTTCCAACTATTTTCATGGTGAACATCCTTCCGTTCANGTGAAATATAGCAGACAACTGTCAGGTAATATCGACTATGTAAATGGTGTATTTTTGACTACTAGTTAGAGGGTGGCCAACTGTCACCTAGTTTGACGCTGTCGGCATCTAGATAGTCGGTGTCCAATTCAACAACGTAGGTCCCACCATCTGANGTNCGNATGGTGAATTTTGTATACTCTGATACCTTTCGGAACATCGTGATAACTGAGGCACATTCATTTCGACCCCGAACCGCCAAAACTTGGTTTCCGTTCCATACTTCGCACTCAGATATTATTCCAACAACAATGTCATTTTGGNTGTCTTCTGAAGTTGAGTCTGTACAACTCATCAAAAATATCAGCGGANCTAGAAGAAGCAGTAATTTTTTCATCTACATCGAAACTACATCAATGATCGCTAAAGAGGTGACCAATTCTCACAGAGCATTAATGGAGTTTCGACTCCCGACAAACCATAGAGTAAAGCCGGTTCCAGCAAGTACTACCGCTACTCCTGCAAAGATCCACATTGCGATTCCAAATCCAAACTGATCCATCGCCCAAGCTCCACCAAATATAGAAGTGGCTATGACAACTGACATTGCTGCATTTGCGACCGAAAGAACGGTTGCTCGATTAGATTCTAGAGTTCTTTCTGCAAGATACTGGTTCACATGTGGCTCGAGCAGCGGAAGGAATAAGGCCGGTAAAACGCACAGTGGGAACAACCATAAAGACGTTGAGGTGGAAAGAATAAAAGCCACCGCTGAGGCGCAAGCCGCCATACCAAACCACTTCGGTAATGAAAGAAAATGTATGGCTCGACCAGCCCATATCGAAGAGAACCCCATTAGCCCAAAAATCAACGCCATCCACCAACCGAATTGGAAAGTCGGCAGACCATAATTTGAAAGTGTCTGAGGCAAGGTAAGAAGCAAAATTGCCAGTGACATTTCAGGAATTGCTTTCAAACAAATGATTCCAGACACGCGTGAGTTAGCTAACACAGAAATTATGGACTTCAATCCAGTAGAGTGCGCGTTTTGTGCTGAAGGTTCTTCGTTTCTTGGTTCACTGAAGAATAACGACACACAAACAAGAATTAATCCAAATAGAGCCGTGAGAATAAATGGAACCGAAAGACTGGTCCAAAGTAATAGGATGGGACCGAGCGCCGTGGTAGTGGCAATTACCATCAAGGC
>NZWK01000020.1 GCA_002701625.1 Chloroflexota bacterium
GAAATGTTGCTTGGGATTACGAATGACATAAGAAAATTAGGCGTGTCTGTACGATCGGGCGAATCAGGTAGATCTGTGAAAGCGTTGATGAGGGCAGCAAACTCAAGCGATGCAGGCATCGCAATATTAGCTGGAGACTCTGAGGTTGCAGAGGGTAAGGTTACGGTAAAGTATCTTCGAGAATCTGAAGGCAATATAGGTAATGTCAAAGTTGAATTAAGCGAGTTGGTACCGCTAATTCAGAAAGCAATGAACCTGGACATGCCGTCCTGATGAGACCGATAGCTTCAAGTGTTTGGCAGCTGCGTTCTGCTCGGGGCTGCAATGTGTATGCGGTTGAAATTGACAATCGTGAATTAGCTATCGTTGATTCCGGCTTCAGAATATCGAAAGAAATCATTTCAGAAATCTCCGAGATTCAGATTGCGAACGGGCTAGGCGATGTCACATACATATTGCTTACGCATAAACATCGTGATCACATTGGCGGACTAAGCGATCTGCGTCAATATTTCCCCCAGGCAAGAATTGCTATGGGTGAGGGGGATTGTGTTTTTGATGATGACAACGTGCCTTGGATCGGAGGGAGTCGAGTGACGACAGTCGTGCCAGGAAAAATGGGTTTAGCCACTTGGTTAACTGAAGGTCTGCAAGCATTGTCTTTGCCTGGCCATACATTGGGGTCACTTGCATATATTTGTGAGAAGTCTGGAGTTACATTCACGGGGGATGCGATTATTAGCCATGCCAGCACTCTTTCACGACCACTGAAGTTTTTAAATGCGGATGACGAACTCTATATCAAATCACTGAGTGTACTAGCGGATTCGGCCACTGACGTAGCTGCACCCGGTCACGGTTTTGTAATTTATGATTCGTTCGTCAAAAAATTATCAGACCTGGCTGCTCAGCCTCGAAAAAAAAGTAATCCAGTTGAGGTCTATAGAATAATCAAGGGTTTGATAGCATTTGTGAAGCTACGCAGGCGCAAGAATTTGTAAGAGGCTAAATTATTAAATGAATAAGGATCACAGTTCTTTTGCACTAGCCGAGCAGAAAAACAAGACGATGCGCTCGGAAATTTATTCGCTACCGCATTATGGAATTCCCCATCCTGGACTGTATGCACATACACCTAGACCTACCACTCGACAAAGACGACAGAAGGTTGTTCTCAGAGCCTCGATTGAAGCGATTGAACTTGTAATTCTGGCTCTGATAATGTTTATTTGTATTCGATCGGTCGTGCAAAATTATGTAGTTATGGGTGATTCTATGCAGCCGAATTTCGAGTCTGGCCAATTTTTGGTTGTAAATCGACTGGCATACAAATCGATCAATACTTCGTGGCTTCCAGAGTTTGCAGAATTCGAGCATTCTTTTGGAAAACCACAGGTGGGTGAAGTTGTCGTATTCCCCAGAGGCGGTGAAACCGGATATGACCTTATAAAGCGAGTTGTAGCGACTGGCGGTCAAAGCATCATGATGATTGATGGAGTGATATATTTGGACGGCCGTATTCTGACCGATTCTCAAGTTGTGCGATCAGGGTCCGGTAGTTGGGGTCCGGTAGTTATTCCTGATGGTTTTGTGTTTGTTCTAGGGGATAACCGATCCAATTCAATGGATTCCAGAATTTTCGGACCTGTATCTGAAACGATGTTGGTCGGTCGCGTTGATCTGAGATACTGGCCATTAAATTCTGTGAATAGGATCAGTCACAGCCTTGATTAATTTTGGAATTTGTTTTGGTTGATTGTGATTTAGGAGGATGTGTGAATATGGAGCCACTTGATATTTTCAAGGCGTCAGGAGCGATGTTGGATGGTCATTTTTCGTTAACGTCTGGTCGACATAGTGATCGATATCTTGAGAAATTCAATCTCCTTCAGTGGCCGGAGTATACGGAAAAAATTTGCAAATTGATGGCAGATTTCGGCCGAGATTTCGCTCCGAAAAGTGTGGCTGGGCCGACTACGGGCGGAGTGTTATTAGCCTATGAAGTTGCCAGACAAATAGGAGTCAGAGGGCTATTTTGTGAAAAGGATCCCGATGGTGGCCGTTCATTTCAGCGTGGATTCAGTTTTTCTCCCGGTGAGGCCGTACTGGTGGTAGACGACATCGTTACCACTGGGGGCTCGTTGGTTGATACCATCGCGGCCGTAAGAAATGCGGGTGCAGATCCGGTAGCAGTTGTTTCGATAGCTGATAGAACTGGTGGAAAAATTGATTTAGGGCTTCCTTTCTTTGCCGCGCTGACAATTGAGATTCCCTCATGGGAAAGCAGTGAGTGTCCAAAATGTTTAGCTGGCGAACCAATAACACACACATAATACTTTGCAGAATGCACTAGAGCTTTTGACCCTCAAGGTCGGCGATGTGTTGTTGAACTGCGTCAAATTTCTTTAAAAGTTCTCTAGCGTAGGGCGTTAACTTTGAGCTCCCTCCCTTAGAACCACCTGATACCGATGTGACCAAAGGAGATTCTACGGCCGATTCAATTTCATTTATTTTTTTAAGCGCTGTTCGATAGGGAAGTTGCATCGCAGAAGCGGCACTCTTTAACGATCGGGTTCTATCTATGTTTCTTAATAACGTAGCTAGGTAATCACTCATAATCAGCCGGTTGTCCAACTCCACCCAAACTTTGGCTCGAATCACTGGAGTTTTGGTACCGTTAGAAAAATTATCGCTACTCATCAGTGCTGTTCCTTTGTAAACTTCTGTTAGTGCGAGTTTAGTCAATCAAGAGAGAACTTTCCAGATGAGTTTGGTTTTTGTATTTCTGCGGAAGAGAGGTTGCATAGATAAAATTTTGTATGCGCTCATTTTTCTGTCGCTTGTGTGGTTAACGAGTTGTTCAGACAATTCGAGGTCGATGCTGCTAGTAACAACTACTAGTACTGAGAATACAGGGCTAATCGATGCGTTGGTATACCGGTTTGAGGAGGAAACGGACTACATGGTGAAAGTTGTTGCTGTTGGTACCGGTGCGGCTTTAAGGATGGGCGAACGAGGTGATGGAGACGTACTTCTTGTGCATTCCCCATCTGCAGAGATTAATTTCATCAACAATGGATTTGGGGCAAGCCGGACGCAAGTAATGAAGAATTGGTTTGTTATTGTTGGACCGGCGGCAGACCCGGCCAAAATCAAGGGCTTGACCGTCGATGAGGGATTGAAGGCGATTGCGACAGCTGGTTCGATGTTCGTGAGTAGAGGTGATGATTCAGGAACGCATAAGAAAGAGATGGATCTTTGGAAGATTGCAGGCTTTGATTCTACGCCCAGCCGACAAGATTGGTACACGGCTACTGGGCAAGGGATGAGCGCTACACTTACGGTTGCTCGTCAGACTCAGGCATATACCTTGACTGACAAGGGCACATGGCTTGCCACTAGTACAGATTCTGGCCAGGTGGTTTTAATTGACCAAGAGGATGAACTGCTGAATGTGTACAGTGTCATATTGTTGAATTTAGCGACCGAGAATATAAATCATAAAGGTGCCAGAGCATTCCGCGATTTCATGATCAGCATCGAGACTCAGAATATGATTGAAATGTTTGGTAGAGACCAGTACGGTGAGTCACTGTTCTATGGGATTAACTGAGTATCGTCGGACTGGAGTGATGATTTGTGGACTTGATTCTTGACGCAATTTGGGAGACGTTCCTCCTCCTCAGTCAGGGTGATTCGGAAATATGGTCTATCACCTTGCGGACTTTAGTAATCTGTGGTTCTTCGACAATAATATCGTTTGCATTCGGCGCCTCGGCTGGATTCTGTCTCGCAGTTTTACCATTTCGCGGGAGAGCTGCTTTGGTTACGTTCGCCAACACTGGGATGGGGATGCCACCGGTTATCGCTGGATTATTGGTAGCTATTTTGTTGTGGCGTTCAGGGCCTTTTGGGGGATTGAACTTAATTTATACGCCGATAGCGATGATTATAAGTCAGTGTGTGATTGCCATACCATTGGTTGCGGCAATAACGGCTGGCTCATTTATGTCTCTGCCCGAGTCACTGTTTTTACAGATTCGTTCGCTGGGTGCAGGACGAAAGGAAACGCTGCTTTTATTGGCATATGAGGCGCGACTTGGATTAATGGTGGCAATGATGGCTGGTTTTGGAGCCGTAATTTCAGAGGTTGGTGCCGCGATGATGGTTGGCGGTAACTTGGCTGGAGATACTCGAGTTTTAACCACTGCGACTGTGCTGCTAGTAAGTAAAGGAGAATTTGGACGAGCTCTTGCTTATGGCATAGTGCTATTGGCGATGGTGTTTTTCGTGGCAGTTATTCTTACGAGCGTCCAAAATCTCGCTAGAAAGCGTATCTGATGTCTTCTAGTGAGTATGCACTTTCAATGTCTGAAATTGTAGTCCATCGTGGGCGGCAGCGAGTACTATCTTTTGACTCTTTTAATCTAGGGCGAGGTGAGAATGTTGCGATTATTGGAGCTAATGGTTCAGGAAAGTCAAGTTTTTTGCTAGCAGCTGGTCTCTTGATTCCTTCGACCCAAGGAGAAATTTGTTACTTTGGGAGTAGAATATCGAGATCGAACCGTCGAGATTTCAGACGATTATCTGCTATCTCATTTCAGGACCCTGTACTCCTCGACAGGAGCGTCGTAGATAACTTAAAAATTGCTATGGATCTTAGGGGCTTTGAAAAGAAGCTGATCAGCAAGGGTGCCTACACGTGGTTAGAGCGACTCGGAGTGGATCGCGTAGCTGAGAAAAAACCACATGAATTGTCAGGTGGTGAGCGTCAGCGTGTTAGCCTCGCTCGAGCATTTGCATTAGAGCCGTCGATATTGATGCTTGATGAGCCTTTTACTGCGATTGATCCCGTTGATAAGCAGAGTATCTCAAGAGATTTACATGATTTAATTACTGGCGGCGAGCTTTCTTCGATAGTGGTAACGCACGATATAAGTGAAGCAGTGGTTTTAGCTGACAAAGTAGTTGTTCTAATTGATGGCTTGATACACCAGACTGGACCAATGAGAGATGTCTTTCACAGCCCAAAATCTGTGGATGTTGCTAAATTAATCGGCCATACAGTTCTGAGAAATGATGAGGCTCGTCAATCTTTAAAGATTGCAGGCTCGTTGAATAGCTNATATGAAACAATTTCTTTTCCATCGTCGGCAATTTCTCTGAANCCNGAANCTCAAGGGCGAGGTCAGATAATTAGATACGAGTCTGCAGTTGGTGGTGTCGTCGCNATCGTNAAGCTGGACGGNATTGAGATTCCTTCGAGCATATCCGCCCACGAGGCAATGTCTATCGATTTTTCAGTCGGAAAAAATGTGGATGTTGTGCTTGATCAGTCTAAATTGGTCTTTCTCTNATTAAGTTTGAGAATAGCCTGTCTGAGTTATCATAGAGGTATGTCTAAGTCTGTTAANGATAATCAACGTAAGTCTGCACTTNATGATCCGGATGTACTCAGAGNNGGGCCGGTCGAACAGCCTCGTGGCAAGTGGTCCGGCTTGTTTCCCAAGAATCATCCATTAGTTCTCGTTATGACTGGTGACGGCAAAGGCAAGACCACGGCAGCGCTTGGCGTGAGTATGCGTGCTTGGGGCCGNGGCTGGAACGTGTTGTGGCTGCAATTTATCAAGAAGAAAGANTCGAAGTATGGGGAAACATTGGCAGCAACGCGAATGGGTATTCCGATGGAAGCGTTGGGNGACGGGTTCACATGGCTATCTGAGGATCTTGAACATGANAAGGATTTGGCCAAAGCAGCCTGGTCAAAGGCAGCNGCTATCATCCAATCTGGTGAATACGATTTGGTNGTGTTAGACGAAGTCACCTANCCGATAAATTATGGCTGGCTTTCAGTGGATAGCGTCATTGAGGTGATTGAGAATCGACCGAAGGACGTCGATATAATTTTGACGGGTCGAGATGCGAGTGNTGAANTTATTNAAATNGCNGATACAGTTACTGAAATGAACGAAATTAANCATGCNTACCAATCNGGCGTGAAGGCACAACCNGGAATNGACTACTAGTCAAAAAAATATGTATGNCGACTAATCATAAAATTTCCGGNGAGGAAGAATTAGATCAGTACCTGCACTATGTGAGCATGGTTTTAGCGAGATCTNAGTATACGGTTCGNAANTANCGTAANGACATCAGTAAATTTNTAAAATANATAGATCGCAGANATTGGTCATTNTCNGCAGTNGGGAGAACTGATNCGAGAGGTTACTTAAGAAAATTAAAGGATCAAGGTGTAACAGAAGGNTCTNTNAGNCGAATCGCAATTACNNTAAGANGTTTTTANNTNTGGCTTGACTCAACNGGCTACNNNCTGTCNGCNNCAAAAGGAGANTCGATCCTTAGACTTAGNACNCCAAAGGCTGTGAGNCGCTTNCCNCGAGTNCTNCAACAGNATGATGTGGATAAACTGCTNGNAAGNATTGTNGGCAATGATGCNNGNTCTATTNGNAATAGNGCANTATTNGAACTNCTTTATGCCACAGGNATTCGAGTCTCNGANNTTACNTCAATNGATCTNCGTGATATTGATATGAANTTGATGCAAGTAAGNGTTANNGGTAANGGAAATAANGANAGAATATGTTTGTTNGGNGAACCAGCTTGGGCNGCACTTANTCGNTATTTTGAAGAGGCTCGTCCANTATTGGTTAANGGTATGCANACGGCNTGNTTTCTAAATCGGTTTGGTCAAAGACTNTCTCAGCGATCNGTNCANCGATTAGTTAGTGANGCNGGNATTCAGGTNGGGATTAAGACAAANGTACANCCNCATTTATTANGACATTCTTTNGCNACTCATTTGGTNGAGCGTGGTGCNGACATACGAGTNGTNCAGCACCTTTTNGGNCACTCNTCACCGGACACNACTCAGATATACACAGCCTTATCTGGTTCCTNAGACANTGANGAAATCCAAGNGGCCCTNAAAAATGCCCGAGAGACAAAAAAAAGTCAGCCCTCATAATTTATGTNTTGANAACTGTTTCACGCTAGGATTANTGAATATTAAACTGAAGCTGCGAGGGTAGGCATATGAAACTAGCAGTCATAAATGGACCGAATCTGAATTTGTTAGGAACTCGCGAACCTGANCTATATGGTTCAGATACTCTTGCAGATATGGAACAGAGAGTATCCACCAGAGCGGGTGAGCTCGGTATCGAAGTTGAATTTTTTCAGAGCAATCATGAAGGCGCGTTAATTGACTACATNCAGGCAACGTCTGAATTCGATGGACTGATTTTGAATCCGGGTGGGTACGGACATACTTCGGTTGCGCTTGCAGATGCCATTGCTGGTGTTGGNATCACTGTTGTTGAGGTGCATGTNACNAACATCCACGCGCGTGAGGAATTCCGAAGCAGCACGTATTCGTCTAGAGTTGCCACAGCATTAATTTCAGGGCTTGGCATAGTCGGATATGTTGCGGCTCTTGAATTTTTATGGGCTAAGAAAAGTGGTAATTAGCGTAGATTTCGCAGCACGNATCGACAAAGTTCGAANTCTGTTTGAACAGCNAGGGCTTGACGGGCTCATNATTGAATCTCCTTCAAATCGTAAATGGATTTCGGGTTTCACAGGAACTTCAGGTGTTGCTGTAATAACCAAGGATNCTAAATATTTTGTGACAGATTCTCGATACTGGGAGCAGGTCAAGGTTGAATGCCCNGATTTTGAGCTAGTTGAAGCNTTNGGGGCTGTATCNAGCCTGTCAGTAGAATTTTTNATGTCTTTCACTAACGCTCAACTAGGGTTTGAGTCAGATCACGTAACAGTNGATCAAATTAATANCTGGCGATCCTCTCTGGAACAATCGGGTNACGCAGCTTTTCCTAAATTGCGGTCAGTTTCTGGCCTGATTGAAGAGNTNCGGATGGTCAAAGATGACGAGGAAGTGCGAGCCTTGTCGAGGGCGGTAGAACTTGGAGATCAAGCTTTTAAAAAGGCAACTGAGGATATTCGGTCTGGACTTACGGAGAAAGATATTGCTTGGTCAATTCAAGAATATGCGATCACACATGGAGCAAGTGATCTTTCATTTCCTTCGATNGTGGCATCGGGAGANCATGCTGCANTGCCGCACTGGCGAGCGTCTGATTCCGAATTAATGTCAGGAAGNGGNGTAGTGATTGATATGGGNGTTGTACTGGATGGTTACTGCTCCGACTTAACTCGCACAATATGGTTCGAAGGTGAATCAANNCAACAGCCCAGTGATGAGTTTTTACGGNTATATGATGTGGTGCGAATGGCNCAGGAAACGGCAATAGAACGAATTGAGCCCGGAATGTTGGGGTCTGAGGCCCACGAAATTGCGCNAACTGTCATTAGCCAAGCAGGGTATGGAGACTTTTTTGGGCACGGACTTGGTCATGGGGTAGGTCTTGATGTGCATGAGGGGCCTCGATTATCCCCGTNAGGAAATGTGAGACTTGTTGAAGGGAATGTAGTCACGGTCGAACCGGGTATTTATATTCCCGGATGGGGNGGCGTTCGAATAGAAGATCAGTGNGTTATTGAGAACGGGAAGTTACGCTCACTNACAAGTGCTTCAAAAAAATTCCCCNCATAATGTTCTAGTTACGAACTGAGTTAAACTNAATAGNAGTCAAGCAGGGAGCTCANAATGATTACAACCTCTCAATTCAAGCGCGGTTCAACCGTTGAAGTAGATGGCACTCTTTACAAAATGGAGGAAGTCAATCACGTCAAAACGAAGAAATCAGCNGTGTATCGGGTCAAACTTAGAGATCTAAGAGGAGGACACATAATAGAGCGAACCTTTAATGCTGGTGATCGCTTAGCAACTGCGCGCGTNGAAACNNGGAAGATGCAGTATTTGTACGNTGATGGCACTAACTACACATTTATGAATTCGGAAACCTACGATCAAATAGAGGTACCGGCGGTCATACTCGGGGANGACATAAAATATCTCAAAGAAGGGGACGAAGTACAGGTCGTCTTGTACGGCGAAGAAGCGCTTGGTGTTGAATTGTCTTCGGCTGTCGTTCTTCAAGTTACTGAATCAGATCCGGGGGTGAAAGGTGATACAGCTCAAGGAGCAACCAANCCTGCTACGTTAGAGACAGGTTTGATCACGCAAGTGCCCTTATTTGTTAGTCCGGGCGACTATATAAAAATATCCACGGATGANGGCAGATATCTGGAACGTGCAAAGGTGTAGGCTTTGGTCTCCTCTTGAGTATGTGGNGGATTACTTTCANCNATTTACTTANTAAAGTGAGGTACATAAATGGTTGAGATCGACGTATATTCGGTCTCGGATATTACCGAGAAACTTAAAAAAAGNATTGAAGCGGACANACAATTTTCAAATATTTGGCTTGAGGGNGAGATCAGCACTTTAACTAAAGCNCGATCNGGGCANATTTATTTAACTATTAAAGACTCGGACTCCTCAATCNNATGCGTATTTTTTAAGAATGATAATTTNGCTGTTCGAGACAAAATCATTGATAATTCACANGTGCTGATTTATGGGAGCTTTACTNTTTATAAGGCTCGTGGTGACTTGCAATTTGTTNTCTCTCATTTAGAAAGCGGGGATAAAGGGCCACTTTGGGCTGAATTTGAGCGNCGCCGAGAAAGCTTGGCGGCAGAGGGANTATTTGACCCTGCTCGCAAGCGTGTTCTACCGAAATTTCCTAAAGGCATAGCGGTTGTAACAAGTCCGACGGGAGCGGTGATTGAAGATATCCGTAATATTGTGTCACGGCGATGGCCTCTCACAAACCTNNTTGTTGAACCTACGATCGTTCAAGGGTNGGATGCGGCTCAAAATATCAGTTCAGCGATAAAGAATGTATCAAATTATTCCGGAGATCTGATTGATCTGGTNATACTTGCTAGAGGTGGTGGGTCAGTAGAAGACCTATGGGCTTTTAATGAGGATGTAGTCGTGAGGTCAATATATTCATGTCCNGTTCCNGTGATATCTGCGATTGGACATGAGACAGACTTTACTTTAGCNGACTTGGTTGCAGATCAACGCGCTCCAACNCCTTCAGCGGCAGCAGAAATGGCGGTTCCAGATCGTGTCGAGGTATTGCAACAGATTCAGTCTCTTGTGCTTCGACAGAANAGTTCGATAAAAANNGTAATTTCATCGCTATTGGACCGAGTATCTCATCTCGCGAGCCGTATCTACCTGAAGAGACCAGGANTTGAATTACTTGANGCGGGTGTGGAGGCAATTACAAGTCGGATGTCACACACAATAAGATTACANTTGGCAGNGCAATCGCGGTTAATTTTTCATAGTGAAGGTANGCTGGAGTCNCTTTCTCCGAGTGGNACATTAGGTAGAGGATACGCATTGATATCGANAGGAGACNTGGCCGTTCNCAGTTANAAGGATGTTATNGACNCGGACGATGTTNTAATTCATTGGCATGACGGTTCGGTNCAAGCGCGTATAGGGAAAGATGGAGGTTCGAATGTCGAGTGACCNNACTGAAGAAGTNACNTTNGAGGATTTATATGAAAAATTACAGCAGATTGTTGANCAATTNGAGGAGGGTGGATTGTCTTTATCTGAATCGCTCCAACTNTACGAGANTGGAGTCAGTATGGCANCTCAATGTAANGAGCTACTGCTTCAAGCGGAACATCAAATTGATGAATTGATTCAGGAAGGTTCCTAGCTGATTTATGACNTTGAGTATTGGCTGGTATACGACGGCNCGAGGTATCGGGTCCAGGAAAATGTTCACCNCAGTGAAGTCGGCAATTGACTCCGGATTTCTTGATGCAGAAATCAAGTTTGTATTCATCAACAGGGCGGTAGGAGAATCTGAGTCGACTGACGACTTTATTGAAGAGCTTTTGCAGCACGGTATTCCTGTAATTAACTTTTCATCTGTGCAATTTCGAAAGAATTTGGGCGTCGCTCGAGCGCACGACTCTGATGCGCTACCGCCGTGGCGACAGAAGTACGACGATGAGGTGGCCAATCTGGTGCGTCCTTATGACACTGACATCGGTGTTTTAGCTGGTTATATGCTTATTTTCTCTCCAGATTTCGTCAATTCGCATGCCCTGCTAAACCTACATCCAGCGTTACCCGATGGCCCCGTTGGTACCTGGCAAAAAGTGATTGAAGCCCTGATAACGGAGGANAAAACTCACAGCGGTGTGATGGCACACGTGGTGACCCCCGAGGTTGATGAGGGACCTGTTGCCACTTTCTGTAAGTATTCAATACGAGGCGATGAGTCAATCGATGTGGCTTGGCGAAGCTTTAATAAATCTAAGGACACNAGTGTCCTTTTTGATTTAATTAGGGAAATCGGGGTGAGTTATGAGGCACCTTTCCTTGTAGCAACACTTCAGCAGTTTGCGCGTGGGATAATTCAACTTAAGTCTAATCAGCTTGATTCAGGTAAATCGATTCCGATAGACGTGACAGAAGATACACTTCGGTTTCGGAGCGCTGGCGATTCCTTTCAGCTGAAGTNATTCATGTCGAGAGCATAANCATTAGNTAGAANNTGAAAAATGACAGNCATACGNATTCAGAAGATTTTAAGTTCAGCNGGTCTAGGATCCNGACGATCGGCGGAAAAATTGATCAAGGATGGNCGAATCGTAATTGATGGGAAACCTGCCATATTGGGTGATAAGGCAGATCCTAACAACTGCGAGATATTCTTTGATGGAAAGTTGCTCAGCTCGCATCTGAGACCACTAGATCTGACGGTGGTCATAAATAAGCCTCGTGGTGTCATCGTGAGTCGTCAGGATGAGCGGCACCGACGGACGATATTTGATTTACTTGAAACGTATCCATCGAATTTGAGTTATGCAGGACGACTGGATCGAGATACATCTGGTCTATTGATTCTTTCTACTGATGGTAAGCTCCTACAATATTTATCTCATCCAAAGTTTGGCATCCAGAAGGAATACATAGCCAGTTTGCTTAATCCGATAAAATCTGTCGAATGTCGACAGCTGATGGAGGGTATAGATCTCGAAGATGGATTTGCGAGGGCAGTTGTCGCCGAGAATATAGGTGTTTCTAAGAATTCCGGTTTGCATTTATTTCGCATTGTTGTGCATGAGGGACGAAATCGAATAGTTCGTAGAATGCTTGCTAGGTTTGGGGCCGAGCTAGTTCGCCTTCATCGAGTGTCTATGGGACCCGTTAAGTTAGGTCGTCTAAAGTCTGGAAAAATGCGTGACTTAAGTGACCGAGAGATTGGGGAGATCAGGCGCATTGGACGCTCCGCTAATTGACAAAGAGCTAAAAATTATTTGCGGAGGTTGTCCAGGTGAATGTTCATGGCCTCGGTCAGTGCTTTAAGTCCGGGTCGTGCGACTGGAACTTTTTTAGTCGGCTCTGTAGCGGCGCTGAATACCTGTGAGACGGTATGATCCAGCTGGGTTGCACCCCAAATTACTACGACGTCAGCTGTTCTACAGAGAAGTTTGGCAGTTTTTGAATTAGTTCTTTTGGTGCCATCGATTACTTTCATATTGATATTGCAATTCTTGAGAACTCGGTTCAATGTATTGGCCGATTGAGGCGACCCACCTACCACGAGTATTTCGACTAAGTTTTGGTCGAATAGGTCTTTCGCCATTTTTGCGAGTAATTTGTTTTGCTTACTGCCATTACAGAACTCACATTTTTTAATCTCGACTTGCAGTTGTGTTCGCACCCGTTTTTTACCTAGAGCCGCAGCACATGCCGGCGAGCACACTAGACTGAAATTGTTCTTGATATAGGCTTCTACGAGCTTGGCTTTATCGGTAGATATATTAATTTTTCTTGGATTGGTATAACCGGCGGCTTCTATTACCGGCCTCGCTGCCAATTGCAGACTCGCATCCGAAAATCCGATACTTTCTAGAAGGTGAGAAATAGGCATGACTTCACTGGATTTCGGAGGATTCTCTGATTGGCACATAGATTAATGGTAGCTCTTGTCCATGGTGATATTTACACGTGGTGATTGATAGCATGCAATAATGTATTGATGAGTGAATCTACTTTTGGGTCTCCCTTGTCTAGTGCCCCTAGCGATGATCTACAAGCCATTGACACTATTTTGGCAAATCGATTGTTGTCTGGTGGTGTCGTAGCTTTGGTTACTTCTACTTGGCGTGGACAATCGAACGTTATTCCAATATCTTGGCACACACCATTATCATCAAGTCCACCACTCGTGGGTGTGGCTCTAGAACAGTCACGATATTCGACGGACATGCTTTCACATGCTGGTGAGTTTGTCATTAACATCCCGCCTAAAGAGTTGGCTAATCATGTTGGTTACTTAGGCTCGCTTTCAGGAGAGGATGTTAATAAGTTTGAGGCGACACAACTTGAAACATTTTCGGGGCGACGTGTCGCAGCGCCGTTAATCTCGGACTGCTGTGCCTGGATTGAGTGTGAAATTGTGGAGCGCATTGAGACCGGAGATCATTTGTTCTTTGTCGGTCTAATTTTGTCTGCACAAGCACATACTGCAATATATGATGGGAAGTCATTTTTACCAAAATCAGAAACGACACCCTTGCATTTTCTTGGAGGGCATAACTATTCGACTTTACATGAATCGTTCGTCGCTCGAACACCTGGCGGTTCAGATGCACCTGAGGAAGCTCTTCAGTCGATGTTGGAAGATGATCTTGAGCTGTCTCGTGAAATGCAAGAGAGAAAAGAAGAGGAACTCGGTAAGCTAGCTAAAGAACTGGAAAAAGGTAACGTCATTGACACTAAAACTTTGGAGTCTGAGTTAGGGATTGATTTGGGATCCGTCGACAGCCTCGATCTTTCCAGGGGAATAGTTTTGGATGACAGCAATACTTAAAAAGCGTATTCAAAAAGTCAGCGCATATGGCTTGGTTCTGGTCAGTTTACTTTTAGCGACCTCAGGTTTTTTTATTTTCAGTACAATCACGTATGCTGAGCTGCTTGGAAGACCAAAAGCAGACGAACGATGTAACCCCATCTTTGAAGCCGCCTTGCAAAATCCACAGGTGCGGGTGTCTTATGTTTATATTGATTTAGTTGAGGGGACGCGATGTGAACTTCGAGCAGATGAATCTGTGGCATCTGCGTCCCTTTA
>NZWK01000021.1 GCA_002701625.1 Chloroflexota bacterium
ACAAAGTAGTTGTGATCGACCAGTCCCCGATAGGCCGAACCCCGCGATCCAATCCTGCCACCTACACACAGGTATTCACGCTAATTCGAGACTTATTCGCTGAAATGCCTGAAGCCAAAGCACGTGGCTATAAACCTGGGCGATTTTCATTCAATGTAAAGGGTGGAAGATGTGAGTCATGTCGTGGAGACGGCTACAACCTAATCGAGATGCAGTTTCTTCCTGACGTCACCGTGCCATGCGAAATTTGCCAAGGCGCCAGATATAATCGCGAAGCTTTAGAAATTCTTTTTCGAGGCAAAAATATCGCCGATGTTCTTGGAATGACCGTAACTGAAGCTATTGACTTTTTTGAGGCATTTCCCAGACCTCGCCGAAAGCTTGAAACCATCAGAGACGTTGGTCTGGGATATATTAGGCTCGGACAGCCGGCAACTACATTATCCGGTGGTGAGGCACAAAGAATTAAGCTGGCAACAGAGCTATCGAGACGCGCCACAGGATCT
Source organism: Chloroflexota bacterium (assembly GCA_002701625.1). The sequence goes on from NZWK01000021.1 coordinate 507, forward strand.
ACTCTATATATTCTCGATGAACCCACGACCGGGCTATCTTTCCCGGACGTCGATTCATTACTGCAAGTGCTTCAAAGACTGGTTGATGCAGGTAATACCGTTGTAGTAATTGAGCACCATCTAGATGTAATCAAAAACGCGGACTGGATTATTGATCTGGGACCCCATGGTGGTGAGAAGGGTGGTCACATTCTTGCCGAAGGAACTCCAGAACAGATCGCAAAAAGCAAAAAGTCGATAACCGGTCGGTACCTGAGGCCAAATTCAAACAGCGCAACAAAAAAGAAATCCCGTCGCTAATTGTTTCGAGTTGATCGGAAGCCCGTATGTGAGACCATGCCTAGGAGTGAAGGGAGCAGATTATTTCTGGCAATAATTACACGTACCTAGATTTACATGTCCATTCGGTCGACGGGTCTGACGACGCCGGAGCTCATGTTGAAGGTTATCTAAAATGGATATCTTCTCGGCGAAAAAAAGGATTTCAAATCGACGGATTCGTGCTCACGGAACATCGGAACTTTGATCAATCTCTAGATTATGAGGAACTCGCTTCAAGGTATGATGCAATAGTTCTACGAGGCATTGAAGTGGAAACAGATATAGGACATGTCCTCGTCTATGGAGCCGGACCTGCTTTTTTTGAGGCCTTTGATTTGTCAGATATATCACTCCCATATGAGGATGTGTTCCGGGTGGCATGGGACAGCGGTGGAATCGCTGTAGGTGCCCATGCTGGCCGACCCAGAATCGGCGCACTTGAACACGTAGATGAACGAAATGTGGCCCTCATCGGAGTCAGTGTTCTGGAGACACTAAATGGGGGGAGCAATGATTTCGAAAACGCACGAGCGCATGAACTCGCTTCAACCAGAAATATACGCGAAGTTGGAGGGTCTGATTCTCATTTCGTATCAACTCTGGGTGCCTGCTTGACTCGATTCGAAGGACGAGTAAGTAGCATAGCTGAGCTCGTCGAAATCCTACGCAACGCTAATTCTCAATTTATTCCGTTAAAACTCGAGGAAACTCTACCAGGTGCCGACATTCCCGAATCGAGACCCTCGTCAGATCAGTTAATACCTCACACCAGCGGACAAGGCGAACTGGGTGGAGAAGAACTTGAATATGACCGTAGTGTTATCGGTAAGGAAATATTTGGTGGAAAACTTGAAATTACGTCCGACGCAATCAGTAAGTACTGTGATGCTATTGACGAAACAAATCCAATTTATGTAGATAGCGAATTTGCTGAAAATGGCCCTTATGCCGGAATCATTGCCCCGCCTGGAATTTTACAAACTGCGCAGGTGGAATCTCCACCAGATCCAGATGTAAAATTCGGAACAACACAATTCATGGCGGGCTCACATCAGGAATATCTATTGCCGATTAGACCGGGAGATAGGCTCGAAGCATACGTGCAGGTTAAGGAAGTCTACGAGAAAACAGGTCGCAGTGGTCGAATGGTTTTCATAGTGCGGCAAACCCGATGGGCCAATCAATTTGGTGAAAATGTCGCGCTGCTAGAAACTTCCATGGTGATCCGGCAAATTCAGTGAAGGATATAGGTGAATAGAATGACAGATACAGCCANAAATGNTCAAAGATACTTCGAGGAAGTTGAAATCGGAGAGGAATACATCCAGACACAGGTGCCAAGCAGAGAAAATGTTCTTGAGTTCCTAAGTACATGGTCCGANCCTGACGACGAAATTCGAGGTCGATTCACAGATCAAGCGGGCGCAAACAAGGATGGGCTCCAAAAACCAATTGTGCCAGGAAACATGTCTGCATCAATGATTACGAGATTAGTAACTGACTGGGCCGGCCCGTTGGGGAGGATAGTCAGCCTAGATATTTCATTTCGACGTCCGGTCCAACATGATGATCAATTNACGTGTTTGGCCCTAGTCACCGAAAGAGATGATGACCTCGCCGAGGCTGGTGGTCCGGCAATTGTAAGTATCGATGTCTCTTTTGAAAATGAACGAGGAGAAAAGCCTGTTCAAGGCAATGCACAAGTAGAGCTACCACGACGTGACGCCGAGTAATTTACGAAAACAATTNGAGTCGCCTNACTCGCCTTTGTCTCAATGGTTGGCNAGTGAAGTACATGTAGATGAACCTCGACGAATAGTAAGAACTGATGACACTACTATCCTCTTGTCGAAAGTTGAGCCTGGGTTTGCTCTGGAACTGCATAATACTCTTGACTTGCTAGGGTTTACCAGTGACGATGATTTCAAACTAAAAATTAAAGAGCGCATGTGGGATGCCTATCCNGAGAGCATGAGNCGCGTCGAAGCTTGGCGAAAAAGCGTGAAGGACATCCTTGTTCAATCAGNCGACAAATTCTCNATCCCTGCCGCCAGACTGAATGAAATACAAATCGGTGTNGACTCTGTGGCCGCCTTACTGGACGCAACATTGTGGACCAGTCCAGCTCTTGCAGATGATTCCTATGAACCAGAATCGGGAGAATCAAAAGCGTACCTAGAAAACCTGCAAGCGCTTACTGACGGATCAGATATCTTTACGCGTTTCTACGGATACTACGAAGGAAAATCNGTGATGAATCACTGTCCAGGCGCCTTGTTTGCTAGAAAGCTATTGGCAACTGGATGGGAAATCTGCACCGGTNTAAATACGCCTGATGCTAAAGACTAAACAGTGATTCGATAACTGCGTAACGCTTTAGTTTTCCGGATGCTGTTCTTGGGAGAGGATCTGAAGAAATCAACCAAATTCTTGGCAGTTTATAGCTCGCAATACGATCNCGAATATAGTCGGCAAGGTCTTCCTGAGTGACTATTGAACTAGCCTCCGTAACTACGGCTGCCGCAATTTTCTTGCCCCACTCACTATCATTCAANCCTACTACCGCTGCTTCAATCACATCTGGATGGGTCTCTAAGATTTGCTCTACTTCGGCTGGATGAACATTCTCACCACCGGTTACAATCAAGTCATCGGACCTGCCTTGTATTGTAAGGAATCCTAACTCGTCTCGAATTGCCAAATCNCCGGTGTAAAGCCATCCTTCCTTAATCTTGTCACTGGCAGAGGCACTCTCTTGGAGATAGCCTGACGTAACCGTGGCACCTTTGACAAGAATTTGCCCNGGTTCGCCAAAAGCGGCTTCATGCCCATCACCACTATCTAACCGCACNGTAGCNGCCAAGAGAGGTAATCCAGCACTGCCCGCGCGCTCGAACGCATCGGAGATCGGAACGGTCGACACCTGAGATGTGACCTCNGTGAGACCATAAGTTTGTAAAAGAGGTAAGCCCTGTAATTGAGCTCGTCTGATAAGTTCTGGCGTTGCNGGGCCACCCCCCAACAGCACAGCTCGAATCGTNGCNGGNTATCTGATTTCTTTTGGTTGTATGGACAAAATTCTCTCCAGCATNGTAGGCACGACAGATAAGAGAGTTACTTCCCCTGAATTCAGAGCGATATTAACCANATTCTCATCAAAATTTTTATGGATATCGACCGAAGTGCCATAAATAGCAGAACGTAANAGTATTGACAGCCCCCCNACGTGAAAAAGAGGCATGCATGCNAGCCACATGTCNTTATCCTGCACGCCAATATTGGNTGCAGATGCCACAGCGCTCCAGTAAAAGTTCCGATGACTCAACATCGTTGCTTTTGGATTTCCCGTTGTCCCAGATGTGAACACTACCGCAAGTGGATCAGTGGNCCGCATGACAGGCTTTCGTTCTGTCACAGCGNGGGAAGATNGATCACGCAATNTGGATGCATGAATAAGAGTCACGTCCGAGATCTTCGCAAGTTCTTCTGCACTGGTTTTATTGCGATCGTCAAATACCAAGTATTCAACTTCAGCATGGTGGAGCTGCCATCTCAACTCGTTGACCATCAGGCGCGTATTAAGCGGCAAAATCGCTCGCGATATTCGGATGGTTGAATGAAGAATTATAGAAAAGTCAACACTACTTCCTGTCAGGATCGCGATTGGTCTAGTACTTTTATTGATAATAGAAAGTAATTGCCCTGCCGCATGGGACACTGCAATTTGAAGTTGTTCATAACTCAAGGATTCATCTGCAGAACTGATCGCAAGGACGTCAGCATGAGTTTTGGACCGAAGAGCAACCCAATCAGGCAAACCTATCTCGCTCATAAAATCATTCATATACTATCTCTCGCCATGGAGCTGTCGCGACTCTTTCCAACATATCGACCTCAGGAGAAATCCCAAGTCCAGGTCCCTTAGGAATTTGAATCTCTCCGCTCGTCGGGAGAGGTGTTNTGGCAATATCATTGAGCATCTGTTTGCCGGTGCTTAAACCATGAGCAGCCCGCCATGGCAATGAAGCTGCCGCATGGATTGCCATCGNAACTCCAATTGCTGAATCAAATGTTGTCGTTACGTAACTTTTGATCCCGTAATCACTTGCCCACTCCGCCATACCAAGCGTCTCACGAATGCCACCAATCAACAGCGGCTTCAACACCAATATATCGACTGCCTGAGATCTAACGATCTGATTAGCCTTCTCAGAATCTCTGTAAAGAGCCTCGTCCGCAGCAATAGGAATTGAACTAATAGCATGTACCTCGGCAAGACCCTCCAAGTCATCAGGATTTGTAGGTTGCTCTATCAGTTCAATATCGTATGGAATCAGTTTTTTGACTGCGGTTATAGCTGTTGCCAAAGACCAAGCACCATTTACATCTAATCGCAGTGTTGTATTGGGATACATAGATCTTATCTGATGAATCATTTCAAGGTCCTCGTCTAATGGCTTAACTCCGATTTTAAGTTTCAAAGTTGAGTATCCGGAATTGACCAAATCTCCCACCTGTGTGAGTGTCTGATCCAAAGTTAAATTAGCTAATAGTCCGTTTGTGAAAACTGCAAGACGGCGATCCCCTGGCCTCTTCACGTGTAACGACAAATTAAATTTGCGAGCCTCTACATCCAAGAGTGCCATTTTACAGGCATTCCAAGCCAGCATAGAACCCGTACTCGAAAAATCAAACATCCCCAACCCAAATTTTTTGTGCGATATCCCAGCAAATTGGCCGCACACGTCAGCAACGTTAGCCCCCCCTGTATATTCGGGCATTGGATTCACCTCACCAAATCCTTCGAAGCCATCCGAATCAGAAATACCTAGCAAAATGCCGGTGCGAGACTTTATAACCCCCCAGGAACTCTCAAATAACTCAGACAGGTGTAGCTCAAAAGGACGCCACCGCAGTTTTCTGACCTGAATTTGCTTCACATGTAGACTCCAAATGAAAGCAGAAGTCCGAGCCCCAAATGCAAACGCGCCGTCGACCGCAATGCGATGTTAAATGTTGGTCCTGGTTCATCACGCAAAACAGTCCGNGCTGGTCCAACAGCTAACGGAACAGAGATCCATACTACAAGTAACCACCAGCTTAAATTTACAAAAAATACCGGAAGTAAGGTGGGAATTAAGTAGGCAGCCAATAACATAGTCAAGTAAAGGTAACGACTGACTTTTGAACCCAAAATAACCGCCAACGTCCGCTTACCTACGGCTTTATCTAGATCTAAATCCCTGACATTGTTAACCACCAATATCGCTGTAACAGTCATGCCCACTGGTAGAGATAGTAAAACCACCTCCGTATTAATAGAACCTGTCTGAACGAAAAAAGTACCNGCTACTGCNATGACACCAAAGAAAATAAATACAAACACTTCACCGAAACCNCGATACCCATAGGGCCATGGACCGCCGACATAGGTGANACCAGCAATAATCCCAGAAAATCCTATNACCAATACAATCCAACCCGCACTGACTATGAGATATAGGCCTGGAATCATAGCCAAGATGAAAATAAATATCACCGCACGAAATAATTGTTTTTCCGTGAGCAATCCACTNGCCGCNGCACGGNCAGGACCTAATCGCTCTGGTCCATCAGCACCACGTCTATAATCCGAGAGATCATTGGCGAAATTGGCCGCAATTTGAAGAAGCAAAGCACCAAGTAACGCGGCCACCGCAGGCAACAGATCGAATCCATCTACTAATCCGGATGCAGCAGCCCAGCCAACAATAACTGGACTCAAAGCGGCGGTGAGCGTTTGAGGGCGTGCAGCAAGAAAGTAAGCCTGGGCACGACCCCGTTGCGAAACCTCACGACTAGAACTAAAAACGTTACTCATAAGTCGTTGACTTCTTCAAATATTCAGCCATGAAATGGGAGTCTTGTGAACTTCCCAAAATCAGGTTTCCGCTTCGACTCTAGAAATGCGTTTCGTCCTTCTTTTGCCTCGTCGCTCGTGTAATACATCATCGTGAGATCGCCAGCCAGAATTTGAAGTCCCGTAACGCCATCTGTGTCAGCATGAAATGCATTTTTCAAAAACCTAATAGCAGTTGGTGATTTCTCATTAATTTCGCGTGCCCAATTCACTCCTTCTTCTTCCAATTGATCCAGTGGCACAACTGTATTTACAAGTCCCATTTCCAAAGCCTCTTGAGCATCGTATTGCCTGCACAGAAACCATATTTCCTTGGCTTTCTTTGTTCCAACTTCGCGAGCAAGTAAACTCGAACCATAGCCAGCATCGAACGACCCTACTCTAGGTCCGGTCTGCCCAAAACGGGCATTTTCAGCAGCTATCGTCATATCACATACCACGTGCAACACATGACCTCCCCCTATCGCATATCCCGCCACCAATGCAATCACGGGCTTTGGCATTTCACGAATAAACCGTTGTAACGGCAAAACATTTAGTCGAGGTCCTTCATCATCTTCGTAGCCTGCATGACCACGCACTCGCTGATCACCACCTGCACANAAGGATCTCCCTCCTGCGCCTGTAAATAACACCACACCGATTTCATCATCCTTCGCAGCNTCAAAAAAAGCTTCGCTAAGTTCATCAAGAGTCTGTGGTCTGAATGAATTATGTATCTCTGGTCTATTAATAGTGATACGCGCTATNCCTTCAGCCTTGTCGTAGAGGATGTCCTCGTANTCCTTTACTGATTCCCAATTGATGTTACTCATTATTCCTCCAGTTCAATTCAGTGNCCCATTTCTCCTACAGATCAACACGATGTNGTAATAAAAAATCCTTAATCACTTTGTGAACCAGTTCCGGCTTTTCTATATGCGGNGCATGGCCCGCATCAGCGATGAGTTCTAGCCGACTNTCCNGAATCTGTTCATCCATCTCTNTTGCTATCTGACTATATTTATCATCTAGGCTACCTGCTATNAACAAGACTGGCACGTCAATGCTTTCAAGCTCCTCACCTAGCCAAGATTGAGCCCCNGTTCCCATTCCCCGCAGAGAGTTCGCAAGTCCGATTTCCCGTTGTGCCAAACGCTGAGCTCGAAGGGCTGTTCGTGAAGATTCAGATAAATTAATCTCCTGTGATTTCCATAACGGCATCGATTCCCAATGACTCACAAATGCTTCAATACCATCTTCAATNAGCAANTGAGCTAATTCTTCATCCGACTCTCTTCGTAGATCTCTCTCCTCACAAGTCGGAATTCCAGAGCTTGCGCCCTCAAGAATCAATCCAGAAACTACATCTGGATGCCGCTTCCACACCTGTAACGCTGTCCGNCCACCCAGTGAATATCCAAGCCACACTGCTTTTTCAATCCCTATCGATCGCACGGCTGAAACAAGCTCATCGACGGCATTATCCATTAAATAGTGCTCGATCTCTGGAGGAGATCCTGATCGGCCATGCCCAATGAGATCGAATGAAAACGTACAAAAGCTATCCTGAAGCTCCCGAACTAGGTCNAGCCATGTTGTTCTCGATCCGGTAAATCCATGAAGCATTACCACCGGTGGTCCAAACCCGTATCGGTCGTAATAGAGAGCCAGTCCGTTAACCTCTGTATATGTCATAGTCGAATATTAGATGTTCCAAACATTATTTAGTCCTTNGCGGTCAGAGAGACTATATCGGACGCCTCTTTCCAATATTGCCTGTGCAGCGCAAAATTTTCAGACCTATCCGTCTTAATCTCAAGAACAGCTAANCCTGNTTCTNCAAGCAGNCGAAGAAGCCCNTCATGAANGTTTTCATCTACTTCCAGCGCTTTGTACTTTCCACCAAATGCCTCTACTAGTGCTTCTAGCTTTAGATCATGTGGCGCACCCCACCACTCTTCAAAATCATCATCCATCAACAGTGATTGTTGAGGCAAAAATGAAAAAATTCCGCCACCCGNATTGTTAATNAAGATTATCTTTAAATTNAGATCATAACGAGAGGCAGNCCACATCCCGTTTGTATCGTGAATAAATGAAAGATCGCCAACAACCAAAATTGTAGGAGCGCCGGTGGTGGCAGTACCCGCTGCCGCAGACACTACACCATCAATTCCACTTACNCCTCGAGTGCCATAGATTCTGCTCGCGNTGTTATTNGTTGAAATAAAGGAATCNGCATCCCGAACCGGCATGCTATTCCCAAGTATTAGAGCAATTTTAGTGTCCAATTCCTCACTAAGAGCAATAAATATGCTCCCCTCAAAACTATTACCACAATCTTTNGAAAATCGCTTCGAATATTGCTGAATACGAGCATTGTTACGACACCAATNATTCAAATAATCTGTGGTAGTGGTGTTCGTATAGGGCAGCTTATGCCTTACGGCATCAATAAATAGCTTTGGAGTGCATCGATATACCGCAGCTGTTNCATTCTCATCTCGATAGCCTGCATAAGCTGGAGATGCCTCATCAATGACTATCTGATCNGCATCAGAATTCAGCAGCCAGTCATTCAACACTTTTGAAGTCGGGATCGCCCCAAATCTGAGTACAACCTCGGGTTTCATCTGCTCAGCGAACCGTGACACACGTAGNAACGTGTCTGCCGTAGTTATCAGATTACTAAAATCATAGGGACCCCATCGTAGATTGCTCATCGGGTCGGCTACGATAGGCCAGTTTAATAATTCTGATAGTTCAAAAATTCCTGCTGAAGACAAACCTGTTAACTCAGGGCCACAAAGTATGATGCCTCGCTCACTATTCCGAAGGCAATCAGTTANAAGTTCGATTTGATAGTCGTCTGGCTGTATCTGCGGCACANTAGAAAGCACAGANTCCGGTCCTGATGACCAAATTGAGTCATCTTTTGNACCCGAAAGTAATGGCTCACGAAACGGTATGTTGATGTGCACCGGTCCATTAGGTGAATCCATCGCCACACCAACAGATCTACGAGCTGCTGCGCTCGAAAATTTAATTGTTTTTTCCAACACCGAAACATCAGCNATAGGTAATTGCACATCCCACTTGACGTGATCGCCGAATATACCGACCTGCTTGGCAGTTTGATTCGCGCCAACCTCTTGCAACTCAGCTGGTCTGTCAGCTGTTAAAAAAATAAGCGGCACTCTAGAAATTCTGGCCTCCATGGCTGCAGGAAGTAAATTAGCAACNGCGCTACCTGAGGTCACACTTACAGCAACTGGACGATTACTCGCGCGAGCAATTCCAAGAGCAAAATAACCAGCGGATCGCTCGTCGATATGTCGCCATAGCTTCAACCGATTCTCATCACCATGTAGTTTCTTATGCGCGTTAATTAGGCTCACAGTGACAGGGGTATTTCGACTACCAGGACAAACAACAAAATCACGCACCCCAGCACCGATTAGTGCTTCAATAAAGGCATCAGTCATTTTCTCGTGGGGCAGGATCGATTGTTCAATGTCCATCCCGAGTNCCTCCCAAAGCATCANTCAGCGGCTTAAATTTTAGATTTACCTCGTGTAATTCAATATCGGGCTTCGACTGGCCAACAATGCCGTTTCCCGCAAACAGCCAAGCCCTCGCCTCTTCCACAAGGGCAGAACGAAGCGCAACNGCAAATTCCCCTCTACCTTTAGAATCCATCCATCCAATCGGCGCCGCATACCATCCACGATCAAACTGCTCGTGTTCCCCAATCACACCCCACGCAATCTCCCTGGGCGCGCCGCACACAGCAGGAGTAGGATGAAGCACCTCAACTAACTTCAGTAAGCTAGANCCGGNTTGAGCCTGGGCCGTAATTGCTGTNGAGAGATGTTGAATATTATTCAAGCGCCGAAGTCGAGTCTGCTCCACAGTTACCGAGTCGGTAAGCGACCTCAAACGATTTGAAATTTCCAAAATNACTTCGTCGTGCTCAGCTATATCCTTGTGAGAACGCGTCAGNGTTAATGCCTTCTCTGTGTCCGCAGGCCTGTCTGCGCCACGACCTATCGATCCAGCCAAGGCTAATGATTTAATACTCTCTCCATCAAGAGAAACAAGTAATTCGGGTGTGGCACCTATGAATGACAGTACTCCTCCCTCATTTCTCGGGATCGAAAAACAAAAGAGAAAACACTCAGGATATGAACTGCGTAGAGATTCCAANACCGATGCTACTTTGAATTTTCCTGTCAGTGTCTTTCGCGTGGCTAAAACTGCCTTCCTATATTGATTTTTTCGGACTCCTTTTGAAATAGCATTAACGGAACTTCTCCATGCGTCATCATCCACGTCGGTCTTAACCACCGCCATTGATTTAGACTTGTCACCACAGCTCGAGGNNNGTGATTTTTGGAACTGNGTGAGAATCGAGATNGCCTCAAAAGACGACACGCCTGGAGACACCGTCAAAAATGTGACTGTCTCATCTGAATCTTGATTTANNAGACATTTCGTGAAAAGAATTTTTGGAAGGATCATATGACCGTATCCAAAATCCTCCCAGACCTCNTCGGGTTCGGTATTTTTGTTAAACCGAAAACCACCCAATACTGTAGGCTCCGTTANCGTCGACACTTCCTGAGTTGGTCTGACAACAGTGACTGATAGAGCCTTACGCACCCGATGATCTANTGACGATATTTCTTCACCACAACCGAGCTCGAATATTTTACTGATACCAATCCCGNANAGAGCAAACGACTCGCTCGCTTTTTCAAAATATGAAAAGTGAGAATCAATGTGATCTTTCCGATCGAGGAGAGTCTCGATATTGAAGGTATCGGGCATGACATATTGACGAAAACAATCTTCGGAAGCAGATGAATTTATAACATCAGAGAAATTCATAGTTATCACACTCATTCACGACAAACTCTATTTAGTCTAAAAGCCAACAACTTATTCAAGTCTACCCCAGCGTGGGTTGTAGCTCCCACCATCTCTATTACACTGCCCTCAGAGAAATAAAATTAAGGATTAAATATTGAGTTCAGAACACTCGACTCCCAGCCAAATCGAGGATCTTGATAGCTTACGTGGCATAAATCCGACAATTATTGAGAGCCGAATTCGTCAGTATGAACAACTCGGTGATCATCGAACTGGACTGCCAGGAGATGATGCCACTACGGAATGGCTTGCCTCGGAGCTGTCTAACCTAGGAATTGAGCCAATAGTTGAATCATACCCATTTCCACTATTCGAATATAAGACAGCGGAATTAAGCGCTGATGACATTCACATTACCGGAATTCCAATGTTTGATGGCGGCGTGACTGGTCCTCAGGGAGTGCAAGGAGAACTTGCAGATGATTCCGAAGACGATCTCTTCGGCAAAATAGTCATAGCAAATTCAGCTATCCGAAGAGATGTTCGATGGATGGAGCCACATGCCAAAGAGCATTATGAAAATATCGCCCAGAGAGGCGCCGTTGGAGTCATTGTTCCCACAGGAGATCCCGATGGAAAGATTGTGTTGCGGAACGCTGAATCGATTCGTGCGGCATTTGAATTACCTGTACTGCAAGTAGAGCCAGGCGCCATCAAACAATTACGATCCCGTCTCATTATTGGCGGATCAGCAACACTAACAATCGACGCCCATCGACTTTCTTCCACCGCCACAAATGTTATCGCAAATCTAAAATCTGCCGATGCTAGCGAGAAGCCTGGAATCGGCATAATGACACCAAAATCTGGCTGGTTTACATGCGCAGCCGAGCGCGGTGGAGGACTCACGGCTTGGCTCGCAATTGCAGAGGCAATGAATAAATGGCGCGATCGCCCGTCTTCCTTCCATTTTTCGGCCACGGGAGGTCATGAACTCGGACACCAAGGTCTCATTCACCACTTAAAAACATACAAGTCAGATCAAAGTGGTATGACTCATCCGGCGCATACATGGCTTCATTTAGGAGCATCAATAGGCGCAAAGCATGTCGATGTAATGAGAGGAACAAATGCAATCGAAGGAAAGATGAAGGGGGCTCGAATCAGTGCAAGTTCCGAATCTCTTATGAATTTGGCCGAATCTTCTATTAGCGACGCCAATATTAGCGCCTTCGAATATTTACCGGATCCTGTGGGAACACCAGTGGGCGGAGAAGCTCGAGATATTGCATCGCGCGGCGGAAAGTTCATTTCGCTTAGAGGTAGACATCACTATTTTCACTCACCACAAGATACAGTTGATATCGCGGTAGATCCTCAAAAGGTTTCGCGCTGGATTAGAGCTGCTATTTCGGTGACATCTCGACTGGCTGAACAGATGGAAAATTAGGGAGAACATAAATGCCAACAATAAATTCAATCAACGGCCCAATCTCAATCGATGATTTAGGATGGACACTATCTCACGAACATCTCACAAACGGAACATCCGGAATGCAAGATTTGCCGGGTATCTGTGATACCCCAGAACGCAAGCAAGAAATTATAGATCGATGCGTCGAGGCACTGAAGCGTGCTAAATCCAGCGGTATAAATTCAATGATAGATCTCACCCCCTTCGACTTAGGGAGACAGGCATGGCTTTTCGAATCGATCGCGGAGCAGCAGGCTGAGCATGATATGAATATCATTTGTGCAACTGGGGTATATCGCTGGATACCTTCAATTTTCTTCGCGTGGGATATCGATGAAATTGCAGCCTACTTCTCAAGAGAACTCACAGAAGGTATTGCCGGCTCAAGCATTAAAGCTGGAATAATAAAATTAGCGTGGGATTTTGAAGCCCGATTAGACGAGGGACCAGGATCGCCCCGTGTGCAATTAGAAAAAACCGCGCGAGCAGCGGCACGAGCTGCCCAGACAACAGGCTCACCAATCTCTTGCCATACTCGGGCAGCAGACAAACTTGGTTTGCCGCTACTAGACATTTTTGAGGACGAAGGCCTTGATCTGGGCGCCGTCACAATCGGACATTCAAATGACACATCTGATATGACTTATCTAACCGAAATAGCCCGACGAGGCGCGGTGGTAGGGCTCGACCGTTTCTTTTCTACAGACGAGAAATATGTAGCGGAGAGGAGCCAGATTGCTCTTAACCTTGTGCACGCCGGATACGCAAAACAGGTGTCACTTGGTCATGACGGATCTCCGGCTGGCTTCTTTGGTCGATGGAAGGAGGCTGATGCCGTAAACCTCGACGTCTGGAAGCTCGTACCTGATTATGAAGTCCCATGGCTACGTGATAATGGCGTGTCAGATGTAGATATCAGGTCAATGACCGTGGATTCGGTTGCCGAGACATTTCTAGCCGCAAGGCAGTTAATTGGTTAGATCTATTTTTATCCGAGTTTAGAGAGAAATCCAAGTCCTAGAAGCGTTATACTCGGCTGCGCAAGGAAAAATAACAATCCTTAATTTCAGGTGGGAGAATTAAAATGATCGAAGGATATCCAGAAATACCAAAAACGGTTGGAGAGCTAAAAGCATCGCCACAAATTCCGGACTGGGCTGCAATGAGAGAGTCTTGGGACTGGAACGATGTTTGGGAAGAATTAGACACGCCTGACGGGCTCATCAACAAGGCCTATGAATGTATTGACCGACATGCAGATGGCGCGCGTGCTAACAAGGCGGCCATTATTTGGCAAAGTGCCTCAAATGAAATTGAGACTTATAGCTATTCAGACATGAAAAAGCAAACGAATAAAGTAGCTAACGCTCTAAAAAGTATTGGCGTTGAAAAGGGAGAGCGTGTCTTCCTTCTTGCTGACAGAATTCCTGAACTGTATTTCTCATGTTTTGGAATTCTGAAAATCGGTGCGATTATGGCGCCACTTTTTTCAGCCTTCGGACCGGAACCAATCAAAGATCGTATTGATCGTGCTGAAGGTTGCACGGTCATCACAACACCTAAATTGCTACCCAAAATCAACGCAATACGTGATCAGTTGCCCTCTCTACGAAATGTAATCGTGATTAATCATCGTGAGGGTGGAGACGTTGCTGACAGTGATATCTCCTACTCATCAATAGTTGACCCAGCATCTGAAGACTTTGAAATTGAAAAAACTGGTGCGGAAGACTGGTCGGTCATGCACTTTACGTCCGGCACCACAGGCTTACCAAAAGGCGCAGCACACGTCCACAACGCAATAGTGAGCCAATACGCGACTGGCAAGTATGTTCTGGACTTTAATGACGACGATATCTACTGGTGCACCGCTGATCCTGGTTGGGTGACTGGTACATCCTACGGCATGTTTGCTCCTTTCTCTAACGGGGTAACATCCGTGATAGATGAGGGAGGTTTTGGGGCTAAAAGATGGTATGAAGTAGTCCGGAATCACAAGGTTACAGTATGGTACACCGCACCCACGGCCATCCGCCTGCTAATGCGTTCGGGCGCAAATGTAGCGCGTGAGTATGATCTTTCATCACTCAGATATGTGATGTCTGTTGGTGAGCCACTTAACCCCGAAGGAGTCGTCTGGGGAATCGAAGCGTTCGATCTACCTATCCACGATAACTGGTGGCAGACCGAGACCGGCGCGATAATGTGCGCAAACTATCCCTCAATGCCTATTCGACCAGGGTCAATGGGTCGCCCCTTCCCGGGCGTTCATGTGACCGTAGTTGACGATGAAGGAAATGAGATTAATGAGGCCGAAACAGAGGGTGCCCTCGTTGTAAAACCTGGTTGGCCGTCACAGTTTCGAACCTACTGGAACGATCAAGAACGATATGACTCGAGATTCATCAATGGTTGGTACTATACAGGCGATCGAGCCAAGATGGATGCCGATGGATACATCTGGTTTTTGGGTCGAGATGACGATGTTATCAACACCGCAGGTCATCTAGTTTCTCCTTTCGAAGTGGAAAGTGCATTGATCGAACATGAGGCAGTGGCAGAAGCTGGAGTTATAGGAAAGCCCGATGAAGTTGCCATGGAAGTTGTGAAGGCCTTCGTTACATTGAGTGAGGGGTTTGAAGAATCTCCAGAACTGATGCGTGCTCTGAATCGACATTGCAGAACGCGACTTGGACCAGCCGTCGCGCCNCGCGAAATTGCTGTGATAGATATCCTGCCAAAAACNAGATCGGGTAAGATTATGCGCCGACTCCTAAAGGCCCGTGAGCTAGGTTTGGATGAGGGTGATACGTCGACTCTTGAAGACGACTAATAANTTACGTGGTCTGGGCAGTCGGGAGTTACATCATAACTTCTGACTGCTTATGAACCCTTAAGAATTTANAGAACTATTAGACTTCACGTTTGGCGTACCGGCGCCAACCAAATAAAGCCATAGCTGGCACCGCTATAACTGATGACACCAGCGGTTTAATACGGAAATCAGGCTCAAGTTCAATTGCCTGTCCTAAGCTGATACTTGTATCTGCTGATATTTCAGATGGGGTNACGCTCATAAAAATGACGGCGTCATACGTCGCGGATGGCCACCAGAGAAAAGTTCTAGCAACATAAGATACTGTCTCCCACTCCNCAGGNGCAGTATCNGTCAAACCACGGATCAACAACTCAAGNAATATTAGTAGCGAGGCAATGATTGGCAGACCAAGATTTAGGCCTATCACCACTAACACCGAAGCCACAGCCCCTCTGAATAATGCGCCGCAAAACAAAATTAACGTCGTNCTAAAAATTCCAGTNATAAGAAAAAAGAAAAGACCCCATAAAAACCATCCAAGGTTAATTTGATGGCTCCCATCAAATATAAGTAATCCCAGAAAAAAAGTAATAGCAAAGCCCGTTAGCCATAGGACTCCTACCNAAACGAAATAAAATATGGACTTGCTGATGAGTATCTCCGCGAGTGAGAATCGCAACCTTAGAAATACGGAACGCTCCGTATTGCTATCAATAGCAAAGCTTGATGCTGCGATACCTGTCCACAGCAGAATTGGAAGCCACGCGAAAGCCGTATATAAATCGAGTGTTTGATCATAGGTGAATGACGAGGTCGATGAACGCTGGATTAAAAAGCCAATTAGAGTCGCAAGTAAGCTTGCCAAAAGAAAGANGCAAGATAACGTCCAACCGCGCCACGTTCTTGNAAGATGTAGTAGCTCAACTCGCCATAGATTCATCAGGAGCCCTGCTTTTCTGCAAGTGAATTATTGGAATCTATCGTCAATAGTTCAAGTATCGAGTCCTCAAATGACTGTTCACGCGAGTCATTAAATGTGTCAATTGAGCCGTCATAGAGCATTCTTCCGTTATTCATCACGGTCATCGAATCNCACACTGATTCAACATCACCCAAAATATGAGTAGAAAAAAGCACNGTTGTTTTTCCTTTTAGTCCAGACACCAAGTTCAACACTTCACGACGGCCAAATGGATCTAACGCTGAACATGGTTCATCCAATAAAAGNAGCTGCGGCTCTGATATCAATACCGTAGCGAGACCCAGACGTTGTTTCATACCTCGAGAAAAACCGCCCACACGCCTATCGGCAGCCTCCTCCAANCCCACCTCCACTATCACCTTATCGANAGCTCCTACATCGACACGATCTCTAAANGGGTACCGGGCTAAATCTACAACTTCGCGAGTCGTAAGAAATGGGAAAAAGTCAGGGGTATCTGGTAATAGTGTCACTCGATNTTCTGAGATCCCATATTGAATATTGCCATGAGTCTTTTGNCGTAATCCCACAAGAATAGACAGCAATGTTGTTTTGCCCGCGCCATTAGGACCGACTAGTCCGTGCACCGCTCCGTGCTCAAGNTCCAAATTCAGTTCATCAAGCGCTCGAACTTCACCNAATTCTTTNGTTAAACCGGCAATANTTAGAATTGGTNNCACNAGAACATCACCTACCCAACCNTATTGTTCATTCCCACATCTGGAAGCTANACTGTAGTACTACCGAATTATATAAGAGGGATTTTATGCCAGATCAAGCTACCGAAACAGAGGGACCGCAGATAAATCGTGGTCTGCAGGGCGTGTACTTCGAACGTTCGCAAGTATGTGACATTGATGGTAAAGAGGGTAATCTTTGGTATCGAGGATATTCGATTCATGATCTAGCCACACGATCCACCTTTGAGGAGACGGCGTTTCTGCTTATTTATGGTGAANTACCAAATGCAACCGAGCTAGAAGGATTNACAGCCCAACTAAAAACAGAACGCAAGCTCCCAGATAATATTTATAAAATAATCGAATCCATNAAGGACGCCCATCCGATGGATGTTTTGAGAACTGCAGTATCTGCATTATCAGCAACAGACCCCGAAGTCACCGACAACACGCCCGACGCCAACATTAGAAAAACTTTACGTCTAACTAGTCAAGTACCAATGATTGTTGCCGCACAGCTTCAAATGCGAAATGATAATNCAATCATTGCGCCAGACGAATCACTCGATCACGCAGCCAATTTTCTATACATGATGACCGGCGAAATTCCTTCTCCAGAATCAGCCAAGTTGATGGATACTGACTTAATTCTGCACGCTGAACACGGTACAAATGCGTCATCATTTACAGCAAGAGTGGTCGCGGGCACCGACGCCAATCTTCATGCATCTGTAGTTGCGGCAATCGCTGCACTTTCCGGTCCTGCACANGGCGGAGCCGCTGAGAATGTAATGCAAATGGCCATCGATATTGGTGAACCCGAAAACGCAGCAGACTATGTCAAAAATTTACGTAAAAATAGACAGCCTGTGATGGGGTTTGGTCATCGTGTATACAGGGCGGAAGACCCTCGTGCACGACATATGCGTGAGGGAGTCAGACAGCTTTCTGAAGAAATGGGACAGCCAAAGTGGTATCAAATTCTCCAATCTGTAGTAGATGCAATGGCGCCCTACTCTCGTTTGGGAGTGAACGTTAATGTCGATTTTTATGCGGGCGTGGTGTACTACCTGCACGGGATTCCAGAGGACTTCTTCGTGCCTATATTTTCGGTAGGACGAACTCCTGGATGGTGCGTTCAAGTTATCGAACAATTTGAAAATAATATTCTTCTAAGACCACTCACCGTGTACACAGGTCCGGAACCTAGGGAATATAAACAGATTACAGATAGATAACTTTTTTATACTGCCACTCTTCTGGCAAAGACTTGTACGAGTAGAAATTGCTACCCAGAATTTTTCATGGAAATTCAGATGGATGACCCCTTGTGGTTATTCTGAGCGGGCGGCCTTCACTAGATTTCTAACCAAACGAATCGCTTCGTCATGAGGAACACGACCACAACCACATGAAGTTGAAACAAGTAACCGCTCAGCAGGAATAATCTTAAGAAGGTTCTGAATCTTATTCGACAGTTCGTCAACCGAAGTAGCGGGATTAGTGGATTTAACGTCAGCAATTCCCGCAATAATCTCCATAGAGCTAGGCACCTCGTTTAATACAGTTATATCCTCCCATTGCCCAGGATACGAACACTCAAAATGAACTCTATCGACTATCCCGTCCAGAGCCTGCAAAAGCGGAATCAAATTTTTCAAATTTTGATCTTCGGTAGCCGTTTGCCGTGAAATATCCCCTAAACAAAAATGCACCGTCCGTGTAACCGTCTGTCCGTCAACATCGGAACGTGCAGCTTCTAGCGGACCTGCTATTACTTCAACAAGCTCGCCTACAGATCTATTACCAGACACTAACCCAATGGCTTCGCTCGGCGCATCCAGTTGAATCTCAGTCGCTCCGGCATCAACCATGTCAGCAATCTCATCAGAAATTATGTCGATCATATCGGCTATGTGATCAGAATTAGTGTCGTTCACAAAGCCTCCGCCGATAGTCAGTGGAGACGGTACTGCAGCCTTGCGTAATTTCGGCTCAATTGCACTCTCACGACGATAAGCAATAGCATGACCAGTTCCCATAGGTGCAGTTATTCTCTCCATCACACGATACTGGCCCACCCCTGCATAACCCTTAGCTGTATCCCTAGCCTGAAGTGTTTGCAAGCCCGCTAATCGAGGAGGAATATGGTGATAAAAATCTGGCGCGAACACCTCACCACCCATAATCTGATCTACACCACATGCAATCTGTTCATCCATTGAAATCCGAGCTGCGCGTTGCAGAGTAGGATACGCGTCCTCATCTGACACCAAACTTGAATAGTAATTCTTGAGCATAAGTCTCTGCCCAAATGGAATAGGCCACGATCCGACCATAGTCGTTCTTATCGCACTTAACATGATGTCCTATCTAGCAATAGAGGTCCGCTACCGCAAAGATTCTACTGCCATCTTTGCAGCCTCATCCATGCTCACTGATCGATCGACGTACTTCACCGAATACTTATCNAGGATTGCNAATCCNTCTTCTTCCCAGGATCCGGGAATCCGAAACAANGCTATNTTTTCNGCAGGNTCATAGCCCGCATCTAGGCAACCTTTAATCACNCCTCGAGCGACTATNTCAACGCGAGTGTTTGAAACGACGTTCATCATNACNGCTATTTTCTNTATGCCGGGTTGCTCACANATNAACTTAGTAAGNGCGGCTGCNTTCGAAACCGACGGATTTCCACCGATTTCACAATAGTTCGCCGGCTGNCCACCCGCATCTCNTACNGCATCAAANAGAGTTAGNGANCCNCCACCGGCCCCGATTATGAGNCCGAGATNNCCTTCNAATTCTGTGAGATTACCTGCNACTCCNCGAGGATCNGCNGAATCTACAAANGCGGCATCCTGCTCAAATTTGGTTGGTGGCCTAGCTTGCCTTTTTTCATCCACACCAATATTCATCGAGTCCAGTAGACCTTTATGGCTTTTTGTAGCCTCTTGTTCCATGTCTAAATGGCAGTCCAAGGCAATCACTCGCCCATCAGCCAATCGGCCAATTGGATTTATCTCAGCCAGTGTCATGTCCTTATCCAGCGCTAGGCGAGCAAGACCCGACACTATCCGTGTAAGTCCATTCAATTCAGAACCAGCAATGCCTACATCAGCTACTGCATTCTTCGCTACATAGTCAGGAAAGTCACCAAGTGCCGAAAAATGGGTCCGCGATATATGTTCCGGATGATCTTCGGCTACTTGCTCGATATCTATCCCACCCATATCGCTGAAAATCACCAACGGTCGCTTGGCTCGACCATCATAGGTAACCGCCGCGTAATACTCTTGTTCGACCTCAATTTGTTCCTCAACTAAAATGCCAACTGGCTTATTACCGCTGATAGATAACGCAAAAATATCTATCGCTGCTGCCGCTGCCTCATCTCCTGAGGTAGCGAAACGGATACCCCCAGCTTTCATTCTTCCACCACTCAAAACCTGTGATTTAAGGACAACTGGACCCTCGATTTCATTGGCTGCCGATAATACTTCTTCAGCGCTTGTACAAAACATTGATCTAGGAATTGGAATACCTGCGTTCGCAAGGATTTCTTTTGACTCAAACTCGTAAAATCTCATAGTTCTACTTTCTTTTTCAATACAAAATCATTACTAGTTTTGAATGTCGTAGGATTTTGCTATTTCAGGATCCTGCTTAGCAATCATAGTCGCTAAATCGTGGATTACTTTCGCCTGTTTCCAAGTCGCATCATCTTGCATCTTGCCATCAACCATCGCAACACCAGATCCATCCGGCATAGCATCTAATATCCGCTTCGCTAGGATAACTTCCTCCGGATCCGGAGAAAAAACATTGCGCGCTATCTCAATTTGTGAGGGGTGCAACGACCACGCACCCACGCAGCCTAGCAAAAATGCGGACCGAAACTGATCCTCGCAACCATCAGGGTCACTAATATCGCCGAAAGGACCATAATACGGATAGATTCCAGCATTTACGCAGGCATCAACCATTCGAGCAATGGAATAGTGCCAAGGATCCTGCTGTGATGTTGTCCGCTCAGAATCAGGATCTGAAGGATCCGGATCTGTACGAACTCGATAGAACGGATGCCCGCCCCCCACGCGCGTTGTTTTCATCCGACGTGATGCCGCCAAGTCTGCAGGCCCAAAGGACATTCCCTGCATGCGAGGTGATGCCTGTGCAATATCGTCAACTGCTACCACTCCGCCACCGGTTTCTAATATTGCATGAATTAAAAGCGGTTCAATAATATTAAATTTTGCCTCTAATTGTGCAAGTAACCGATCCACATAATGTATATCCTCAACCCCAAGCACTTTCGGGATCATAATCACGTCTAGTTCATTACCAATTTCACCTACCAATCCATATAAATCGTCTAAAAACCAGGGTGAATCTAACGCATTCACTCTCGTCCAGCATCCTACCTGATTAGACTTAAAATCGTTTGACTTAACAACCTCGATAAATCCCTCACGTGCAGCTACTTTTTCATCGACAGAAACTGCGTCCTCCAAATTACCCAACAATACATCGACTTGTTCCAGCATCTGGGGTACGCGGGCCCTCATGCGCTCATTAGCAGCATTCATGAAATGAATCATTCGAGATGGCTTCATTGGTATCTCGCGAAGCGGCTCGGGAGCGCCAATCGCGAGAGGCATAAAAAAATCTTTTGGACTTCGACTCATAATTCACCCACTCACACTAATAATCTAATTCTAATCCTCACACGTTATCGGCGCATACTTTGAAGGTCAATGTGAACGGGACTGAAATCGGTCACTCGACCATCGATAGATATAGAGAAACAACAACCAGGCTAATCCAGCACAACTCATTAATAAGCCGTTAGAAAACCCTTGCCAAAGAGGAGCGTATGAAAGGTCTCGCATCGTCTCAGAGAATCCAGACCCGTTGGGCGCAATAATATGCCAGCAGACTAATCCCACTCCAAACACTATCATCGTCGGAAATCCTGATATTAAAATTATC
Source organism: Chloroflexota bacterium (assembly GCA_002701625.1). Next base: position 22,527 of record NZWK01000021.1, read on the forward strand.
AGACCACTCGTAAAAAATCGTCCCCACCCAACCCCGGCAATAGCAAATAAAGGAAATAAGACTGCCGATACTAGAAAACTAACTCTCGCGAATATTGAAGCGACCTCATACGTGTCCACATTCCAAAAAGACCAGACTCGCAAAAAGAATCCAGAGACCGTAAACCAACTATCTTGACTCGTAGCTTTGTCAGATAGAATGACTTCAGGTCCAGAAACATAGATCGATTGAGCCGCTTCTGCACTTAAAAGCTGTGCCCATTCCTGCACGTTGGATTCAAGAACCACACTGGCCGGCAAACCAATCAAAAACGGCCAGCCATCGAAATGAATGATGTGAGATGGCTCCATCCGCATCGCACGCTCACGAATCGAATTTTCTTGAGCTAACAACAATGACTCAACACCGATTAGTGACTCTAAAGATAACTCAATCGCAGCCACAGTTGGCTCAGGACTTGATATCTCTTGGATACTTGAACTCAAAACCCATGTGGCAACCGAAAATACAAGAAGGATTGCCGTAAGTCGGCCTAGAAATAGACGAATAACAAGTAGTAGGCCTCTAGTTCGATCTAGTGGCTTGATTTCTCGGTCAGCATGAGCAGAAACAGAATTCATACATTGACATCCAAATAGCTCTAATTAAGTTGATTCTACTGAAGCTAGTCCGTTGTGTTACCGATCATAAATGATCGGGCTTACTCTGGGACGATGAGCTTTTTGAAACTGGCCAATTGGAAACCACGATCTTCAGCTATTTTACTGGTCATCGCCGCCTTGATCACCAGCGTCGTCTGCCTCACCAACCGATATGCTGGCGAGAAATGGCGCATCGAGTTATTTGAAGCCCAACACTTAGTTAAATATATGCATTTCGGGATATTTACCCCTACTTATTCAGAAGAAGTAGTCGACAGTGAGTTCTCTAGTTATTTTCTGCCGCAGGCTGGCATGGGCCTTTCAACAAATAAGCCCCGCGAATCCGTCATCGAACAAGAGCTTTCAAGAAGAGTGACCCAGGCTCTAGTCCAACTCGATCTGAGTATCATTAATGTACCTTTTTTAGATATATTTCCACCTGTATCAGTTGAGCTAGCCACTCCACCAAAATACGTCGTAATATCTCCTCGCACTAAAATCGAACATCTCGATGGTTACCTCGTCAAGCAGGATCTTAAGCCTAGACAGATTGATGAAATCGAAAAGAATATCGAACTGTCTGGTGCAAACTCCGCCTATGCAGTAAAAATTAGCGGAATAGCGACGTATCCTGCTCTAATAGACAATAATCTTTCCTACCAAAAGACGGTCTTTGCTATAGCTCACGAATGGATACATCATTATTTAGCGTTCTTTAATCTAGGAAGAATTTATTTTTCTGGTGGTACGGCAATGAACGAAACCGTTGCTGATATAGCTGCTCTGGAAATTACCGACATGGTCCTTAAACACCATCCAGCCGGCAATGAACGAAACGAAACACTTGAAGGCAGATCATTTGACCTTACACTTCTCCAAGAACTGCGTCGCGATGTCGATGCCCTATTGCTCAGTCAAGAGGTGGTGGCTGCAGAAGAATTAATGTCTGCAAAACGCTTAGCTTGGTGCCAAGAATTTAATTGGTGCCCAAGGAAAATCAATCAAGCATATTTAGCCTGGATCGATCAATACTCCGCTCGCGATGGGTCTAAAAATATTGTAGGTGAACAGCTGAAAAATATCAGGCTGTCGACGGGCTCGCTGCAAGATTTTTTGATAGTCGTTAGAGAAATCAATTCTACGGAGCACCTGACGACGATACAACAAAAACTCGTCGATAGTCGCTAAAATTTAGCGGCTAAGATTATTAATTTCCACGGGCAAACTGGTTGTGGTAATCCCAGTAGACGCATCCTCTAGTTCGAAAATTAATGTATAGATTCCATTCTCATATTGGGAGGAATCAAATGAGAAGGCATTATTAGCGCCAGGTCCTTCGATCTGAGTCAAAAGTTGTGGCGCACTCTCGTTTACAGGTGATTGAATAAAAATAGAAAGTTGTCTGATATCCAAACCGCTCAACTCAGCACTAATATTAGATACTCCTCGAACGACCGAAAAAGAATCTATCCCAGAGATGCGGATCGAGGGTCCCAAGCCGGAGAATCCATTCACGAGGGTCACGGGGACCTGATATTCCGAATACTTCTTGTCTGGCAGTAGAATGCTGGCTCTGAGTCGGTAGTAACCGTCCGGAAACAATTGAGTATCCCAATCTAATCCCGTATAAGTCTCAGTCTGGAATGATTGCTCTCCAAGCAACGTCCATGAACTACTGCCCAGAGCTGATAATTCCAACTTAATAGCTGAAAAGTCAGGGTATGTATTTTCCAGCCTAATTCGCTGGATGCCTGACAACTGCTGATTCGCTCCAGGATATGCTATAGACATCGACATGCTAGTAGCTTCAATATCGATTTCCCGCGGAAATCTGGGAATTAATTCATGAATCCCTTGCGATCTAGCCCACTCAAAAATCTCCTCCCACTCCCAGATCTCGTTCCATGGCAGCACCAATCGAACCTCAGATTTAATGAACTGCTCTGGCGTAACTGCTTTTGCAATTTCGTTTGTTCGCTGATCAATCAAAACTAATTTCCACCAATCATCGTAACCAGACTCATAATTCAGTCCGACGTCCCACCCGTCGGTCGCAGGAACAAATTCAGATTGCTCAGTATCTGAATCCTCGAGAGAGATTTTTTCCTTATCCTCGTCAAAAATCGGAACAGGCGTTGGTGTCAGCACAATACTCTCATTCACGATAGGTTCACTTCTTTGAATTCTCTCCAAAACCTCTGTGGCATAAAGTGATTTCTCTCTCCTCCAGTCAGGGCAATATTCCGTGACCAAACGACCAGAAGGCCAACAAACCTCTACCTCTGAGATGCCTGGAGGACGAACAAAATCATCGGGAGGAATCTCTAAAATTTCAAAGGAGTTGATCATGACTTGGCGCCAAACTGGGAATGCGACGGTCGTTGAATAAATATCTCTTATGATTGAGTTGTCGGAGTTTCCAGCCCAAACGCCCACAACTATGTTCGGGGTATAACCGATGGTCCAGGTTTCTCCAATCAAGCGTTGTATATCTTCACCCGGCACATTCTCTTGAGCGAACGGTTCACTTGTTCCTGTCTTTGCCGCGGTTGCATAGCCATCGATAACCTTTAATCGGTTGCACGTAGCATAAACCAAACATTGATTTTCACCATTCGATAGAATTGATGTGACCATATATGCGTATTCGGCACCTACAATTCGTCTCTCTTTTGGCTCCTCAAAATTATGAAGAATAGCTCCCGAGAAATCTGAAACCTTCAGCAAAGTTATAGGCTCCAGTTCGCGCCCAATATCCTTCATGAGATCTGTAGATTGTGGCTCCTGACCACGCATTATTCCCTTGTTCGCTAGAACGCTGTAGGCAATTACGTGATCAAACAGCGAAATATCGCTTCCTCCGGTAATTAAAGCAGGTCCATAGCCTAGAGGATTATCAAACGACGTATAGCCAACTGCCTGAAGCGTCTCCAATAACGCCGGAACTCCTGTATATATGGCCATCTTAATTGCACTAACATTCAACGAATTACCGAGTGATTTGGCCACAGAAAGTGGACCAGCCCAATACGAAAGTGGATCAACCGGCCGCCACTCTTCCTTAGTTTCACTATCAACTAAGGAGAACGGTGTATCTAATATCGCTGTTTGCGTGCCCCAACCCTTACCAAACGCTGTTAAATAGCCGAAGGGTTTTAAAGTAGACCCTGGTGAATTTAAAGACATTATGTTGTCATTTCTACCTTCGATATCATCTCGGAAATAATCGCGAGACCCTACATAGGTCAATATTTGTCCTGTTTTGGGATCAAGAACTAAAACTGCTCCATTATGTAAACCTGCTGAGTCTCCGTTCTCGCTTATAGTCGATTCAAGAACACGTTCCGTCGTTCTTTGTAGTTTCATATCAAGAGTAGTAATCACCTCAAGACCATCATTAAAAAGCGAGTCTTGTCCAAATCTTGCGATGAGCTCATTGGCCACACGACCAAGAATAAAATGAGGGGCATCGATATCAAATTCAACTGTTTGGAATTCCAGAGGTTCCATAGCTGCTGCTTCAGCCTGAGTTCGAGATATCACACCGCGCCTGACCATCAAATCAAGTACCCCTGATTGTCGTGCTTTGGCAGGAGAGCCCCACACAAGCTGTCCGGTACTGGGGTCAAAGTTCTGCGGTGAGAAGGGGTCGTACAAAGCAGGTGACTGAGGAATGCCAGCAAGCAAAGCTGACTCAGCAAGTGTCAGATCACTAGATTCCTTTCCGAAGTATGCCAAAGATGCGGTTTCTATTCCCACATATGGTCCGCCGTATGAAATTGAATTAAGGTACCAGACTAAAATGTCGTCTTTGGGATACTTACGTGTGAGCTCAAGAGCTACCACTGTTTCCTTTAATTTTCGTGTGTAGCTTCGCTCGAGTCTCTCGTCTTCGGGAATATAGATATTCTTCGCCAACTGCTGGGTAATTGACGATCCACCTGATCCTTCCAACACTTGATTAGTCCGTGAACTAAACCAAGGAAGCAGATTCTCTACTGCAGCTCGGACTAAACCGGTGATGTTTAGTCCATTATTTGTATAAAACGACGGGTCTTCAACAGATATCGTC